>JAQSWN010000375.1 GCA_029266615.1 Polyangiaceae bacterium
GATTCGCGAGATTCACACCGAGATCTCGTGGCTGCAGCCGTTTCGAGATCTCGGCTTGATCCCGAATCCTTCCGCCTCCGAGGTGGCGCTCGCGCGCGCCGAGGAGCGTTTGGGCCGCGCCCTCCCGCCTTCGTACCGTGCCTTCCTGCGCTTACACGATGGCTGGCCGCGCTTCTTCGACGGCGCCAGCCTGCTCGGCAGCGCCAACCTCGGCTGCCGTCAGTACGAAGACCTCGCCCGCGCCGCGTTCGAAGCCGCCGAGACCCCCATCCCGGACTTAGGGCCGCCGACGCGACCCCGCGCCCGCACCTTGATACCTTTCGGTGCGGACTTGGAGGGCACGACTCTGTTTGCTTTCAACCCGGCCGTGACGAGCCCGGACGGTGAATACGAGGTCATCGCTTGGGTGAATGAAATCGGTGTGCGTCAGCCCAGCTTCGCGGCCTTCCTGGACTGGATCCTCGATCTAGCCGAACAGGACCTGGCGGATCTGACGGCGGCGCCTGCCCTGGCCAAGACGGCGTAGCCGGAAAGCCGCGGAAAATAGAGCGCAGCGAACCGGCCTTTGACCGGCTTGACGCTGCGCGCCATACTCATGGGCCGCACCGCCATGAGCAACGACGCCGACATCCCCGCCGCGGACCCGTCGGAAGAGTCTACCGACCGGCGCATCATCAAGCGCTACTCCAATCGGAAGCTCTACGACACCCGTGGCAGTAGCTACGTCACTCTCCTCCAGATCGCGGAAATGATTCGTGAGGGCGAGGACGTCCAAATCATCGACAACGCGACGAAGGAAGACAAAACGGACGTCACCCTCGCGCTCATCATTTCGGAGGAGCTGCGCAACAAGCCGCGCGCCATCCCGATCCCGACGCTCAAGGCGCTCATCCGCAACCGCGGCGAAAAGATCCTTACCCAACTGCGGGAGGGCCCTATCGGTAAGCTCATTCCGCCGGGCAAAGAAGAGGGCGAGGCGACCGGGCCGACCCCGCCGTCGGCCCCGCCGCCCGCGCCGCGAGAGGATGAAGACATGTCACAAGCCAAGGAAACCAAGGGCCTACGCGCTACCTTCGAGCAGTGGCAGAGCGCGATTGACGAGCGAATCCGCGCCGTTCTGCCCAACTTCGCCGCCTTCAGCGACCTCCAGCACGAGGTGAAGCGGCTGGCAGACCGGTTGGACGCCATCGAGGGCCAGCTAGCCGCGCGGAGACCGCCAGGCGAAAGCCCGGCTGGAAGCGGCCATCAGGACGCCTCGGAATAAACCGGAATCTGGCCCGGTTCCCTCTCAGACCCCCGATGAACCGCACCGGCCGACTAACTGGTAAGGCTTTCGAGACAGACGCGTTGGCCGAGCTGCCGGCGCTGCTCGGCGTTGCCACGCGGCTCACCAAGAATCCGGCGGACGCCCAGGACTTGGTGCAAGACACGCTGCTCAAAGCCATGCGTGCGCGGGACCAGTTCGAGGCCGGCACCAACCTGCGCGCCTGGCTCATCCGCATCTTGATGAACACGTTCATCAATCGCTACCGCCGTGGTGGTCTCGAACGCAGCGTGCTCGAGGGGCCGGACGCGGACCCGCTCGCGGACGGCTGGATTAGCGCGCAAACGATGGAGTCGATGCGCGACCCCGAGTCGCAAGCGCTTCGTCCCATGCTCGCCCAGGAGATCGGGCGCGCGTTGGACGAGCTTCCGGAAGATTACCGCATGGCCGTGGTTCTTTCCGACGTGGAAGAGCTATCGTACAAAGAGATCGCCGACATCATGGGTTGTCCGATCGGTACGGTGATGTCGCGGCTGCATCGCGGCCGGCGCCTGCTCAAGGGGCGCCTCTATGAGCACGCGCGGTCGATGGGCATCGTCGGGCCGGAGCAGGACGTCGGCCAAAAGCCGGAGCAAGTGGTCGAGCTCAATCAATACCGCGCTCGAAAGGCGGTGGGCTCGTGAGCACCTGCCGCCATTTCGTTCCGCTCCTGGAGCCGTTCCGCGACGGTGAGCTCGGCCCGGCAGACGTGGTGGACGTAGAAGAGCACCTGGTAGAGTGCCCGCGCTGCGCGGAGCGGCTGCGCTTGGGCGAGGCCATGCGCACGAGCCTGAAACAGCACGTCCGCTCGGTTTCGCCCGTAACCGACTCTTTCGAAGAGCGCATCCGCATGGCGCTGACGGCGGAGCGCGAGCGCGAAGAGCGTCGGGACGCTCCGGCGGACCTCCACAGCCGCATGCTGAGCTGGCGCGGCATCATGCCAATCGCGGCGGCGGCGGCGGTGGTCATGGTGTGGGCAGCTTCGGCCAACAACCGCTCCGCGGATTCGAAGACGACCTCCAACGCGGACGTCGCATCCACGCCCGCGAGCGTGGAAAAGCTGATTGAGGACCTGGTGTCGAATCACCAGCGTTCCACCGGCCCGCAGTTCACGGAGCAGACGCTCTTGCCGCAGCTGGAGTCGGAAGTGGGCGTGCCCGTGCGCGCGCCGAACTTTAAGTCGTATGGCGCTCGTTGGGAGGGTGTGAGCGTGGTGCCGGTGAACAACCAGCGCGCGGCTTCGCTCCGGTACCGCATCGCCGGCCACCGCCTGACCGTCTACGTGTACGACGCTTCGCGCGTCCCGGTGCGTTCGACGCTCAAGCAGCGCATCGTGCGCAGCGAGCCGGTGTACGTCGGCTCTCGTCACGGCGTCTCCATCGCGGCGACCGAGCGCAGTAACGGCGTCGGCTACGCCATCGCGACTGACTTGAATAACGACGAGAGCGCGGAGCTCGTCGCCTCCATTTATTGAACGGCGGCGGTCCCTCCCTTGCGCGGGTCCGCGGCGGCGCTGAAGACGCCGTTCTCCTTGGCGACGAGCTGCACCGCGTTCTTCCAATCGCGTGAGCTGACGAGCTCACCGCGCGCTTGCAGATCCGCGCCGTGAGCCTTGCCGAGCGCGGTTTCGAGCATGAGCGTGAGCCCGCTGCGCGGAGGCGGAATGGCGAAGCGGGGCGCGGCGAGCGCGTCCGCCACGTTCATGCCGGAAACCAGCCGATTGAGCAGCACCTGCGCCACGTTCGGCCCAATCGTGATGCCGCCGGAGCCGCCCAGAGCCTGAGTCGGTACGCCGCCTTCCAGCACGAACGTCGGCGACATGCTGGAGACGGGGCGGGCGCCGGCTCGCGCTTGGTTCGGGTTTTGGCTCAGAGTGAACGGGGCGACCGCGTCCGGCGCCGAAAAGTCCGTCAGCTCGTCGTTCAACAGCACCCCGCTCTGCTCCGCGACGAGGCGCGCGCCGAACGCGTTGTTGACGGTGGTGGTAAGGCTCACCCAGTTGCCTTCTGCGTCGGCGGTGATGAGGTGGTGCGTACCGGCTTCCTCCAGGCCGAAGCGCGGCTGCGTGTGCGTGCGATCTTCGGCCAATCGGGCTTTGCGCTTCGCCAGGCGCGCCGGGGAGAGCAGTTTCGCTACGTCCACGCTCACGAACGCCGGGTCACCGACGAAGCGCGCGCGATCCGCGAAGGAGGCGCGCATGGCTTCGGCCAGCAAGTGGATGCGCTTGCCCGGTGTCGCGGCGAGGCCGCGCAGCTCTTCCGCCGAGAAGAGCCCGAGCGTCTGCGCGATGAGCAGCCCGCCCGCAGACGGCAGTGGCATCGTGAGGATTTCCTTGCCGTCCCAGCTCACGCGTAGCGGCTCGCGTTCCACGGTTTTGTAGGCCGTCAGATCCGCGAGCGAGAGCGCCCCCCCCGCGCTAGTGGCGGCTTGCACCAAATCGCTCGCCACCGGGCCTTCGTAGAAGCCGCGCTTACCCTGCGCGGCGATGCGCCCGAGCGTCTTCGCGAGCTTGGACGCGCGCAGCTTTTGTCCGAGCGTTACGGGCTTGCCGCGCGGCAGGTACACGGCGCTAAACGTTCCCGACTTGGCGAGCGGCCCCTCCGTTTGCTCGGCGACTTGGCTCGTCGTGTGCGGCTCAGCCACGAACCCAAGCTCCGCGAGCCGCGCCGCGCGCGTCACCACGTCCTTCCAGGGGAGCTTGCCGAAGCGCCCGTGCAGCTCGAACAGCCCCGCGACCTCGCCGGGTACGCCCACGCTCTGGCCGCGCCTTTCCAGCGGCACCGGTCGCTTGTCCAGCGCCGTCACGTCCATGCCGGCCGGCGCGGTCTCGCGGAAGTCCAACACGCTCGCCTTCTGATCGCGCGCCGACCACACCAACGCGAAGCCACCGCCACCGATACCGCTCGAAGACGGATTGGTGAAGCCGGCGACGAGCGCGGCCACGACCGCCGCATCGAACGCGTTGCCGCCCGCGTCCAGCACGCGGCTCGCTTCCTTCGTCGCTCCGGGGCTCTCCGTGGCGACGCCGTAGGCTTTCTTGGCCGGCTCTGCTCC
>JAQSWN010000444.1 GCA_029266615.1 Polyangiaceae bacterium
GTTTGGGAGCATGACCGTTTCGTGATCCACGCTTTTCTGTGGAGGCGCGATGAATCGCGACCGGCGATCTCGGCTTGACCGGACACGCGTGAGGCTAACACGAGGGGAACGGCGACGGCCCACGTGCGCCGGAAGCCGCCGCAGCTCCAGCCTGAGGTCGGACCATAAGCGCCAGGGAGCGTTGGGATATGCATGGGGAAATCCCAATCATCCTGGCGGGGGGATGGCGCGTCGCTTACTCAAGCTGGGACCATCGGTCTTGCTCAAGCGCGGCAAAGCTTGTGATCACGCACCGCCGCGCGGGCGCCTTGAGTGAGACTTGGCTTCCTTCGACAAGACCACGCGACGCGGCGGGGCTGATGAAACGCCCCGGGTCGCAAGTGGGAGCGGGGCTGCAAAGACGGCCCCGCTGGTGGCGCCTTAAGACGCGAGATCCGTTGAGGGATCCGCGCGGCGCAGCACCGCGAACGAAGGACGACACGAGCCATGACGGTTGTGCCGAGCGCGCCTCGCGCGCCATGAATGACTTCAATGGCGAGGAAGCCGAGCGCCTGCTGCTCCACCTCTACACGGGGCTCCCGCTTCTGCCTGCAGCGGAGGACGGCGGACGCTGTGCGGTTCTGGCCCGCTTCGGCTTCTACACGCGCTGCCGGGCTCGACGGCGCCCGGGGGGTTCCGGGCGATGTCCGCTCGGGCCCTTCGCCGCTGCGTCGGCGCCTCACCCGTCGACCGTTTGAAGGCGTGCGTGAAGGCAACCAGGCCCAGGCGACTTGCGAGATCGAGAGCGCGGGGGTGGTCGAGACAACGGTCGCCGAGGTCGGCGCGAAGGCACCTGTCGCGATCAAGGGCGTCCGCCGAGCTCCGTGACGCGCGCGTCGTAGGCTTCGTGAACGCAGGCATGCAACGCCGGTCCGGCAACCCGAGCGCAGGCGTCACGGACGGCCAGCCACGCGTGCTGGGTTGGCTCCACCGGCCCGAATCGCGAGCCTCCCGCGCGTTCATAGAGCCGTGCCATGCGCCGATCTTTGGCCGCCAGTGCCGGGTCGCTGCAAATGGCTTGCTCAACCGGGGTCCGCGCGTAACGGCAATTGAAGCTCGGCGAGACTGGAGCCGCTATCGGCGGCTGAGTTCGCACGATTTCGAGCTCAGCGATGCGCTCGTCGTAAGCATGCCCGATGCACTCCGCGACAGCGGCCGGACCTTGCCCGGCAGCACCGGCGCAAGCGTCCCGACGGGCGAGCCAAGCTTCCTGGTCACGCCGCAAGGCCACGGCACCGCGCCCGGCGCGAGCCTGTGCCTCATAGAATGCGGCGTTGACCATGCGGTCACAGGAGCCAAGACGAGGATCACGGCAGATCGCGATTTCCGTTAGCCGCCTGCCCCGACCGCAATCGAACGCCGGTGGTCCGGGTGCGGCTGACCCGCAGACGAAGCCATCCGTAGCCGGTGCAGGTGGAGGCTGTGGCTGTGGCTGAGGCGGTGGAGGAAGAGGCACACGCGGCATAGGGGGAGCTGATGGCGGCGGCGGGGCGGAAGCTACGTCCGAAGGGCTCGGCACTAGGACCACCGCTGGTCCAACGAGTTCGTCAAGGTATGCTGGTGTCTGCTGGTACTGCACTGAGTTAGCGAGGTTGATCACCTCGGTCCGAACGGAGCGCGCCAAGCGAACCACCGAGCCCGTGTCATCGAGATGGCCAAGGAGAGTACGCGTGAAGATCGAATGCTGGTCCTGATCGAAGGTCGCCGCACGAGGAGGGCCCGATTTCCGGTGTCGAGCTCACGTAAGGGTCGCCCCGGCAGGCGTCGATGAAGAAGATCTGCGCCTGCGCGCCCGCAACCCTAATCTCGTCGGCGATCGTGGTGAGCAAGAGTCCGAATGGTTGTTGCCGCCTTTCACGGGTGCCCTGCGGGGGAGCATCGGCCGCAAGCAGAGTAAATTCGCCACCGACCCGACCGGCGTGCCCACTGAAATACACCACCGCGACATCGCCGTCCTGGAGCGAAGCGGTGAAGCGGGTGAACGCGTCCTGGAGAGTTGGGCCGTCCGCGTTGACCAAAAGCTCCGCGGTGAATCCGAGCTGGGACAGCCGATCATGGACGGCAAGGGCATCGCCAACCGGCCTGACGATACCCTGGAGCTCTCGATAGTCCGCTATGCCGATCACGAATGCACGGCGCTGGGTCTGGGCGGCAGCGGCGCCATGCCACGTCAGAATGGTCAGTAGAGCGATGGCGGCGCGGAGCATCGCGGGTCTCTCCAATGAGCAGCCACTCAACGGCTGGGAAATGCCGCCCGTTCCGCAAGAGAACGGGGTGCCGGTAATCGTCCCGCCCCTTTCGCACCTTGCGATGAACTCGGAACCCTCCCGCCCGAGGCTGGTTGAAGGTCCTCGTGGAGGAAACTCGGGATGGACGGCTGGACGCTTACCGGTTTGGGATTCGTCGCGGGGGCGTGCACCACGTTCAGCCTCTTCCCACAGGTGCTCAAGGCCTGGCGCTCGGCTGA
>JAQSWN010000376.1 GCA_029266615.1 Polyangiaceae bacterium
GCCGGGAAGTAGCCGAGCACCGGGGGCGAGTGCCCCTCCACCTGAATCAAGATGCCGCGCGGATGCACGAAGCCGTGGCAGGCGCCCGCCTCGTGCAGACAAGAGAGTGCGTCCGCGATGCGTAGCGCATAGCGCACGGCATCCACCGGCTCCTTTTTGCCGATGTCGTCCAGGCGCTCCGCCAAGCTGAGGCCGGGGAGTCGCTCGGCAACGGCGTACTTGTCTCCGTTCACGTCCAGCACGTCCAGCAAGCGCGCCAGATGCATGTGCTCGACGCCCTTGCCGCGCGAGATGGCTTCAGCCGTCTCCGCGCTCGTCTTGAAAATCAGCACGGACGCGTTGCCGTCGAGCTGGGTCGCGGCGAACGCATCCGCAGCGCCGTCGATTGCTGCGTCGACGCGATACTTGGACTCTAGGACCTCACCGGGAGCAACGCTGGTGGCCAATGATCTCCGAGGGCTCGAAGGTTAACGAGCCCGCACCTCTAATCGAAAATCTTTAGCACGGCTCTCTCCTCGGTTGTTCGATCGTCAATCGACGGCTCGTTTCCAGCGAGGAAGGAACGGCGGCATGGCCGTGCGGCCGGTCCAGCGCTCCACCTGCGACTTTGCTAAAGGCGAGCCATGGACCTCTTGGTCGGGACCAGCGGATTCTCGTATGCAGAGTGGAAAGGGAGCTTCTATCCGGCCGGCTTGCCCGACGCGGAGATGCTCACCAGCTATGCGGAGCGCCTGCCAACGGTCGAGATCAACAACACCTTTTACCGAATGCCTCAGCCTTCATTGCTAGAAGGTTGGAATCAGAAGGTGGCGGCGCCGGGCTTCACGTTCGCGCTGAAGGCGCCGCGCAGCATTACCCACATTTCGCGCCTGAAAGACGCGCAAGACGGGACGCTTCATTTTCTGAAAGTTGCGGCGACGCTAGGGCCGCGCCTCGGCCCGCTGCTCTTTCAGCTGCCTCCGTTCCTGCGCAAGGACGCGGCGGTGCTGCGTGACTTCCTGGCGCTCCTGCCGGAGGGGGTGAAGGCGGCGTTCGAGTTCAGGCACGCGAGCTGGTTCGACGACGAGGTCTCGCAGCTGCTGTCTGATCGGGGCGCCGCGCTCGTCGCCGGAGATCCGGACGAAGGGGAAGCGCTACCGCTTCTGCCGACCGCGCCGTTCGGCTACTTGCGACTGCGCGCCGCCAGTTACGACTTGGCTGGGCTCACGGCATGGCACGAGCGGATCGCGGCGCAGCCGTGGCAGACCGCATACGTCTACTTGAAGCATGAGGTGCTCGGCCCCTCCTATGCGCAGGGACTGCAGCAGCTGCATCGAGGACAGACTCCGACGTTGCCGGTAGCGACGCCAGAGCAAGCGGCACCGCCGAAACAACGTAAAGCCGCAAAAAAGGCGGCCGCTGCCGGCCAGCGCGCGACAAAAGCGAAACCGGAAAACGAAGCGGCCGCCAAACCGCAGAAGCGCAGCTTGGCGGCCAAAAAGCCCTCGAAGAAGGGCTGAGCTTCACTGTGCGGGCGACGCGGCGGTCGAAGAAGCGGTCTCGGCTTCAACCCCCGTGATGCGCATGCCGTAGAACGAGCGCCACACGAAGAAGAGCATCGCCGCGCCGAAGGCGACCGCCAAGCCGACCAGTAGCCCTTCGTGCCCGCTCTCCTTCAAGTTCACCGCGAGCTCGACCGCGAGCAAGCCGAACAGGGTTGCGAACTTGATGATCGGGTTCATGGCTACCGACGACGTGTCTTTGAAGGGATCGCCGACGGTGTCTCCTACGACGACGGCTTCGTGGAGCGCCGAGCCTTTGTCCTTCAGCTCCACCTCCACGACCTTCTTGGCGTTGTCCCAAGCGCCGCCGGCGTTGGCGAGGAACAGGGCCTGAAATAGGCCGAACAGCGCCAGGCCGATGAGGTAGCCGATGAACAAGAACGGATCCAAGCAGGCGAAGGCGAGCGTCGCGAAGAAGATGGTCAGAAAGATGTTGATCATGCCCTTCTGCGCGTACTCCGTGCAGATTTGCACCACCTTCTTGCTGTCCTCGATCGACGCTTTCGTCGCTCCCTCGAGCTTCATGTTGCGTTTGATGAACTCGACGGCGCGGTAAGCACCCGCGACGACCGCCTGCGTGGACGCCCCCGTGAACCAGAAGATGACCGCGCCGCCCATGATCATGCCCAGCAAGAACGGCGGGTGCAGGACGGAGAGCAGCTCCAGGTTCTTGGTCAGGCCATCGGTGAGCAGCACGACGATGGAGAAAATCATCGTCGTCGCGCCCACGACGGCGGTGCCGATCAGCACCGGCTTGGCCGTGGCCTTGAAGGTGTTGCCAGCGCCGTCGTTCTCCTCGAGCAAGTGCTTGGCCTTCTCGAAGTCCACCTTGAACCCGTTGGCCTTCTGAATCTCGTCCACCGCCTCGGGGATCTCGGTGATCTGCGAGAGCTCGAACACGGACTGAGCGTTGTCCGTCACCGGACCGTAGGAGTCGACGGCAATCGTTACTGGGCCCATGCCCAAAAAGCCGAACGCCACGAGACCGAACGCGAAAACCGCCGGCGCGATCATCAAGGCGGCCAGGCCTTCGCCGCTGAAGTAGTAGGCGGTGCCCATCAGGATCGTGATGACGACCCCCATCCAAAACGCGCTGAAATTTCCGGCGGTGAGGCCGCTCAAGACGTTCAGGGAAGCGCCGCCTTCTCGCGAAGACGTGACCACTTCCGCGACGTGGCCGGACGTCGTCGACGTGAAAACCTTGATGAGCTCGGGAATGATGGCGCCGGCTAGCGTGCCGCAGCTGATGATCGCCGACAGCTTCCACCACAGGGTGCCGTCCCCCAAGTCCGCGATGAGCAGGTTGGAGACCACGAACGTGAGCGCGAGGGAGGCAAGCGACGTGATCCAGACCAACCACGTGAGCGGCGCCTCGAAGTTCACCTTGGTCGCCTTGGCGATCACGCCCTTCTGGATGGCTTCGTTCACCCAGTAGGAAAACGCGCTGACGACCACCATGGTGATGCGCATGGCGAAGATCCATACCAGCAGCTGCACCTGCGTGGCCGGCTCCTTGACCGCCACCAAGATGAAGGAAATCAGCGCGACGCCCGTCACGCCGTAGGTTTCGAAGCCGTCCGCGCTGGGACCCACGGAGTCGCCTGCGTTGTCACCCACGCAGTCGGCGATCACACCCGGGTTGCGGGCGTCGTCTTCCTTCACTTTGAAGACGATTTTCATCAAGTCCGAGCCAATGTCGGCGATTTTCGTGAAAATGCCGCCCGCGATGCGCAGCACGGAAGCGCCGAGCGATTCGCCGATCGCGAAGCCGATGAAGCAAGGGCCCGCGTACTCACCGGGAATGAAGAGCAAAATCGCGAGCATGAGCATGAGCTCCACGCTGATGAGCAGCATGCCGATGCTCATGCCCGCCTTGAGCGGGATGGCGTAAACCGGATACGGCTTGCCCTCCAAGCTCGCGAAGGCGGTTCGGGAGTTTGCGTAGGTATTGATACGGATGCCGAACCACGCGACGCCGTAGCTGCCCGCGATGCCGATGAGGCTAAAAGCGAGGATCATCAGCACACGCGCTGCCCCCAGCTCCTGCAAGATCCCAAAGTAGAGGACCATGATCGCGCCGATCAGGATCTCCAGCAGCAGGATGAACTTGCCCTGCTGAATCAGGTACGTCTTGCACGTTTCCCAGATGATCTGGGAGACCTCCGCCATCGAGCGGTGGGTGGGCAGGTTCTTGATCTGATTGAGCGCGACGACACCAAACAGGATGCCGAGCGCGGACACCAACAGACCACCCATGAGCAAGGTGTGTCCGTCGGTCCCCAGCATCTGCACGCTGCTCAAGTCCGGAAGGATGAGGTTTGCCTCACCGCCGCGATGCGGCTCGGCGGCCAGCGCCGGGGTGGATGACAGCGCCACGACGGACGCCACGAGCGATGACAGGAAGGACGCAATCCAAGGTCCTGAGCGACGGTCCAAGATGCTAGCTCCTCGATGAAGCGGGCTTCCCTTGATCAACCCGCTGGGTGTGGCCCACACGCTAGGGCCCGGAGTGCTCTAATGCAGAGCGATCGTCGCTACTAGCACGGTGCGATCGGCGGGCTCAAGCAAGCACGTTTCCACGCGAATTTCGCGCAGTTGCCTGACGCAGGACGCTGTGATTTTTCGCCGCAGCGGACCCCTCACGCAGGCCTTTGGCCCCGTTCATCAAACCCCCGAGGGCCGCCAACCGAGCGTCAGAGGCGGAGCTGCGGACCGTTTTGCTCGGCGCGCTCTTCCTGATGCAGGACCGAGAACACCATGACCGCGCC
>JAQSWN010000164.1 GCA_029266615.1 Polyangiaceae bacterium
GAGAGCACCGCTCTCGAGGTAGAGCCCACGAGGCGTAACGATGAGCCGGGTGGTTTGTTTTCCTTGAATCCCGAGAAGACCGCCGCCCGCGCTTAGTCCGAGAACCTGGCCGACGAGGACCGTTCCTTCTGGACGCCTGCCGGCAGCAAATCTCCGCGCGAGCGCGCGCCAGCCAGACATCTCGCTCGAGACGGCACCGACAATCAACCAGAGCACGATGACGGTTGGAATCCCAACGAGGAGTTCTGTTCCCGAGGGCATCTGCAGTTTCAGGTGCGCAGCGTAACCTTTGCCGCCCGCCCAACGTACCGCCGTTAAGCAGCGGCCGTCATTAGGAAACGAGGAGGCGGCAGCTAGCGATGACCGAGCCCGTGGTACATCACCACGGGCGAGAGGGGGACGGTGCAGGTCACGACGGGGTGCGGCCGTCTGCCTTCAACGGCTTGTTGGGCGGCGGCCTCGAGGCTATCCTTGCAACATGGCTCAAGCGACTCCCGCGGAACTCCTGCAGCACGCGCTGCAGCTCCCGGCTGACGATCGGCTCGCGCTCGCGACGGAGCTGCTCGAGAGCGTTGAAGGTCCGGAAGATCCCGAATGGGCTGAGGCCTGGGTAGCCGAGTTGGATCGACGCGTGCGGGAATTGGACGCGGGTCGTGTGCAGCCGGTGCCGTGGTCAGATGTGAAAGCGAAGATCGAAGCGCGGTTGCGCGCGAAATGAAATTGGCGGTTCTGGCGCCCGCGGCTGGCCGAGCTGGAGGGGGCCGTCGACTGGTACGAGGAGCGTGTCGAGGGATTGGGGATGAAATTGGTCCTCCTCGTCGACCAGGCTTTGCAGGAAATTCAGGAGTCGCCGACCGCGTTTCCTCGATGGGAGCACGACGCTCGCTTCAGGAAATTCGTGATGCAGCGTTTCCCGTACATCGTTTTCTATCGAGAACTGGCGGATCGGATCGACGTGCTCGCGATTGCGCACGGGGCTCGTGAACCCGGCTATTGGCGCAAGCGAAGGTAGTCCGCCCAACTATACTTTATACGGCCGACCGCCGCGCTACCGGCACGTCGTGAGCTGTGTAAAAACCATGTCGTTTGCGGACGAGGGTCGGCGACTTGGCGAAGCCCGGCGATAGCGAGGTCCGTATAACGCACTAAGAGCGGTGGGCTGTGCAGGCCTTCAAGTTCCGGAGCGGCTTTGATCGAGATGGTGTGGGGGAGGCGATCGCGGAGGGGCGGCGTTCGTGGGGTGGTTCGTACGGCCTCGCGAGACGGCGAAGGGGGAGCTGCTGCAGAGGGTAGCGGTGCCGGACGGTGACGAGGCAGCGCGCCAAGAAGCGAGCAGCTGCGAGCGTGCCGCGCGGAAACAGGAGCTCGGCCTCCCCCCGAGATCGTCCTGAGGGAAACGCTTACGGTGCGGCGACGCCGACGGTGATGATCTCTTCGGTTGGCTCGAGCAGGGGCTTTTCTTCGTCACCCTCGCGGCGGATGCGTTTGCCGTTTTTGTCGACGAGCTCGATCGCGACTTCGATCGCCAGGTTGGCTCGTTCGTAGGTTCGAAAGCCGATGTCCAAGCCGGTCAAGCCCGCGACGACCTGCGGGACCCATTGCGCGACGAGCGGATCGTCGTCCGAACGGTTTTGAGAATGGAAGGCGTGATTCGTGTACGCGACGGTGGGATCTTCTTCTTCGTCCTCGGTCGCGGGAGGATCCGCGAGGAGGCTCATGACGGTGGCGAGGTCCGTCGCCATCTCTTGCAGGTCCGTGAAGGTGTA
The DNA here is from genome assembly GCA_029266615.1 of Polyangiaceae bacterium. Classification (GTDB taxonomy): domain Bacteria; phylum Myxococcota_A; class Polyangia; order Polyangiales; family Polyangiaceae; genus PMG-095. The sequence continues at coordinate 1,767 of JAQSWN010000164.1, forward strand.
GGTGCCGTGCAGGCGGGAGGCTTCGCCCGCGCCTTTGCCGGGCGCGATGTAGCGCTTGTCGATGCCCGAGAAGTTGGGCATGTACTCTTCGTCTTCGGCGTTCGTAAGCTGGAGGCCGGGGTAGTAGCGACCGAACTCGTTCCACGGGTCGACCAGCATTTGGACGACGTGCTCTTCGTCGTCCAAGTTGCTGATGGTAAAGTTCACTTGCACGTCCACGTCGTCGGTCGTCACCCACGGGTGGGGGCCGTAGGGCGCCGTCGCTCTCGCGTTCAGTTGGCCGCGCGTCACTGCATCGGGTGCGAGGATCGGGAAGGCGATGCCCTTCTTCACCTCGTACATCGCGAGCTCGCCGTCGTCGTAGATGGCCTCGACGGCGTCGGTCATGCCCACTTGGAGCAGAGGAAGGCTCTCTTCGTGCTCTTTGCCGCTGCAGCCCACGCTGAGCAGCGCGCAGAAGCCCAGCGCGATGGGGGCAAAGGGCCCCGTGAGGGGGTCGGCGGCCCCCGCGCCGCGACCTCGAAAGTGCCGGAATTCTCGCATGATTTCTCTCCGGGAAGCGATGCTCTCAGTCACGTTGCCAGGGGCGTGCCAGCGGGGGCGCTCACTTCTTGGAGGCGCGGAACGCGAACGGGAAGGCGGCGTTGGTCGGCTTGTCGGCGGAGGGGAAACGCAGACGCTGGAAGGTACGCAGCATGCAGCCTTCGACGCGGGGGTTTTTGAGGGACGAGCCGGAGACGCTCGCGGCCGACACGTCGCCTCCGGGTGAGATGCTGAACGCGATGCCGACGTTGCCCTTGAGGGTGGGGTCGTGCGCCGACGCCATCTCGAAGCAGGCTTGGAACGCGCCCATGCGCGACATCACCACGCGCTGAATTTGTGCTGGCGAGAGGCCCTGACCGGCGGCGGCTTTTTGCGCGCCCGCGACCTTGCGCTCGCCGTCGGCACCGTTGCCGGTACCAGTACCCGAGCCGTCACCGCCACCGAGACCACCTTTGCCGTTGCCGCCCAGGCCGCGACCACCGGGACCGCCAGCGCCGGCACCGAAACCGCCGCCTTTGCCTGGTCCCCAGCCCGTGTCCAGCGTCCCGGAGCCGAACGGCACGCCACCTTCCGCGGTGCCGCCGCCCGCCGTGCCGGAGCCATGCAAGCCCGTGCCCGAGCCAGCCCCGAGCACGATGTCATTGCTGCGCAAGCCGCCCAGCGCGTCCGCCACGGAGCTGATCGTGCCGAGTGTTTTCTTCACCTCGTCGCCGACGTCACTGGAGAGCGCCTCCGCCATGCCGCCGAGCCCGGCCTTGATGTCGCCGGTTTGGCGCGTTTCTTTGGCCTCGCCGTTCTTGCCGAGCTTGCCTTCGTCGCCTTTGACCTTTTTGCCGCCGCCTTGCGGCTTCGGATCTTTGGCGCCCGGGTCCTTGATGCCCTGCCCCTTGTCGTCTTGCTGGGCGCCGGTTTGGGGCGGCGGGATTTGTTCTTCCTCTTTGAGGTTGAACTGCATCACGAGCTCCGCCTGGCTGGTGAGCTCGAGCGGCTTCGGCACCTCTTCCGGCGTCTGCGTCGCCCAGAACAGCGCGAGCGCGCCGAGCACCGCGACGGAAGCGAAGATGAACGAAAAGAACAGGCTCCAATCCGTGCGGCGCTTCGTGCGCATCTCCGGCACGGCGTTGGAGAATTGGAAGAAGATGCCGAAGTTACCGTACTGAACGAGCCCGTAGTCCCCCGCGACGATCGGAATGGGGGCGCCGACGCGGCCGAGGTCGGCTGGGTCTTCTCGACGACCGCGGAGGTATACTTCGCCGCCCGTGGCGCCGCGCGCGTCCAGCTCCCAACCGTTGCCGACGGCGCGGATCGGCAGCTCCGAGACGGAGACGCTGTCCGGCTTGTTGACGACGGCGCCTTCGCCCTCACCGATTTTGAGCGACTTGCCCGGCGGCAAGTGCTGCGCGGTGAGCACGGTGGTGCCCCACACCGCGGCCGTGCGAAGCGCGACGACGGGGACGGCCTGTTTGCTCATCGGAAAGCGGCGCTCCGCCGCGAGTCGGACAGCTCACCCAGGAACGAGCGGTGACCGAGCGCGCCCGCGTCGAACTCCGCGCGTACCCGCCGCAAGAAGTAGATGACCTGCGGAGACTTGAGGCGCCCTTCGACGTCTACCGTCTCGAACTTGTAGGTTTTCACGCCTTCTTTGTCTTCTTTGACTTTGACGCTCGCTGCGTCCGTCGCCTTGGCGGCCGACGTGCCGGCGGCCTTCACGTTCTCTTCTTTGCTCGCACTCTCGGCGTCGTCCGGCTTCTCCTGCTCGGCGGCTTTCTCAGCCTCTGTCTCGGCAGGTTTTTCCTTCTCCGCTTCCTTACCCTTTTTGGGTTTGGCGCCGGGCTTGGCGGGTTTGGTGGCGGCGGGCTTGCCCTTCGCCTTGGGCGCCGCGTGCGCGGTCCCACTACCGAGCAACGCGACGAGCACGAGCAAAACTGACGAACGCCCTAACATTCGAGCCTCTGAGCATAGACAGAAGCGGCACCCTCCTCAAACGTCATTAGAGCCAGGACGCCTCATCGAGACGCTCGCTACAGCTAGGGTGTCCGCCTCGTGACGTTCGGCTGGTTGGCTGGCTCGAAGCGCGTCGGAAAACTGACGCGCACCCACAGGGTAGGAGGTCGTCACCTTTCCGGAGTGCGCCGTCTCTTTTTTCGCAACCGCGCGCGCACCCGACCGACCTCCTCTCAATCGCCAAGATCCCACCGTGGGCAAGGCGGAAAGGAAGCACCGACATGAGCATTTCAACGGGCGGATTGTCTGGGGACAACGCATTGCTCGCCTTTGCGGCGGCTCAACAGACCCAAATGAATCACGAGCTGAGCGACGCGATGCGCGTGGCGGAAGTTCGGTCGCACATGGCCAAGGACATCAGCAACATCAAAGCGCACCTGCTGGAGGCCAACAGCAAGAACCCGAATGGCATCGCCGACGTGAAGAAGGAGCTGGATGCATTCAAGGCGGAGTACGGCGCGGACCCAGCGTGCGCGGACATGATGGAAGCGATCGAACCGATGCACAAAGACATCACGTTGCGCGTAAACAACACCGAGATCGTGAACAAGGTCATGGCCGCGCAAAGATATGTGGCTGTCGCTGCGGGCAATCCCGACCTAGCCGCACAAATGTCCGACTACCCCATCGTTGCGTATCAAAAGGACCAGCTCGATCACTGGTTGAACAACATCCAGGAAGTGCTCGACGCCGCGGGGACCAGCGACCAACTGGCGATGGTCCACATGAAGCAGCTCAACGACAACATCAACAATAGCTCGGGCATGGTCTCGGGCATCATCGAGAGCCGGCAAAACGTGCTCTCGCAAATCATCAATAACTTCGCGTGAGGGCGCCGTGATTCAAGCAAGTGCTGCCGGTGCCGCGGCGCCCCCCGCGCTCCCGTCATCAGCGACCGCAGGGGGCGCGGAGATGCGGATGCTGGTGACGATGATTCAAACCCAGCTGGTTCAAGGGCAAACCGCCAAGGTCGAAATCAACTCGAACCAAGCGGAGCTCAAGGAGCTCCGCGAGCAAGTGCGTGAAGCCATCCAGCAGGCGCGCGAGGCCGAGGAGGATTCCGGCTTCTTCGGCGCGATTGGCGACGTGATGGGGGGCGACATTGCGACCCTCGCGCAAGTGGTCGCCATCGCCGCGGCGGCGGTCGTTACGTGCGGGGCGGCGGCGGCCGTGCTCGCGACGATCGCCATCGCTTGCACCCTCGCGTCGAAGTACGGGGAGGAGCTGGGCATTCCGCCCAAGGTCGCGATGGGCCTCGGTATTGCCGCGGCTGTCAGCTCGATCGCGGCCGGCAACGTCGGGGGCGTGGCCGGCGCCGCCAACGCCGCTTCGACGGGCGGCAACGCGGCGGCTTCGGCCGGGGCTGCCGTCGGAAGCGCTGCTTCTGGCGCCGCGACCGCAAGCGCGGTGACGAGCGGCGGGCTCGCGGCGACGGCGACGGCCGCCTCGAAGGTGACGTGGCTTACCGCGACGGCGCGGGACGTGGGCTACGTGGCCAATATCGTCTCGCCCGCGGCGAGCGGGGCGGGCGCGGTGGCGAAGGGGGTCGGCGCTTACTACCACAGCGAAGCGCTGGGGCACGACGCGGACGCCAAGCAAGCGCAGTCACGGGAGGCGCTCGAAAATATGGATATCGATACGGCGCTCGACATTTTCGAGCGCTCGGTGGACCGCCAGCTCTCTGCGGTCTCGCAGACGCAGCAGGTCATCGAAGCGAGCCAGCGAAGTCAACAGCTCATCATTCAGAGGGTCGCATGAACGTGAACAACAATCTGTCGGCTTCTTTCGCATCTTCAAGCTTCGCTCTCGACCCGGAAGGGCGCCTCGCGCTCATGGTCCTGGAAAAGCAGCAGACGGAGGAAGACAGCGCACGTGACGACAAGCTGCTCGCCCGCGAGCGCTTCGTGGAGGCTTCGAGCGCCGAGGTGGAAGCGATGCGCGACAAGGCGGGTCACCTGCTCCTTGGCGCCGTGGTGCAAGGGGTGGCCACCACCGCGGCTTCATCGATTCAAATGGCGGATGCCATGAATAGCGGCGACAGCGCGGTGTGGAAGGCAACGGCGGACTTCGGCCACGGCACCGCGCCCGTGTTGGGACGGTGCTTCGGCGAGTCACCCGCGGCTGCAGACGACGCCGATGCCAAGCACGCCGCGTCGCTCGCCGAGCAAGCGCGCTGGCAGCTGGACGATGCCAACAAGGTCATCGACCAAGCGAACGAGACTCGGGACAAAGCGCTCGACTGGGTGTCGTCCGTGAACGCCAGTCAGGCGAGCGCGGAGACGGGCATCATCGCCGGCCTCGCCTGAGGCGCCGGGGGAGGGGGAGGAGCGGGGAGTGAGGTGGGCAGCGGGAAGGCGGTGGGGAGGTTTCGTGAGGGTCGGCAGGCGCTTGGGCGGGCTAAGGCTCGCTCAGGCGAGGGAGAAATCCCGCTCCTGCGGGCCCAATCGGCCTTTTGTGGACAGCCAAAGCTCGGAAACATCGATGGAAGGACGAATCGTGAAGCGCCCAACCAAACGTTCAGTATCCTGGCAAGGATTTTCGTCTCCACCTCCTTGCGAGAGGCGGGGGCATGGACTAGGTTCCGCCGCCCACACTCCCATGGCCTACGCAGTTATCCGCACTGGCGGAAAGCAGTACCGAGTTGCCGAGGGCGACACCGTTCAGGTGGAGCTGCTCACCGGCAACCCCGGCGACAAAGTTAAGTTCGACGACGTGCTGATGATCGGCGGAGACTCGCCGAAGTTCGGCGCGCCCCTCGTTACCGGCGCAGCAGTCGAAGGCGAAATCGTGCAGCACGGCCGCGGGCCGAAGCTCATCGTTTTCAAGTTCCGCAAGCGCAAGCGCTCGCGCCGCAAGGCCGGTCATCGTCAAGGCTTCACGGCCGTCAAGATCACGGGAGTGACGGGATAAGCGCATGGCTCATAAAAAAGGCGGCGGCTCAACGCGCAACGGTCGTGGTTCCAACGCTCAATACCGCGGCGTGAAGGTGTACGGCGGCGAAGCCGTGCGCGCCGGCGGTATCCTGGTTCGCCAGGTGGGCCAGACGCTCAACCCGGGTCGCAACGTCGGCCTCGGCAAGGACTACACGCTGTTCGCGCTGATCGACGGCGTCGTGGCTTACGAGCACGAGAGCAAGACGAAGAAGCGCGTGTCGGTTTACCCGGTCGCGCCCGCTTCGCCGGCGAGCTGATCAAGCTCCGCAGTGACGAAGATCTTCGTTACTGACATCGACGGCACGCTGGTTGGTGCGGGCGGTGAGGTACATCCTCGCGACGCTCGCGCCATCAAAGAGCTCTTGCGCAAGCAAGTGCCGGTCGCGCTGTGTACCGGTCGAATGTTCTCCGGCACGCGGGAGATTGCCGCCACCTTCAGGCTGATGGGACCGGTGGCGTGCATCGACGGCAGCCATATTTTCGATCTGCACTCACGCGGCGAGCTGAGCTGCACCGCGATCGGCAAAGAGGCCGGAACGTACGTCCGCGAAGCGCTGGCGATGTTCCGGCCCGCTGCGTTCATGTTCTCCGGGGACCGCGTGATTCACGACGGCCGGGGCGATCGTTTCTTAGACTACCTCAGCGCCTGGTCGGACGTGCGCCAGCGCGTGGTGGACGTCGTTCACCCGGAGGTGTGGCTTTCGGAGACGAACGTCGCGGCGCTGGTGCTCATGGGTAACGAAGAAGCGATCATGGGGATGGATCGCGCGCTGCACGGCGTGCCTGGCCTCCAGGACATCGTGTTCGAGGTGCGCCGTCCGGACCTCGCCGGTTCTTGGGGCATGGTCGTCCGCGCCGCGGGCGTGGACAAGGGCACGGCCATCGCCTGGCTCGCCGCCCACTACGGTGTGACGACGGAAGACGTCGTGGCGGTCGGGGACTGGTTGAACGACGTGCCGATGCTGCAGCGCGCCGGTCAGAGCTACGCGATGGCGCAGGCACCCGAAGAGGTGCAATCCGCCGCCAAGTTCCGGCTCGAAGCCGACATTTGGCAGGGCGGCGGGGTGGCGGAAGCCGCCGAGCGCGCCGGCTTGATATAGTCGCGGGCATGTCCCGCTCGCGTGTCGCCGTGTTGCCGCCCGAGCTGGCGAGTCAGATCGCGGCCGGTGAGGTGGTGGAGCGACCGGCGAGCGCCGTGAAGGAGCTGATCGAGAACGCGCTCGACGCGGACGCCACGCGCGTGGACGTAGAGATCGAAGGCGGTGGCATCACCCGGCTGTGCGTGTCGGACGATGGCGTCGGCATGGACGAAGCGGATGCGCGGCTGTGCGTGGAGCGGCACGCCACCAGCAAGCTCAAGAGCTTCGCGGAGCTCACCCACGTGGCGACCTTCGGGTTCCGCGGGGAGGCGCTGCCGACGATCGCGTCGGTGAGCCGCTTCTCGCTGCGCACGCGAGCGCGCGGCAGCGACGTGGGCATGCTGCTGCAGATCGAAGGCGGCAAGCATGTCTTGGCGGAGCCGGCCGGTATGGCCACCGGCACGCAGATCGACGTGCGCGACTTGTTTTACAACGTGCCCGCGCGGCGGAAATTCCTGCGCTCCACCGGCACGGAGTCGGGCCACGTTACGGAGGCGGTCGAACAAGCCGCGCTGGCGCGGCCGGACATCACCTTCACGCTCACGCGCGACGGTCGCAAAGTGCGCGAGCTGCTGCGCGCCGGGGAACGCGCCGAGCGCGTGCGCCAAGTTTCGGAGCTGGAAGAGGTCGCGACTTGCGAAGGGGAGCGCGGGCCGCTGCGCGTGGAGGCGTACCTGTCGCGGCCGGAGCAGGCGCGCGCCGGGGCGGGCGGGCTCTCGATACTCGTCAACGGCCGACCGGTGCGCGACCGCGCGATCTTGGTGACGATAGCGCAGGCTTACGGCAGCGTGCTCGAACGGGGCCGTTACCCACGCGGCGTGGTGTACATCGACCTGGCGCCCGAGCTGGTGGACGTGAACGTGCACCCGCAGAAAGCCGAGGTTCGCTTCGCGGATCCGCGCGCGGCCAGCGACGCGGTGTACCAAATCCTCTCGAAGGCGTTGGTCAGCGCGTTTTCGCTGCCGCCGGTGTCGCGCGGCGCCTGGGGCCGCTCCGCGCCGCAAAAAACGCCGGACCCGCCCATCGTCGCGTTGAAGGAAGACTTGCCCCAGCGCCCGGCGCCCAAGCTCGACCGCGAGCTGCCATTGGCCGCACTGATGACGCACGCCCTTCGGGCTACGGCCGAGCCCGCGCCGAACATGGCGGAGCCGGCGATCAGTACCGTGCGCGACCACGCCGCCGCGCCCATTCGCCCCCGCGCCGAGGTGCCGTGGGTGAGCCTGCGCTTCATCGCCCAGCTGCGTATGACGTACCTGCTGTGCGAGGGGGAAGACGGCATTTACCTCTTGGACCAGCACGCCGCGGCGGAGCGCGTCACTTTCACGCGACTGTTGCGCGAGTACCAGACCCGCTCCGTTCCTTCGCAGGCTTTGCTGTTCCCGCAAGTCGTGGACGTGAGCGCCGCGGAGCTGGAGCTGGTGGAGGAGCGCCAGAAAGACATCGCCGAAGTGGGGCTGGACGTACGCGCGCGCGGCGCGACGTCGGTCAGCATTCACGCGGTGCCGCGCTTGCTCTCGCGCGCTAGCCCCGAGCGGCTGCTGCGCGACTTGCTCACGGAGGTGTCTCGCAGCGGTGGGCGCGGGTTTTCGGACGCGGTAGATCTCGCGCTCGCGACCATGGCCTGTCACGGCTCCATTCGTGCAGGTGACGCTCTGTCGGCCAACGAGGCCAAGGCTCTGCTCGTGGCGCTGGATGAAGCGGATTTCGCCGGACATTGCCCGCACGGCCGCCCTGTCGTCACGTTCTTGAGCTACGCCGAGCTCGAGCGCAAAGTGGGCCGGCGTTGAGCGAGCTGCTGTGCGTGGTGGGCCCGACGGCTTCGGGCAAGAGCGCGCTCGCCTTGCGGCTGGCCGAGTCGATGAACGCCGAGATCATCAGCGCCGACAGCATGCAGATTTATCGCGGCTTCGACATCGGCACCGGCAAGCCGACGCGCGAAGAACAGGAGCTCGTGCCGCACCACTTGGTGGACGTGGCAGAGCCGCTGGAGAATTGGGACGCCGCGCAGTGGGCGGGTGAGGCGGTGCGGCTCATCGCGGACATCCGCGCGCGCGGTAAGCTGCCGATCGTCTGCGGCGGCACCTTTTTGTGGGTACGCGCGTTGATTTACGGCTTGGCGGACGCGCCGCGGGCCGACGACGCCGTGCGCGCCCGTCACCGCGAATGGGCGGAGCGCGAAGGTCGCGCGGCGCTGCACGCGAAGCTTGCGGAGGTGGATCCGCCGAGCGCGGCCCGGCTCGCGCCGAACGACTTCGTACGCGTGAGCCGCGCCCTCGAGGTGTTCGAGCTCACCGGCAAACCGATGAGCGAGGTGCAGGCGGCGCACGGCTTCCGCGAGGCGCGCTTTCCGGCGCGCTTCGTGGGCGTAGCCCGCGAGCGCGCCGAGCACGACGAGCTCATCGCGCGGCGCGTGCATGCCATGCTCCAGGCGGGTTGGAGCGAAGAGGTGCGGTCGCTGAGCGCGCGAGGCTTCGGCGAAGCACGCGTCATGCAATCCGTGGGGTACCGGCAGGTATACGCGGCCGTCAGCGCCGGCATGCCCCCGGACGCCGAAGAGATCGTGCGGGCGACGCGCGTTTTTGCGCGCCGCCAGCGCACGTGGCTCCGCGATCAGCCCGTGGAGTGGCTGCCCGCGGACGCGACGAAGCTGCCGTGATAGCGAGCGTCCTCCAGGCTCTCTGCGAACACGCTGCGCGTCAGCGGTAGCGTGCAGTCCAGCATCACCGCGACCTCGTCGGTCTGCTTCGCGCCGAGGCTGCCTTCGTAAGCGCCCGGATGCGGACCGTGCGGAATGCCGCGCGGATGATGGGAGAGGCTGCCGGGGCCCACACCGCGGCGCGACGTGAAGTTGCCGCGCGAGTAGAAGATGACTTCGTCCACGTCGACCGACGAATGCGGGTACGGGCATGGCACCGCGCGTTCGTGAAAGTCCAGTGGGCGCGGTACGAAGCTGCAGATGAGCACGCCGTGGGCCTCGAACGTCGCGTGCGCTGGCGGCGGCAAATGCACCTTGCCGACCTTGGGCCGGAATGCGTCGATCGACAGCGCGAACGGGTATAAGCTGCCGTCCCACCCGACGACGTCGAGCGGTGACCGCTCAAGCTCGTACTTTTGCAGCGTACCGTCGGTTTTGAGCCAGAAATCCCGCAAGTTTTCGTCGCGCGGACCTTCCAGAAGGGGGCCGCGGAAGTCGCGGTGGCCGAAAGGCGCGTCCATACGCAGCTGACCTACGCTGTTGCGGTAGCTCTTGGGTAAGCCGAGCGGTTGTCGCAGCTCGAGGACGAGCCAATGCTGCAGCGGCTCGTCCAGCACGAAGCGGTGTAGCAACGAGCGTGGCACGTACACGTAGTCCCCCGCTCGGTAGCGGACGTCCCCGAGCAGAGTACGTAGCGTGCCGGAGCCCGCGTGCACGTAGTAAAGCTCGTCCCCATCCGCGTTCGCGAAGTAGAACGGGTCGCTGCGGGTTGGCATCGCCACGCTGATCGCGATGTCGGCATTCTCCAGCAACCGGCCCCGGTGCCGCGGGAATGGCTCCAAGGTGATGGGACTGGAAGGCGTCGTGTAGTGGCGCCGCAGCAGCCGTTCCGGCTTGCGGTCAGCGGGTGGCAGCTCCACGGGCGCGTGCGACGAAGGCTGCGCCTCATGTGGCCGCTCGAGGTGATAGGCGATCGTGTAAGGGCCTTCGAACCCTTGCCTCGTGAGGCAATGCTCGTACAGCATTTCCCCATTACCGCCCTTGAGCAGGGTGTGAGGAGCCTCCGGAAGTCGCCCACTTTCGCGTCGCTCCAGCATGACTTAGCCACCTTTCTCGGCAAGTACCTCTTGCTCGCGCTCGATGCTCTCGAACAGTGCTCGGAAGTTGCCCGCCCCGAAGCCTTGGTCGCCCTTGCGCTGAATCAGCTCGTAAAAAAATGGTCCGGCGCCGGCGTCTTGATACAAGCCGGCCGAGTCCTTCAAAAAAATCTGCAAGAGGTAGGAGCCGTGTCCGTGCCCGTCCACCAGCACCTCCAGCTCACGCAGCTCTTTCAAGTCTTCGTCCAAAGCGCCGATGCCGAGGAACTCCAGCCGCGCTGGCAACGCGTCGTAGTAGGCGGCCGGTGTGCGCATGAACTCCACGCCGCGCTGGCGCAGTCGTCGCACGCTGCTCAAGATGTCCTTCACCTCCAGCGCCAGGTGCTGAATGCCGTCCCCCCGGTGCTCTTCGTGGAACACGTTGATTTGTGAGCCCTTGAAATTGGGTCGATAGGGCTCGTTATTGGCGAATTTGGTGCCCGAGAGCGGGTCCCACATCACGACCGAACGTAGGCCGGAGCCGTCCCGTACCTCGAAACGCGCCACGTCCCGCGTGTGAAACTGGACGTCCCACAGTCGCGAGAGGCCGAGCACGTATTCCATCCAGAGCAGCGCCGGCATCATGGTTTGGAAGTTGCTGGTGATGTGATCTACCCGCTGAACCCCGGTCGCTCCTGGCACGCCCCGCGGCACGTCCAACATTTGGTAGCCGGGCAAAATCGCGCGATAGCCCCGCCGCTCGATGAAGCGAAAGGTCGTATCCCCGAACGGCGTCGTGATCGAGAACGTCTTCAACGTGCCGTGTGAGTCCTCGAAGCGCTCGATGTCGCCAATCGGCGTGCCGCCGCGCCGCTCGAGCAGCGCGAAGGTGCGCTCCGCGTCCTCCACCTGGAAGGCGACGGTGCCGATGCCGTCCGGATGGCGGCTCAAGAAGCGCGCCGCGCGCCCGCCGGTACCTTCCGGCGTCGAGCAAATCACGACGTAGGAACCGGCTTGAAAGGCCAGTGACCGCTGCCGACCCGCGCGCGTGAGCTCCGCCCCGCTCGCGCCGATCTCGCGGAAATCCAGCCGGTCCACGTAGAACCGGCGGCTCCGTTCCAGGTCGCGCACGTAGTAATGCACACCTTCGATGCCCGTGATGCCGAGCGGCTCGACTTGCGGCATGCTGTCAGTGTCCCACCGGACACCGACGCGCGCTACGTTGGTTCGGCGTCGGGCTGCGCTTCGGGAGCGGCGTCGCGGAACGCGGGCAGTGCTTGTGCGTTTTGGTCCGCGCGTGTGAGCGAAGGGTAGGCGTCGAGCGGCACGTTCCAACGCCGTGCGTTGTACAATTGTGGCACCAGGTACACGTCCGCGAGGCTCACCGTGTCCTCGAACAGAAACGCCCCAGCGCGCGGAGCCGCCAGCTCTTCCAGCGCGGCGAGGCCCTGCGCAATGAAGAGCCGCGCCCACGCTTCGTGATCGATGCCCAACCGCTTCAGCTCGTTGAAGGTGCTCGTGTTCTGCAGCGGCTGGATGCCAGAATTGACGATCTCCGCGAGGGCGCGAACGTGGGCGCGGTCGAGCGCGCTTTGCGGCAAGAGCGGCGAATTAGGGTACCGCTCATCCAAATATTCTATGATCGCCATCGACTGGACCAAGGTGACGTTCGCTTCGTTCACCTCGAGCGCCGGCACCTGCCGAAGCGGATTGACGGTCGCGAACTCGGCGCGGTGCTGCTGGCCACCGTCGCGCATCAGATGCACGGCCTGATACTCGAACGGCAGCCCCTTCAGGCCCAGGGTGATGCGCACTCGGTAAGCGCAGCTGCTGCGCCAATAACTCCAAAGTTTCAACTAACGACCTGCTGATCGATGGTACCGAACGGCTGGCGGCCATTGGGTAGCTTGAAGTCGATGGTCACGCGGCTGCCCGCCTTCAGGAAGGGGGTTCGCGGGGCGCCGTGCTCAATCGTCTCCAGCGCGCGCCGCTCTTGCAGGCAGCTGATGCCGCGCTCGGGCGACGCGTTGGAGATCGTGCCGCTGCCCAAGATGGTGCCGGCACCGAAGCGGCGCGTACGAGTGATGTGCTCGATGAGGCGATGAAACGAAAAATGCATTTCGTCGCCCGTCTCCGTATCGCCGACGGGCGCGCCGTCCAGCGCGACGTGCATCGTGCCGGCGAGCCTGCCTGCCTGCCAGGCGTCTCCCAGCTCGTCGGGCGTCACCGCGAACGGCGCGAAGCTCGTGGCGGGCTTGGAGCAGAAGAAGCCGAAGCCTTTGGCGAGCTCGTCCGGCACGAGGTTGCGGTAAGTCCAGTCGTTGAGGCAAACAAGCAAGCGCACGTGGCGCGCGGCGTCTTCGCTGCGGGTGCCGAGCGGCGTGTCCCCGAGGACGGCGCCGAGCTCGGCCTCGAAATCTAGCCCGAACGCTTCGTTGACGAGCGGAAACGGCGCGCGCGGGCCGAGCAGGTCCGATGAGCCGCCCTGGTAGACGAGCGGATCCGTTTCGAGCGTCTCGGGTGGCGCGGCGCCTCGCGCTTGGCGAACGAGCCGCACATGGTTCAAGTAGGCGGAAGCGTCCACCCACTCCGCCGCGCGAGGTAGGGGCGCTGCAAGCTTCTCCAAGTCGAGCTCCATGGCTGCGGGCGAGCCCTTGTCGAGCTCCAGCTCGAGCCGGAGCAGGGAAGGCAACGTGCGCTCCCAGTCGTCGAGAGCGGCTCGAAGGCTGCCCGCGGCCGCGCGCGCGTCCATGGCGCGCTGCCCGTCGCGACTGACGACCAGAAGCCGTCCGTCGGGCGAGCCGTCACGCAAGGTGGCGAGCCGCATGGCTCAACCGCCGAGCGAGAGCGATGCGTCCAGCAACTCCACGAAGGTGCTGGGCCGGAACGGCTCGCGCACCGAGGCGAAGGTCTCCGCGGTGCCTTCCGGCGTCGCGCGCGCGATGATTTCCGGCGCCGTTGCCACCTCCGCCGCGATCGGCGAGGCCGCGAGGGGCGCCGCGTCTACGGGTATGATCTGCGGCGCTGGGCCAGGCTGTACGGAGGGCAACGTCGCCAGCGACTCGGGCGGCGGCGGGATGTCTTCTTCCAGACGCCGGCGATGCGCTTCCAGCTCGTCACGCGCTTCCGGCGGGGGGAGCAAGTTGTCGTCGTAGCCGCCCGCAACCTCGCGGCCGGGCAGCGCGACCTCCAGCTCTTCCGACCCGAGCGGCGGGGTCGTGGACGGACGCGGCTCCGCAAGCTCCAGGGAGGGACCGGCGGCCTCTTCCAAGTCGATGGTTTGTCCGAGTTGCTCCGGCCTGGGCACGGCGGGCGCCGAGATGTCACCGCGGGTCGGGATGTCCAGCTCTTGGCCGAGCAGCGAGTCCACGTCCGGCGCCGCGGGCGCGGTCAGGACGGGTTGCGGCGCCGCTTGCGGACCCGACTCCGGCGGCGGCGTCTTGAGCGGTACCTCGCGCTCGGGCTCTACGTGCGCGGCCGCAGCGGCGAGCGCTTCGTCCATGCTGGAAGCGACTTGGCGTTGCGACGAAACGGGCGGCCTCTCGTCCTCTTCTTCGAAGTCGATGTCCACGTCGGTCGTCGGCGGAGGGGTGCCGTCCGTGACCTCGACCAAGTCGTCTTCCGACAGCTCCTCCGTCGTCATCGGCTCGGCCTCCGCCTCGATGGCGGCGACCGTGACCTCCGGGCCGAAATCGCGTGGTGCGGTGGAGACGCGCACCTCCGAAACCTCCGACTCGAGACTGAACGTGGCGTCGTACGGCTCCGGCGGCGGCACGGACTCGTGGGTGGCGACAGAGACGAGCGGAATCGGCTCCGCCTCGGCGGCCGGCGGAAGTGTTTCGAGCGGCACGTCCACATCGACGGGCGGAGGCGGCTCGGAGACGCCCAGCAAGTCGTCGATCGACTGCTCTTCGTACGATGGCGGGGGCGGCACGTAGGCGGCGGCCGGCGGCACGTAAGCGGGGGCGGGCGGCACGTAAGCGGGGGCG
>JAQSWN010000377.1 GCA_029266615.1 Polyangiaceae bacterium
GGGGTTGCAACGTGAGCAGGGTGTCGGCAAACCAATACGGCGCGCGAAACTTCGGGTCGAGCCGGATGACGACGTCCAAGTAGTCGCCCACATGCTCGAAGCGGCGATTGCGCTGGAAATGCAGCCCGTACGAGACCAGCACGTGGCCGTAGATGAGGTCCGCCAACGCGGAGCGGTAACCGAGACTAGCGACGTACGTTTGCTCCACACCGGGGAGCAAGAAGGCCTGTGAGCTGTCCTTGACGGAAGCGAGCGTTGCCCCGAGGGGCGCGCGCTCGGAGGTCACCGCGACGATCCCGGCCGCGGCGACCGCAAGCGCAGCGAGGTCCTGCCTATTCCACCTCACGCATCACCTCGAGCGGGGATGTCTCCGGCGAGTTGCCGGGGCGCGTGACGCCCGACACCTGAAACGTGCTCTGCACTCCGTCGCCGTCCAAGTCGCCGTGCGCGGTCGCGGTGTAGGTGGAACCCTGCGCGGAGTTATTCGAGACGAACTCGAACGAGAACGCGTGCGGAGCTTCCAGCGAGAAGTCCAGGAGGCGCCAGGTGGGGTGCGCCCACGTGCCGGGCGGATCCACGACGAGCTCCCCGCGAGGCACCTGAGCGGGCGTGAGGGCAACGCTCGGCGGGTACGCCTGGAGGGCCGGCGCGGCGTCTGCTAGCGCGGCCGCACGGGCCGAAATGCGCTCGAGCCCGGCAAGGGGCTCGGTCAAGCGAGACGCATGCAAATTGCGGATGAACGGCGGGAGGAAGACGGCCAGCACCGACCCGCCAATGGCGAACGCGAGCGCCGCTTCGACCGGTGTCAGAGAACGCATGGCAGCCGCCGGAGCCTTGCACGCGACCCACAAAAAGGCCAGAGCCCCCGCGGCCGATGACCGGGAGGGCTCTGCGCTCGTTTCGGACGCTTCCGACCTTATTCGTCGGGCGCCGTCTCCTTCATGTTCGGCGCGGCGGTGGCCGTCACCGTCTCGCTGTTGGCGTCCTTCTGAACGCCACCGAGCATCTCGAACTTCGAGAGGGTGCCGTCGCCGTCCAGGTCGCCTTGAGCCTGGCAGGTGAACTCAGCGCCCACCTTGCCCAAGTCCTCACCCGTCTTGTTCGTGACGTAGTCGTACTGGAAGTACTGCGGGTCGTTCATCGAGAAATGAAGACAGTCCCACGTGCTCCAATCCGAGGGGTTCGACTGGTACTTCTTGCCCTTGATGTCGGTCGCCGCGGCCGGGACAGCAGCGACGTTCGTGCCGTCGCAAAGCTGATTCGACACGGCGGTGGACTTGCCCATCGCGAGGATGGAGGGCGCCATACCTTCTTTGAAGTACGCGGTCACGGCGTCCTTCGCCATTTGGCCGATGCCGTTGCGGGCCTCAGCCGTCTTCGCGTTCGCCATGTACTTGCGTACGCCGTAGATGGCGAGCGCGGCCAAGATGCCGACGATGGCGACGACGATCATCAGCTCTACGAGCGTGAAGCCACGGCTCTTGCGAATTTGCTTCCTGAGTTTACGAATCATTTGCTGTCTCCTTAGGGTCGGGTGGGCGGGTTGATTGCGCCGGGCCACCCGACCCCGCGCGCGCTGTGCTTGGCACCGACGAACGTCGGTGAAGAGAGAGAGATTAAGAGGCTCATTCCTCGGGCTTGTCCGAGAAGATCTCCGCCGTGAGGCTGGTGCCGACGTAGGTGGCGTCGACGCCGTCGCCGTCCAAATCAGCCACCGCTTTGATGAGGTACCAAGGGCGGCCGGTCGCACCGGTAGGGTAATTGCCGATCGTGAAGCCGGGCGAGGCCGGAGGCGTCGACCCCGGGCCTGCCGCGCAGCCGTAGATGTACATGACGGGCGCCGAGGGCGAGACCCCGAGCTCTCGCCAGCCGTTGGCGATCACGTCCGTGCCGGCGCCCCACGCCATCTTCTTGCCGTTCTTGAGCGGCGACGTGGCTGGATAGAACGTGGTGTAGCCGTCCAACTTACCGGCGTTGCTGATGTCCTTGTACGTGAAGGTGTCACCGGTAGCGAGCAGCGCGAGGATCGCGACGATGGCGACCACGGCCATGAGCTCCACCAACGTGAAGCCTCGCGCCATGCGGCGAGGCTTACGTAACGAAGGTGGAGCGGGCAACCAATGCATCCGGGAGAGGTCTTAGCAACTGTCGCGCCACCTACAGCCCACGAGACACGCTCACCAGCCACGAAGGTTCCGTACCTAGGGCTTTTGAGCCAGATCTTGCAGATTCGCCCGAGCTCCTCATCGAGCGAAGCAGGGGCGGCGTGCGTCGGTGACAAAAATCGTCACTCGCAGGTCGACGAGGGCCGAAAATCGGCCCTACGCGGCGGAGCTACTCGCCCTCTCGCTCCACGTAGACTTCGGCGTTCAAGCTGGTCGCGACGCCCTTCATGAACACGCCGTCGCCGTCCAAGTCACTCATGAATTGGATCACGTACCAGGGGTCCGCAGAGGCCGGAATCGTGGGCTTGGTCGTCGTCTGCAAAGTGGGATACGCCGCGCCCGACAGCCCCGCGTTCACGAGGTAACCGAACTGCGTTCGGTCTTCCGCAGGGAGGCCCAGAGCTGCCCAGCGCGCGTAGTCCGGATGTGCGGTCTGCACCCACGAGTACGCTTGTTTACCCGGCGTCTGCATGGGGTAGTACTTTGCGGCCGTCCCCGAGCAATCCAAGAATTGCCCTCGCTCCGAGCGCTGCGCCGTCTGCCCCGCGACTACCCATTTGACGCCTGCGAGCGCGCTCGCGGTTTTTCCCGCGCGCATGTGCCCGCGCATCAATGTGATGGCCACAGCCGACAAAATGCCGAGAATTGCCACGACCGTCATCAACTCAACCAGGGTGAAGCCGCGCCCGTGGGCTCTGGTGCGAGGACGCATCTTCGCGGATGGTAGCGGAACTTGATGGCGCCGACCACCAAGTGGCTACGGCTCGCCCGTTTCCAAGCAGTTCCGGCGCGCACGCGGCAGAGGCGTCCCGCTCGCATGCTCGAGCCAGCGAACCTGGCAGCACAGTGAGATCGGTTCGCCGGCTGCGTCGCGCAACCGTTGCTGCGCTAGGTACGGCACGGGAGCGTAGTCCGTCTTCAGGTACGCGGTCGGACGCTCGACGAACGGCGCGGGGTCTTGCCTGCCGTCGTCCAACAGCGGCCGCTGCAGCCATCGTGCGGCGTCGCCGCAGCGAAGCAACTCTGGCTGCGCCGTGCCCGGCCGATAATGGAAGTACCAGCACTCTCGCCCTGGGTACACCCGCGCCGCCCGCGCGACGATGTCCGGGACTACGCGCGGGACCGTCACGATCGCGGCCTCGGGATCGCGAAAGCGCTTGGGGAAGCCGTCGAAGACCCACCCCCGCACCACCACCTCGCTCGCAAGCCGCTCGTGGACGAGCAGCGCCGGCCCACGAATCTGCGCCAAGGCGCGGTCCGTATCATGGTGAATCGTAGTAACGAGACGACTCAGGCGCGCCCCCTGCTCCGCGATCCAGCTTCCGGTGCCGAGCGCCAACGCTATGACCAACGCGAGCGGAGCCGTGCTCGGGAAGCGCACGAGCGCTTGGTCCAGCACGACTCCGGCCATCAACGCGAAGGGTAAGACGAGCTCGTAGTGATAGATGGCGCCCGTGTCGGAAGCTCCGGGCGAGTAATAGAAGAACTCGAACGCCAGCACGGCGCCGCCCACGGCCAGCCAGATCGACGCGCCACGGCTCTTGCGGCCCAGGAGGAACCACGCGACGACGATGCCCAGCGACCACGGCAGGCCGAGCAGCCACGAGTTGCAGCGGAGCGCGACCACGAGCAAGTTCTCGAATGCGGTCCAAGGCCCATGCTCGAAAGCGCTCCAAACCCACACCCGACCGAACCCGTAGTGCTCCGCGCCGCACTGCAAAAACCACGGCAACTTGAGGGGTGAGCCGGTGAGCAGCTGGTTGTAGGCGAGCAGCGACCCGCCGCCCAGCGCCGCCGTCAGGGCCAGCATCGCCACGCTCCCGTAGGCGCGACGTCGCACGAGCCGCACGAGAAGCGCCAAGCCAATGACCGCGCCGATAGGTATCATCGACTGCGGGCGGGTCATCACGCCCGCGCCGAACGCGATGCCCGAAAGTAGCGCGCCGCGCCACGGCCGCGCGCCGGCGCCGAGCTCGAAGCCCAGCCCCATCAGCACGACCCACATCAAGGTGCTGGCGTGCGACAGCCCGGTCGCCGACGTGAAGTGCACCATCGGCGAGCACGAGAGTGCGATGGTCGACAGCGCCGCCAGGCGCGGCCCCGAGCTGAGCGCGACCGCGCGCTGCCATGCCAGGAGCGTGACCGCCAGCACCGGCAAGTGCGAGAGCGCGGGGATGCCGAGCAAGACGCCCGGGATCTGCAGTAGCGGCTCCCCCGGCAGGTACTTGATGGAATAGCCGACGCGCGTCGGGATCGTGAACAGATCCGCCGGGGAGATGCCCAGCTCCGGGCCGCCGACGTGGCCGCGCCGGAAAAAGCCCGCTTGCATGGCGTAAGCGAGCTCGTCGTCCGTGACGACGCGCCCGCGCAGCACGCCCAGCATCAGCACCGCCGTCACCAGCACCGAAGCGGCGATCGCGGCGCGAGCCCAAGCGTCCCAACCGCGAGGCACGCGGAGTGTGACGTAGTGCTTGGCTCCCCAAACGAGGAGCAAGAGCCCGGGACCGAGCAGCGCGATACGACGCACGTGGCCCCACAACTGTTCGTAGGTGAAGCCCCGCATCGGGCTGTACGGCAAGGGCCCCGGGGTGAAGGGCGCGTACGCGAACTCGAATGGCCCGTGTGGCTCCTGCACCTGCCAACCGAAATAGGCCAGGGCAAAGGCCACCCCGAATAGCAGGGCCAGGGCTGGCAACAGCGAGCGAGCCGCGGGCGCCATCAGTCCTTGGGCGGGGGAAACGTGCGACGAATCAGCCGAGGAATGAGCCGGCCACCTTGGTGCTCCGCGTCCACCCCCCGCTCACCCTCTTCGTGGTACTCCGCGTCTTGGTTCACGCGCCACAGGTCGTACTCCTCGCGGCCCGCGAGGATGTTTCGCGCGCAGAGCATCGCGGTCATCATCGAGTGATCTTGGTTGTTGTATTTGTGCATGCCGTTGCGGCCCACGACGTGCAGCCCCGGGTAACGGCTCTTGAGCTCCGTCCGCACCTCCGCCACGTTCTTGGCGTACTCGAAGTCGTAGACCGGGTAGGCCTTGGGTTGCCGGACCACCACCGCGTCCACCACGTCCGCGGGGTCGATCAAGCCGATGCTGTTCATCTCGCGCTTGGCGAGCCGAACCAGCTCGTCGTCGCTGCTCTCCCAAAGGCCATCGCCGACCTGGCAGAAGTACTCGCAACCGTACGACGCGTACGCAGGGTCAGGCACCATCTCTGGGGACCAAGACTTGAAGTTTTGGATACGCCCGACCTTCACGTCCTCGTCTTGGATGTACACCCAATTATCTCGGAATTTTCCGCGATCTTTGGCGATGAGGACGACGATCAGAAAGTCTCGGTAACGCAGGCGTGCGGCGGCGGCACGCGCGGCGTCGCTCACGGGCGGCGTGACCAGGGTCATGAGCTCGCGCAGCGGAGCGGTGCTGATCACGTGGTCTGCCTCGAGCACGTGAGTGTCTCCCTCTTCGTTGCTGCGGTGGGTGACGCGCCAAGTGCCCTGCGGCTCTACGCGCTCCAGCCCGACGACGTGCCGACCCATTCGGATGACTCCGCCGAGCTCCCGCACGCGCTGCGCGGCCGCGTCCCACATCATTCCCGGTCCGAGGCGCGGGTAGCGAAACGTTTCGATGAGCGTCTTGGCAACCTTGCCGCCCTCCCCTTTACTCTTGAGCGCGGAGAGCAGCGCGCTGCTGAGCGATAGCCCCTTGATGCGCTGCGCCGCCCAATCCGCGGAGATTTCGCGGCAGCTCATGCCCCACACCTTCTCCGTGTACGTCTTGAAGAAGATGCGAAACAATCGGTCGCCGAACTGGTTGGTGACCCAGTCCTGAAAGCTCTTGGGGTTTTCGATCGGGTCGAGCCGGGCGCGGGCATAAGAGGCGACGCACCGCGCGGCCTCTTGCGGACCGAGCTTGGTCAGCGCCTCCAGCGGTTTGAGCGGATAGGAGAAGAACTTACGCCGGTAATAGATGCGGCTACTGCGCGGGCGCTCCAGCATGTCCGCCGGCAAGAGCTCCGACCACAAGTCCTCTACCTCTTTGGACTTGGAGAAGAAGCGATGCCCGCCGATGTCGAACCGGTAATTCTTGTACTTGGCGGTGCGGGAGATACCGCC
>JAQSWN010000165.1 GCA_029266615.1 Polyangiaceae bacterium
AACGCGACGCGCGGGAGGAGCATGCAGCCATGGCGGACAAGCTCCAACGGCAGGCGAGAGAAGCCGCGGATCAATACGCCACCGACGTTCAATTGAACGATGCGAAGTATCGACAGTGGCGTCAGTCGGGGTTTTATGGCGTTGCTGCGGGCTTCGTCTTGCTCATCGTAGTGAGCTTGTTCTTGGCGTTTCTGTCCATGGAGCGGCATACACGCGCCCTCGAGCAGGTGACGTCTCTCATGCTGGCGAACGCACCCAAAGTCGCACGCGACGAATCTGCCTAGCCCGGGGCCACCGTCTCATTGCGCTCACTGCTCGAAGCAGTAGAGCCGCATGGCTTCTCCGCAGCTGATCGTGCCGACGCCGCTCCACTGGTTCTCGTCCGGGCTGTAGCCAACCCTGGCGTCCGCGGCGGTCGTGGTCCAGCCATTGCAGTCCCAGCCGCCGAAGTACGTGCCGTTGTTCGTGGTAGCCGTGTACACGTAGTCGCTGTACGCCACGCCCGTCTCAGTGAGGTGGAGCCGATTGTTCAAGCTGCCGCTGACCAGGTCCGCCCAGTTGTCGGCAATTCGAGTGCCGTCGACCAACGCGTAGGGCAGCAACGATCGAGTGAAGCGCGTCGCTGGCGACGCTGTTGCGTCGCTGAGCCACGCCTTGTAGCTGCCTCCCAAGCCGACCGCGTTGGCCGCTGCCTGGCAAATCGCATCGGCTTGAGCCAAACCGCCGAAAGCGCCGTTTACCACCGTGCTGCTCACGAAGGCGCGCTTCGGAGTGTACGGCGTACAAAGGTAGCTCGTTTGATCGATCTCTCCCGTTTGAAGCAGGTTGTCCCCGGCAATGCCCGAGCCGTCGCCGTTGTCGATACCCACGCTGATTTTCAAGCCTCCCGCCGCGCAGCTCGAGCCCGCCGGCTCGGTCGTCGTTGAGATGAGCGAGTTGTAGCCCGCAGCACCGGGAGTGCCGTCCGTACCAGCAGGACCCGCTTCGCCAGCAGGACCCGCTTCGCCGGCAGGACCCGCTTCGCCGGCAGGACCGGCTTCACCAGCAGGACCGGCTTCACCAGCAGGACCGGCTTCACCAGCAGGACCCGCTTCGCCAGCAGGACCCGCTTCGCCAGCAGGACCCGCTTCGCCAGCAGGACCCGCTTCACCGGCAGGACCCGCTTCACCGGCAGGACCCGCCTCACCAGCAGGACCCGCCTCACCAGCAGGACCGGCTTCGCCGGCCGGGCCCGCTTCGCCGGCAGGACCCGCCCCTCCTGCGGCACCATTCTCCCCCGCGGGACCGGCGGCTCCTGCTGGACCCGGGACGCCCGGTTCTCCTGCCGGTCCGGGCTCGCCATCGCACACGTAGTGAGCTCCCTCGATTTCGTCGGCATCGAGCGTGCCGTCACTGCTCGTGTCAGCGCCGAATTCTATCTTTCGGCCGCCGCTCACGCAGTTGACGCCCGCCGGCTCCTCACTGATCGCGACAACCGCGGAAAGGCCATCGTCACCGCTAGCGCCAGCGGCGCCGGTCGCGCCATCGTCACCGCAGGCGGTCACCACCGGCAGCACGAGCCCCAGAGCGTACAAATTCACAAGTCGCATCGCGGTCCTCCTCGGAGAATCGCCCGACGTAGAGCGACGCTGCAGTAGCGGCCGCTCCGCTCTTGCCATAAGCCACTGCGCGCGCTGACTCGGCCGGGTGAGCGAGAGCTAGCGCGCCGGCTCGAAACATAAACGGCAATGTGCCGACGTTCTCGATGCTCTCGCGCTCTGGTAGGGTGCCCGCGCGATCATGAAAGTTCATTCTGGGGTGCGGCCGAGGGGCCGCGGGCGGGGCTTCCTACTCCTGGCGCTGGTCACAGCAGCGGCGCTGTCTTGCGCTCCGCAGCCGGCTCCGGCTTCGCCTGGATCGCCATCGCCATCGTCATCGCCGGCCGCGGCGGCTACGAAGAGCGGGCAGGCACCTGCGGGGGCCGCGACGACTCGCTCCGATTTGACGCCGGGGAGTGGTCGCCTCGTGCGTTCGCTGAAGAGCCCGCTCGAGGTCGACGCCTACGTGATGAGGGGATTGCCCCGCTTGGATCACTTCACGAGTGAGCTCCGCGACTTGCTGGCCGCGTACGAGCAGCAGGGCGCGGGCAAGCTCAAGTTCCGACTCATTGACGTGAACAGCCAGGCGTTGCGCGATCAGGCCAAGCTTGAAGGCCTGCGAGAGCTGCCGCTCGGGGACCCTGACGAAACGGACGCGACGAGGATTCGCACGTCACGTGGATACTTGGGCTTGGTGTTCCGCTACGGCGGCGAAAAAGCGGTAATCCCGACGCTCCACCCCGACGCGATCGACGGGCTCGAGTTTTGGGTAAGCAATAAAATCCGCGAAATTCGCGATAAGGCGGACGGTATCAAGCACCGCATCGGCATCGTCTCGGGGAAGAACGAGCTAAAGCTGAGCGACACCAACTTGGTGGCCCAGGGCGGCTCCACGGCCGCGCCGAGCATCAAGGGCATCATCGAGCAGGCGTTCCCGTATTATCGAATCGAAGAGGTGGATCTCGCGCGCGGAGCTACCGCCATCGATCCGCTGCTATCCGGGCTCATCATCACCCAACCGCAGGACGACTACGTCGAGCCGGAGCTGCGTCGCATCGATGAGTTCCTGATGCGCGGCGAGAAGTCGCTCGTCGTGTTCGCGTCGGCCGTGAACGTCAAGCCGGGCGACTCCAAGCTTCAAGCCCACTTGAGCACGCGAGGCCTGGATGCGCTGCTCGATGGCTACGGCATTCACCTGAACAAGGACGCCGTGTTCGATCACGGCGCGCAGTTTCGCGTGCAGGTTCGGACGCCGAAAGGCGAGCCCCAATGGCTGCGCCACCCGGGTGTCGTTTGGGTCACGAACGACCCTGCTGTCAGCGCCGAACAGTGGCGGCTCGATAGCGGCTTTATTCCGTTCTTTCAAATGGATGAGGTGATGTTTCCTTTCGCGTCCAGCCTGGAGCTGATGCGCGACAAGCAGCCCCCAGACGTTGCGCTGGCCGAGGTGGCGCGCTCGACACCCGCCACCTCGGTGGAAACGAGCGGCCCGGTGGATATGAGTTTGCGGGACCAATGGACCCACAAGCCCCCGGTCGCACAGCGCGCTTTAGCGGCGTATGCGATGGGCAAGCTGAGGAGCGCCTTCGCAGGAAAGCCGCATGGGAGCGTTGGAACGCTCGAGCGCGCTCCGCGCACGTCGCGAGTGCTGGTCATCTCGTCCAGTCAGTTCCTCACGAACCCGTTCGCCTACGCTGGCAACGCCGCGGGCCGCGGAGCAGCCGACCCCCAGCTGCAGAGCTTGGCCCAGCCGTACGCGAAAAACCTGACGTCCACCATCCTCGTTCTCAAGAATAGCTTGGACTGGATGCTCGGCGACGAAGACTTAGTCGCCGTGAGCGCGAAGCTCAGTGGGCGCAAGCGCTAGGAGTGGCCCGACGCGCCATCACGTGCACGCTGCCCATAGATGAACAGCTGACGTGGTGCAGCTGCTCGCGTCAGCCTTGAAGGAGGGACTGGGCTCCGTCGATCCAGATCTCAGTGCCGCTCAGGTGTGACGAGCGCTCGCTGGCTAGGAACAGCACGAGCTCGGCGACTTGCTCGGGGGTGCCGGGCTTGCCGCCCGTGAGCGGGATCTTGCCGTCCGGAAACTCGACGCGCGGCTTGATGCCTTCTAAGTCGCGGGCGTCGGTGTTGTCGTCGATGTCTGTCGAGATACCTCCGGGGCAGATGACGTTGACGCGCACCTTGTCTCGTGCGAGCTCGACGGCGAGCATCTTGGCCATGGCGACCTGACCTGCTTTGGAAGCGGCGTAGGCGGTGGCGCCGGTATTGCTGAACATGCGCGTCCCGTTCACGGAGGCGCAGACAACGATTGAGCCTCCCCGCTGCTTGAGATAGGCAGCCGCGCTCTTGAGCGTGTAGAACGTGCCACTGAGGTTGATGCGCAGCGTTTCTTCCCACTCCTTTGGCTGCAGCTCCTGAATCGGCGCCCACACCCCGTTGACGCCCGCATTGGCGAACACCACGTCGAGTCGTCCAAATTCGGAGTAGAGCCGCTCCGTGGCCGCTTCGACGGCCGCAAAATCGCCAACATCCGCGCAGAGCACGCTCGCGGAACCAGCTCGACGGCGAATCGCGTCCGCGACCTGCTGTAGCTCGTCTTCCGAACGGCCCAGTAGGCCGACGGACGCGCCTGCGCTGGCAAGGCGCAGGGCGGCGGCGCGCCCTATGCCCGAGCCAGCACCGGTGACGAGCGCCACTTTCCCAGAGAGCTCCAACCCTTCGACCTTCGGCTGCTCGCTGGCCATGGGCTTAGACCGTGCGACCGCCGGAGCCTGACACTTTGCGGACTACCCAGGCGATGAGCAGCAGGACTGCCGCGACGAGAGCGAGGTGAATAGCGAAGCCCACAATCTTGAAGAACGCCACCCCGGCGACCCAGATTGCCAGCAACACCAACGCGAACCATGCCAGAGCGTTCATGGACAGACCTTTCGTGCGGGGACCTCGAAAGAGCTAGCAAGGCGCGTGCCTCTCCCGAAGCCGCAAGCCAGCACCTTTGATCGGGAGCGCGGGACGCATGGAAGCGAAGCGGGCCCCGCGGTGTTCATCCAGCTTCCTCCACGCGGCCCGGAGCTGCGTGAGCCGTGCTGAGAGCACTGCCGTGCCCGAGCGGCTGAGTCTCACGGTGGCCTAGTCGCCACGATAGGCGCGTTTCCGGTGGGCGGAGCGCCATAGCCGCGGCCGAGACGCCGGCGTCAGGACGGGGGCGGTCGAGGAGACGGCAGAGCGGACAGCCGGCTTTGCGCGTACTCAGCGAGTCGGCGTGCACCAACGCTAGCTCGCATGGCCGTCGACGACCAAATTGGGTCGCCTTTGCCGCTCCAACTCCTACCCGTCGGTCTTCTCGCCACTCACTGGCTTACTTGTGCCCAGAACGTAGCCTACGATCGTTCCCAAAAGTCCCATTGCGGGAGCTATCTGACTGTCGCTGTATCCGGCCACGACTAAGAAAACGGCCAGCATGACGGCCATGGGTATGACGACGACCTTCAGAATTGTTTCCCGGTCGATCTTCTTCAAAGCCAACGCTGCAGACATCACTATCACGACAAGGCCAAACGCCAGGACCAGCGAACACATCGTTATTGCACTGCGAGCCGTCCACCATGCCTCGCTGGACGCCTGCACGACCGTTTCCGCACTTGTGCCAGCTTCCGTTTCTCTCGTTTGCAGTGCGATCGTCGAAGCGTGGTCTCTTAGGCGGGCGAGCAGTGCATCATCGCTGGCTGCTTCAGAAGAGGGCGCAGGCGGCGCGACATCATCAGCCACCGCCGCACCCGGGAGCCTTCTTTAGATCATCGAGTTGCTTCCGCAGCCGAGCGGCTTGCTCTCTGAGCTCCCGAATTCGTTCGGCAGCCTTCTTCAAGTCGTCGCCCATCTGCTGCCAGGTCGATTTGAGCACCGTAACCGTCTCCTCGCGATGCCCTTGCGGTACCTGATCGGTGGCCGCCGTGATCACGGACGACTTCGAGCACCGCCCGAGACGAGAGTCGTAGACCAGCGGCGGCAAACACTTCTTGAGTGGAGGCTTCGCCGCGCTCGCCGCCGCTCGCTCGGTGGTAAGGTGTCCAGGGGCCGCCTGAGCATTCAGCCGTGAGCTGACGCAAAGGGCCACCGCCGCCGCTGCCACCGAAATTAGCCACTTCGACAGCGTCATTTAGTAATCCCAGGGCGCAGGGGCTTGGCCTCTGGTACGTGCGAGGAGCCAAATACGGCCGCTGAGACAAGGTGCCTATAGGTCGACTTTCGATTACCAGTCATCATTTTTGCCTCGTAAGGCTCAGCCGAACCTCGATATTGAGCACTCACTCACCGATCGCAGGGCCACCGCGGGCTATCGCTTGCGCTCGGGGAGTAGCTCCCAGCGATCGCCGATGGTGCTGGCGACCTGCTGCGGGCGGCCATTGCCGCTCGGTCGGTTACTTGGAGTCGAGGGGCGAATGTTGGGCTTGCGCTGCTTGCGGAAGGATACCGGCTCGCTCAGTTGCGCGGTTCCGCAGTCGAAGAAGCGACCCGTAAGATCTTCGTCGAGAAAGACAGTCGTGCCCCGAACCTTAGCCGCGCGCGACAGCTCGCAGAAGGGACGCCCAACCTCACGGGCCACCGCCACTAGATTCTCCACCGCACGTGGATTCGTGCTCTCGTAGGAGAGGATCAACGCGGGGGTGCCCTCCACGTCCATCAGACTGCAGCCGACACCGTAGTTCCCTCGTTGGACGGTACTACAGGCTTGCTCGATGGCGACGGTCCTGGCCACGACCGGATCCGTCTCGACCCAGTCCGAGAGCTTCCCGCTGCTACATTCTAGTTGTCGTGCGCGTGTGCCCGCGACGAAAATTACTCCGGAGGATTCCCCGGCCTGACCCTGCGTATAACAGAAGGGCGCCACCAGGTGCTTGAGCAGCACAGTTAGATTCTGGGCCAAGACTTGTTCGCTAGAAGCGCCAATCAGCATGTGCGGGCGCGAATCCACCACCTCGAAGGCGCAGGATACCGGAATTTCTTCCGAGCTTTGAATCGCTTTGCAGAGCCGCACCGGGTCGGGCGTGGCAGTACCTCCTGATGGACTGCTGGCTTCGTGAGGGACCGTCTGCGCCTGGGCGCCGCTACCACACGCCGCGACGCCCACAAGGAGGATCAAAGATAGCGGCCGACCAGACGTGTTGGAAAGGCGAGATATTCGATCGTTTATCATGTTACGAATCCTTGGATGTTGCATCGAACGGTTACTAGTTTAGTTGCCGTAGCTCGCCGGCGAGTGAGCAGGCGCGGGGGCTCCAGAAGTAGTTCCGCCTCAGGACGTCCACGTTTCCATAATTGTCATCTTGTTGGCGTGCTGACCGGTAGCGTGCGCGTGCTTCCTCGCGTTGTCCCCCATCGAAGAGCGCTATCGCGAGGCCAGCCTCACAATCCGCAGAGCGTTGTGCGTCAAGGCCGCGACGGAACAGAGCCTGCGCCCTATGACTCTCACCCGAGTCAACGAGAATGAAGCCCTCGTTGCAGTCCAGCGCGCTTCTCAATGAAGTGGAGCTGCCCCGCGCGCCGCTCCCCACATTCTTACGAACAATGTGATAGAGGCCCTGCGCCTGGTCAAGGTGATTGGCCTCGTACCATGCGATGGCCATGCTGATGAGCAGGCTGTTCGCGCGCTCGCTGGAGCTGGCGGTACGGTTGAGCGTTCTGATTAGGTCATTCGTGCGAGCAATGGCGCCGTCCACATCGTTCTTCTCCAGCAGTGCGCGGACCGCAAGAACACTGCAAGACTCCATCCGGCGCTCTCGATGACACGCGACTTCGTCCGCCGTTCGCGCCGCGAGCTTCGCATCCGCGGCTTGCGCCAACTCGCGCTGAATCCAGCTGATCTGCTCGTAGAGCCGCGAGTCGTCCTGCCCCTTGCGGCGCGCGACGTGGAGGTGGCCGAGTGCCTCTTGAAGCAATGAGGAACGTAGTTGTCCGCGGTTCCGCGCTGCCTCAGCTGCTTTGTATGCTCCAAGCAATCGTCGGCTGCGCGCTTCTTCCGGGTTCTGCTTCAAGGCGCGGTTCGCGAGCTGCAGGCCGCGCTGAACGGCGTCGAGGTCGGGCTCGCTCGCATCGATGTCGTCCAAGTGGTGCCGCGCGCTGAGCTCAGCTAGCAAACCGAGAACACGAGCATGTGTCGGATCCAAGCGTTCGAGCTCTCGCAAAAGCTCGAGCGCCCTTTGCTGCTCATTCAGGGCCGACAACGCTAACGCTTGCCAATAGTCGCAGGCTCTTCGTAGCTCCTCGGACTTCGTATTCTGTCGTACTTGGTCGAACGCTTCTTGGGATTTGCGGGAATTGCCGTCCAGCGCATAGCCGACGCCGGTCAGCAGCGTTGTTAGGGGCATACCCGGGCTCAACCCTTCAGCAGCGGCTGTTTGCTTCAGAATGCGCGTGGCACGGTCCCTGGGGTCGGCTTTGACCTCGCTGAGAAGCAGCGCTATCGCTGTGTGCAGGCCGAACTGGTGAGCGGTTGGGAGGCTGCGCGAACCATCCGCGGCGAGCTCGAAGTGCCGAATAGCTTCGTAAGCGGACCCGGACTTCAACTCCCAGAGGGCACGCAGCATCGCTCCCAGCGCTGCGTCGGAAGGGCCTTGGTCGGGCCCGTCCCCCGACCCAGCGAACGTGGGCGTGTCTCCACGGCGAAGCTTGAGGTACTCAGCCGCGACGCGCAGCCGCGTGTTCTCGGGCCGGAGCACGAGCCCGCGGTCGAGAAATGCGCTGGCGTCCGCGGCCTTCCCTGCCGCGAGCAATCGATGTGCCGCGAACAGGAACGCGTCCGGTAGCCAACTCACCGAGCGCACTGTGTCGTCCGACAGGACCTCGGAGACCTGCCGGAACTGCGCGAAGTGCGCGTCAGCCAACGTAGGGTTGCTGCGCCTTGCGGCGGCTACCCCACCCACGGCTCGATATGAGAGCACCAGCAATTCCTGAAGAGTTGACGGCGCGCCGGCGATCGTGACGGCAAGTGGGCCCGAAGCGAGAGATGAAGAGAAGAAGTAGTCATCGTTGGCGACGAGCGCCAATAGCTCGGATGCCGATTGCGCGGCCTGTAGGTGCCCGATAGCGAGTCTAGGGAGTGCTTGGGCGCGTGGTGCTGCCAGCGTGAGGGAAAAGCGTGACTCCGCCGCGGCACCGCTCAGACGAAGAAACGCACCGGCGGTATCGGGCGTCGGGCCAACGCTTACGGAGGTGTGATGAGGTTCCTCCACGAGAGAGTCCATCACGGAAACCAGGCGGCCGGTACGCTTGGTCTCACCCACCTTGGAGCTCACGAGCACTCGCGCGATGCCCTCGTCCACCAACACTGGCGGGGCGTTGCTGAAGCGCTTTGCGATTGCGCTGTAGCGAAAGTCGTCGCGATAGACAACCGCCCATGCAATCGCCAGAGCCATGACGGAAGCGGCTGCCGCGACCCCGAAGAAGCGGCGTTTTCTCTCGTCATGCAGCGGTTTGAGCGCCACGAATAGGAATCCGAGGCAAGTGATGGTGATGATAGACGCGCCACCCAGCAGCCACGGCATCGTCGCCGCGTCGCTAGCAACGCTGACGAGGAGCGTCGTGACCGACGTCAGGGTCGAAACAGCTAAAGAGATACGTGTCAAAGCCGTTTCGGTCTGGCGTGACGCGATGTCTTCCGTGATCGGCGCATTCGAATCCATTCCCGTCCTGGCTCCAGGTGGCTAATGTTTTTCGCGTCGGGATCAACTTGGCCCCATGACGCAGAGGCGAAATGGTGAACTGTTCTAGGATCGATCTGCTGACTGACGTTGAGACGCGAATCGCTAGCATCTGATGCGGTGCGGTCGTCTGGCTTGCGGTTCGTCAAGAAGACACCAGCGCGCCGTGATTCATTGACTTTCGACGCCTCTGTGACGAGCGCAGGTATGTTTTCGCCGTCGGCTAATCGGGTCGCACTCCGCTAGGCGGAGATGCACTGCGGCGGTACTTGGGCGCGCAGCAGCCGTGACAGTAGGTCTTTCCGACCAGAGACCTTGAGACGTTGGAACGCACTAGCCAGTTGGTTGGCTACGGTTCGGGTGGAGGTGCTGCGCTTGGCCGCAATCTCGGCGTACGTTTTGCCCTCAGCGCGAAGTAGCACCACTTGCCGGACGGCAGGTGGGAGCACGTCAAGCAGGCTGAGGTGGGCAACACTGACGATCTCGTACCGGCGACCGTGGGCGAATAGGTCGGTGCTGGACAAGCCGTGCGAACCGCGTCCCGTAACCGTCGCGGCTTGAGCGATCGCGAACAGGCTCAGCGGCGCTTTCGAGGGCAGGCCGCCGAGCCCGAGGCGGGCAAGGCCACACTTGAGCATGGCCGTGATGGTCGACTGGGCGACGTCTAGCTCGCTGGCGAGCTGCTTGTGGCTCAGGCCGCCGAGCGCTAGCTCCAACGCCTTCCTGACGCGGAGGGGAAGGGCGGAAGTCTGGGGACCCGCGGTCATGACCAGGTACGCCACTTCGCCCGCTTGGAAAGCATCCACGATGGTCGCGCTGCAGGTGACCAAGCTTTCCCACGAGGCGCGGGCATCGCAAGGGTGCCGTTCGCCTGCGCACGCACGCACTACCAAATCACGGAATGGCGCACCTTGTTCGAACAAATACGACGATTGCATGCCGAAACCTCCGTTCTGCGAAGAGAGAATTCGACCCCCTGCAGAGGCGGAGAAGCGCCTGCTGCTAACGGCTACCCTGCCGGGGCGCGCCTCCGCCGGCAATGGTACGAACGTACCTACTAGGCGCCGGCCGAGCTAGCCTGGCGGTGGTCGAAGGTCACCCGGAGTTGCTCGGTGTCCTTCGTGTTTCGCCGCACGAAGGTCTCCAGGGTGGTCGATTCGATCTGTTCGCACCCGTAGGAGGTGAACGTTTGCTCGCCGTACACGTGCTCACTCAGTAGCGGATTGCTGTAGATCTGGGTTAGCGCGTCGTACGCCACCATCCGAGCCATCAAGGGGCCGAAGAGCACGCCTTCGTCCGGCGACTGCGCAAAAAGGCCAACGATGAGCTCGAGTCGATCGATATCGTTGCCGTATAGGCGACTGATTGCGTCGCGCAGGTCCGGATCTGTCGTTAAGTCGTCGAACGAGCGCAGGCGAGGCACGCTGAAGTGGTCACAATAAGCATTGAAGCTCTGGAGCTGAAACTTGCGTGACATGCAGACGCTTTCGTAATCGGCTCCCAGCAGGAAGTCGGCCGTGTTTCGTAGGCCAATCCTCCCTGCGGGCTGCGCCATGAGCGCAGTCAAAGTCTGGCTGAGGCCGAGCTCTTCGAAACGTGCATTGTTGTATCGGAACTCCAGGTGGCCGAGCTGCGCTTGCCCCAACCCCTCTAGCTCGCGAGGGATCAAGCCGTGCCAGCGATAGAGAAGATTGAATTCTATCGCCATCCAATTCGAGCGCAGCCAGGAGCGCCGATCCGCGAACTTCGGCTCGAGCAGAAACAGCTGCTCCCCGAGGATGTGGTTGACGTATTCCTCCACCAAGAGCTTGAGCAAAATGACGGTGTTGATGTTGCGCGCCGTCTGGAATACTTGCTCGTCCGACCAGGACTCGTTGCGACGCGCGAGGTCTCGGCTCAGTCGGTTGTGCTCGCGTAGAAACAGAGTGGTTATTGCGACATAGCCGAGCGAAGAGTTGCCGCGGTCCAAGCCGGTCGCGTAGAAATGGTTGCGCCGTTCGGATGGGAAACCATCCGGTGGAATCTCCGCGCTCGTCGCCCCGGGCAGCGCTGCGTATCGTTTCCGCGGCACCGAGTTGCCGTCGACAAGCTCGAACAATAAATCCGGGTACTCCTCGCCGTGCACGACGCGGTGCGCGAGCTCACCGCGCGCGCGCGGGTCTTTGGTGCGCAGACTGCGGGCCGCGGCCTCGTTCAAGCCGTAAATTTGGCATAGGTCGATGTCGTGGTTCGAATCGTTGCGCCGGCGATCCTTGACGTTCACGTTGAAGATGCTGTCTGTGAACCATTGCGCAAAGAAGGCGAAGAACACGTTCGATCGCTCGCAGCGTTGCATCTCGCCGACGCGGGACCAAAGTCGTGTGGTCTCGTCCCACGCGCTCGCAGGGAGAGTCGCACCGGCTACCCGGAGCGGACGTGACGGTATTGGCAATGTGGAGGCGCTTGCAGGAGCCAGGTGGCGCGCTGAGTAGCCCCGATTCGTTAGCGAGGGCCAGGAAACGTAGTCGCTGATTTCTTGTTGCGGACCACACAGGCTGAAACCGTGTGGCCGAGGAGGCACACTGCTACACAGGTAGTCCGTATACTCTCGACTCACGAATCGACGCACAGGAGGCGTGCGGAGAGCCCACATGAATCGCTTCGCGATACTCCAAGCCCGATTTCTAGCCATATCAATCTCCTCTCGCGCCGCTTTGGGGTGCGCGAGCTTCAGTCAAAAACGGAGGCGTCCAGAGAGGTGGGGCTTTGAACGGCGTGGTGTCTGGCTCTTCGGGGAGCAAGTACTTGCAGTAGCTGGCAAGGTCCCGCTCATAGTCCAAACGGAAGTCCCCGAGCATCCACTTGTCATCGAGTCGTTTGAGGACGGGGATGCGGAGAGAATGGGCGGCTGCGGCAACGCGTGGATGCTCTCGCATCGCCTTAGTCAAAGCTTCGCGAGATGTCCGCACCTGCGCCAGCCAATGCCACCGCTCCGGGCGATGACTCACCCGCGGAGGCCACGGGATTTCTCCATCGTGCCCGAAGGTGGGCGGGCCCTTTGGCGTGGCGGTCCGACACTCCTCAGGCGCCATGATGCTTGGAGCCAAACTGACCACGGCCATGCGAGCCACGATGTCACCGTTTGCCGTTTCACTGCCCCATGTCACACGCCAGCAAAGCGGATTCGCTGCGGCGGGAGTCGTGTCCACGACGCGCAGCTTTTCCTCTGCGGCGACCTCACGGAACGTACGCTGCGCGATGCCCTTGGCGTACCGGGAGCAACTGAAGAACAGCAAGAGCACGGCCGCGAGTGAGCCCCACCCCAAGTAGACCCGTTGTTGGGTTCTTAGCGCTAGCACGAGCTGCGATACCGCCCAGACGGTTGCGACCGTTGCGGAAAGAAACGTGACCCATATCCCTTGCGACAAGCGAAACCACGGCAGTGCCAAACACAGTAAGACGACCGCTCCGCTTGCGGCCAGTGCTGTCATATTCTTGCGACGAGAGCCCCAGTCTTGCAGTACCGCAGAGAGGCTGATTGGCAGAACACACGCGATGACCATCGGCTCCAGCAGGAAGATGAAGTCTCCGTAGAACCAGTCATTGAAAAGCGGCCAGAACGGGTGCACGCCATAGTCATTTGTCCCGTCCATTGCCACGTGCAGCAGAGCGGCGACGAACGCGATCCCGAAGACTCGCGGAGCCGGGAGGTGCCGACCCGCAAGCAAGCGTACGGCGACCGTCAGCACCGCCGAAATCACGGCGCACCCCAGGACGGTGTGCGTCACGCCGCGGTGATAGAGCAAGTAGGCGAGGCCCGGATCCTTGCCGTGGGGAAAACCGCTGAAAAAGTCGACGTCCGGCGCAATTCCCGCGAGTGCGCCGACCCCTAGCAACAGGGCGGACCGTCGATACCTCGCTCCGAACGCGGCGCCCGGCAGGGATGCAGCGACCGCCACTCCGGTGACGGCATGAGTCAAAGGGTCCATGCGTGTGTCCGCTCCTTGCGGGCCGACCAGCCGAGGCTTTCATGATGCCGAAACGCAGCTGAACGACCGAGTGTGATTGGTGGAGACCATTTACACCGCGAGCGAGGTTGGGAGAAGGGGAAAGGACTACTATTGCGATGGACGCGCGAGTCCAGGCATGATTCGCTGGATGAGCGACTCGGAGTTTAGTTAACAATGACGACAAGAGCTCACGAGCTGAACGATGTGCTGTCCGACGAGGTGAAGTTCGTTCGTCTCCGGAGGAGGCAGCCTGCCGACCCGCCTCCGGCCGATTATCCCTTGTTCGGTGTCGCTCTTTCGGGCGGTGGTGTGCGTTCTGGCACCGTGAGCCTTGGTTTTCTTCAGGTGCTGCACTCGCGCGGGCTTCTTTCGGTGGCGGATTATCTCTCCTCCGTTTCCGGTGGAGGATACGCGAGTGGTTATCTTCTGGCCGCAGCGCGAGTGTTCAAAGACCAACCGGCTGAGATCTTTGGCGTGGAGTCCCGAAAGCAGCTGATCGCCGCCGGCCAGTACCTCGCTATGGGTGGAGGCGGCCTCACTGTCGTGCGCACTCTGAGGCTACTAGGCGGCGTGGTGAGCACCACCCTCGTGAATTTAGCGTGGATGTTCCTGTTGCTGCTCGTCATTGGCATGCCGGTCGTGGCGGCCGTGGGGAGTCCAGCCGCGGCGTGGGGGGTTCTGAAGCAGGTGCTTTGGTACGCGCTGTTTGCGCCGGCGTTTCGCCTCGTCATCCTCGGCCTGACCACCTTCTTCGCGAAGCAACTCGCCGAGACCCGCTTCGCAAGGCACTCTCGCGGTTTCGCCACCTGGGTGAGTAAGACCATCAATACCTTTGAAGGTATCACTCTGACGGTCGTGATCCTGGCGGTGCTGGTGCTGGGTCTCGCGCCGCTCGCTTGGGCAATGTTCGCTCAACTATGGACGTTTGGAACGGATGAGCTAAGGAGGTGGGGCTTCGGAGCGATCGTGGAGTTCTCCGCCCAAGAGCGGGAACTTGCGAGCGTTGCGGCTTGGCTCATTGTGCTCGGTCTCGGCCTCGCTGTCGGCTTTCTTGCGTCCTCGGACGTGATCGGCATCAACGTGTTGTTTAGGGATCTGGTGGACTCTGCCTACCTCCGGCCGAAACGCCGTGCTGGCTGGCGGCCGCGTGATCTGCTCCCCAACGCCAGCGACATCCCGCTGAAGGACGCGGCAGTCGACGGCTTGCCGTATCCGCTTTTCGGAGGCGGTTCCTACCTGAGGGGCGAAACCCGCGTGGCTGCCAAGCAACCCTCGACCTCGAAGCGGCGCAGCCGCCGCCGTCCAGACGTCGTCGTCGGCACGAAGGTGATGGATTACTTCCTGCTCTCCCCACTCTTCTGCGGGTCGGAGACGTCCGCCTACGCAAAGACGAGCGAGCAACCCTACGCGAGCACGACCTTGGCGGATGCGGTGGCCACTTCGGCGGCGTCCATTAGCCCGTTGTGGGACGGCAAGCAAAATGTCTTCCTCAGCTGGTTGCTGTTCGTTCTGAATATGAACCTGGGGGTTTGGCTACCGAACCCGCGACTCCTGTCAACCAGGAGCCGGATGCGGTTCCTGTTTCGTCTTTGGCCGGTGACTTATGTGCAGCTGATTGTCGGGAAGCTCACAACCGAACGCCCCTTGCTACACGTCGCAGATGGCGGCTTCGTGGACAACCTGGGCTTGATCGAGCTGCTCCGACGGAGATGCCGAATCATCCTTGCGGTCGACAGTACTTTCGACCCAAGGTACCACTTCAGTCACCTCCGCAACGTCGTCGCGCGCGCCGCGACTGAGCTCGGGACCAAGATCGAGTTTTCAGGGCGCGTGGAGGACGTCCTGCGCCCGTCGGGAGTCACCGGCTTTTCGGAGCGTGACCACGTGCTCGCGCGCATCACCTACAGTGACAATTCAGAGGGCTACCTGATTTATTGCAAGGCGACGTTGCGTGCATCACTGCCAGCGCGAGAGGGTGACCCGTCGAGTGAGCGCGCCGCCGGTTATCCGACCTACCACGAGCAATTTCCCCAGGAGAGCACCGGGGACCAGTTCTTCGACGCCGATCAGTGGAACGCTTACAACGGCCTTGGACAACAGCTGGCAGAGTCGGCCCTCGCGACAGCGCTCGGATCAAGCCGGGGCGAGGCCGCGACACCGACGAGGGAGGCGCTCCTCGCTCGGCTCGAAGCAGCTTGGGCACCCAACTCGGGAGATCAACGGAAAGCCGGATGACAGCGGATGACAGCCTAATTTGACCGGGAAGGCCGGGGGCGCTTCCCGCGACGAAGCGCTCCTATGAAATCAGGCTGGGACCCGGCGCAGTGGTGGCGTGTAGACGATCTCACCGCTTGACCGCGGCCGCGCCCCGGAATCGGGAGCTGCGGCCTTGAGGGTCGTGGCTTCCACCACGCGAGAGGCAAACTCCGCTGTTCCGTCGTCGTGCCGCGAGCCGGTGCCCACGGCGATGAACTTGCCGCTGCGATCCACGCTCAACCGAGTCGCGTGGTAGGTCAGCTCCGCGCGGTTGCTCACGCCCACTTTCTCGAACGTTCGGGCCAAGGTGTTCCGCACCGTGTTCGCAGACAGCCCCAACAGCAAACCGATCTCGGAATTCTGTAGCCCTCGAGTGACGAGTGACACGAGCTCCTCCTCGCGCCGGCTTAGGGAGTATTCCTGAGCGAGGTTTCGCGCTCCCTCATCGTCATTCGCTTCTTCCGTCAGCAGCTCGACGATGTGAAGGAACGGACCGACGAGATCGATCAATGCCAGATCCTCCGCCGAGAAGGGAGAGCATCGGCCGCGCCTCTCCAGGTTGAACCCAGCAATGTTGCC
>JAQSWN010000166.1 GCA_029266615.1 Polyangiaceae bacterium
TCCGTCGTCGGCTCGCGCTCGGGCGACACGATTTCGCTCGGCGACCGCATCGAGCTCACGGTGGACGACGTGGCGATCCTCCGCCGCCAGACCTACGGCCGACGTATCGCCCCGGAAGCATTGTTGAATCAGCTCAAGGACGCGCCCGAGATGCCGCGCCGCATGCAGCGCCTGGAGAGCTCCCACGGCGGCCCGCGCGGCAAACAACGCGAGGTTCCGGGCCGCGCGCAGCGCGTCGTGCGCGACAGCCGGGGCGGCGAGCAAGCGGGCGGCCAAGCCCGCGCTGGCCGAGGCGGCAATCAGAGCAGCAGCGGCGGGCGGAGCGCTCGCACCCAAGGCAGTGGCCAAGGCAGCGGCGCTCAGGGCAAGAAGAAGCGGCGCGACGAGCGCCCCGGTACCCGCAACCAGAACACCTCCAAGGACCGCGAGCCCAACCCCAACAAGAGCGCGGGCGGCCGCCCATCACGCAGCGACGCGACGGGACGCGCCACGAGCCCGCGCAGTGACGCAACCGGGCGCTCCGCGAGCTCACGCAGCGACGCGACGGGACGCGCCACGAGCTCACGCAGTGACGCAACCGGGCGCGGCAAACCGGGCAAGAGTCGCGGCGGCGGTCGCCGGTAGTCCGGCCGCGGGGTGGGCAGGCCGGATGCCCGCGGCTCACCCCAGCGCCCGCGACGCGGCAAGGGGCCGCGACGGAAGCCCTATTTCGAAAGCGCGACGCCGGTGATGCGGTCCGTGCCCATGAAGGCGCGGAGCGGCTCTGGGACGATGACGGTTCCGTCGGCTTGCTGGAACTGCTCGAGGATAGCGAGCCAGGTTCGGCCGACGGCTAAGCCGGAGCCGTTAAGGGTATGCAGGAGGCGCGGCTTGGCCTTCGGCTCCGGGCGGTAACGGATCTTGGCGCGGCGGGCCTGAAAGTCCCCGAAAGTCGAGCAGCTGGAGATCTCGCGGAACGCTCGTTGGGAGGGGAGCCACACCTCGAGATCGTACGACTTCGTCGACGAGAAGGTGAGGTCACCTGCGCAGTGCTCGACCACGCGGTAATGCAGACCGAGCCTTCGCAGCACCTCTTCCGCGTGGCTGGTCAAAAGCTCCAGTTGCTCCAGCGCCGTTTCCGGGGTGGCGAAGCGAACGAGCTCCACCTTGTCGAACTGGTGTTGACGGATGAGACCGCGGACGTCGCGCCCGTGCGAGCCGGCTTCGCTGCGGAAGCATGGCGTGTAGGCGCAGTAGGCTCGCGGCAGGTCCGCGGCATCCAGGACCTCGTCGGCGTGCAGATTGGTGACGGGCACCTCCGCTGTCGGCACCAGGTAGAGCGCCGACGAGTCGTTCGGATCGCTGCGCCGCGTTTTGAACAAGTCGTCTTCGAACTTGGGCAGGTTGCCGGTGCCCACCAAAGCCTCCGCCCGCACCAGAAATGGCGGGTAAACCTCGGTGTAGTCGTGGTCCCGCGTGTGAAGGTCCAGCATGAAGGCAATGAGCGCGCGCTCGAGCCGCGCCCCCGCGCCCCACAGCACGGAGAAGCGCGCCCCCGAGAGCTTGGCCGCGCGCTCCTGGTCGAGGATGCCCAGGGTCGTACCAATCTCCCAGTGCGGCTTGGGCTCGAACGCGAACGAAGGCGCGATGCCCCAGGTGCGCACGGTGGGGTTTTGCTCGTCGCTCTCGCCGTCCGGCGTCGACTCGTGGGGCACGTTCGGGATCGTGAGGAGCCGATCTTGCATCTCGGCTTCGATGGCGGAGAGCTCGCTCTCCAAGTCCTTGATGCGTTCGCTCAACGCCTTGAGCTCTTCCCGGCGCGCGGCCATGGCCGCTCCGTCGCCGCTCTTCGCGAGCTGCGCCATCCCGTCGTTGGCCGCGTTGCGCTGCGACTGAAGCCCCTCGGTTTTGCCGATCAGCTCGCGGCGCTTGCTGGACAAACTGGAGATGCCGTCCAGAAGCGACGCTGCCGCAGGCGAACGCCGCGAGAGCATTCGGCGAACTTCATCCAGATTGTCGGCGACGTAGCGGGCGTCCAACATGGCCCGCTGGATCTAGCACCTCAGAAGCCAACGCCGACGCCGACGCCGACGCCGACGCCGACGCCGAAGCGCGGCGAGCGGTAATGCTGCATCGCCAGCAGCTGCGTCACGAGCGTGCAGGAGCGCAGCACGGCCCCTGTGCAGCCGCGCCAAACCCCGCCCGAGCTGCGTTGCCCGTCCGCATCGAAGTACACGACCTGCCCGTCCGGCATGACCGCGAGCCAGGCTTCCACGGAGCCCGGCGGCGAAGCGTTGGTCACCCCCAAACGACCTAGGTACGTGTCGTCGGTACCGACCAGCTGCCCGTCGGGGAGTAGGACCGCGAAGGGCTCGTAGTCGTCGTCCGTCACGCGGCCCACGCGGTCGATCACGAACACCAAGTCGCCATCGACCAAGACGTGACCGTCCGGACGCAGCTCCACATCGCCTGCGTCTTGCCGCGACCAGTGCGCGGCGCCCAACGCCAGCCCCGCACCGCCCTCACCCCAACGCGGAGGCTGCGCGGGCGTGCAGCCGAGGAGCAATGTCGCCCAGAGCAGCGGAAATAAGCTTCGCACGCGTAAACCATAGCGCCGTGTGGGCGCGCTCGCCGCCGAGGCCGGACCAGCGCGCCATGGCGCCTTTTTCTCCCTTTCATGGCGCGGTTTTCGCCTCGCCCCGCGCCCTGCGACAATCCGTGGCAAGGGTTGATGAACACCTCGAGCTCGACGACTATCGACGCTCGCCCCCCCTCCCCTGGCCGTCCTACCCGGTCAAAAGGACTCCCATCCATGTCCCGGTCGCGCCTCGCACTGCTCCTCGGCTCCTCGATCGCAGGCTTCGCCATCGCTCTCGGCGCCTGTAGCGCCACGCCGCTTGGCGCCTCCGAGCCGAACCTGGCGAATGCGCAGAAAAAGTCGCCGCCGGGCGCCGAAGCCTACGAAAAGGAGTGCGCGGCCTGCCACGGCAAGCGCGGCGAAGGCTTGTCCAACGCGCCCCCCGTCATCGGCGCCAATGCCCTGCTGGAGTACCCGCGCGACAAGTCGCTCTCCACCAACCCGGCGATGAGCAACAACGCGACCCAGCAGGCCGGTGACACGACGCGGCCGCCAGGCGCTCCTTCGCGCGATGCGTTTCGCACGGCGCAGGACATTTACAACTACGTGAGCACGCGCATGCCTCTACCGAAGAGCCGGGCCGGCACCCTCAAGCCTGAAGAATACTGGGCGATCACCAACTTCATGCTCGTCGCTCATGGCAGCGCGGTGCCGGAAGGCGGCATCACGGCCGAAAACGCGGCGAGCGTCGCGGTCGCGCCGAAGTAGCTGGCGCTTCGCTAAGCAGTGGGCAGCTTTTTTGGCCGCAGAAGTGGCTTGGGACTAGCCATGTTCCGTGGGCTACCCCTCGCGCGCGTCCGAATTTCCGAACGACAATCTCGACATCTCGAGCGGCGCTCGGTGGCTGAGCGAAGCGTTGACCGGCGCCGCCACCCCCGAGCTGCCGCGGCAGCCTGAGCCGCTCTCGTCGACGGTGCACGAGCCGATGCCGAGCGAGCGCTTCGTGCTCTGCTTCGAGGACGACGAGCCAGATTTCGAGGGGCCGCTGGACGTGCAGCTCACGGCGGAGGGCCCGGTCGTCGTCGTGCGCAGCGCGGACCCGCAGCCGGAGATCCCGACGCCCCTGCCGCTGCGGCACTTCGAGACAGCGCTCGTCCAGGCGTTGATGGCGCGGGGCGCAAGCCGCGCCGCGGCGCTCGTACCCAAGCTGCTTCGACTCCAGTCGCTGCCGCCGGACTCGCTTTCGCCCGAGCTTGCCGACAGCCTGCGGAGCCGCGGCTACCTGGAGGAAAATCACAGGTATTCCGAGAAGTTCCGATCCTTATGGGGAGCGTGGGCATCCGTTCTCGAAGGTTCCTCCGAGGACCTCTCGGCGTGCGGAGCAACGACGCTGGACGGGGTCGGAGCCCAGCTGCTTGCAGCGCTGCTCACGGTACCGGCGACTCGCGCCGAGGAGTTGCGGCGCGAGCTGCGCAAGGCCGGCATCGCCGCGTTCGGCGTGCTCGAAGCCGCTTAGGGCTCAGGCGGACACATCTTCGCCGAGGTACGCGCTTTTGATCCGCGGATCCTCGCGCAGCTCTGCGCAGGAACCCGAGAGCGCGAGCTCCCCGGTGACCAGCACGTAGGCGCGCGACGCCGTCTCCAGCGCGAGCCGAGTATTCTGCTCCACGAGCAAGATGGTGAGCCCGCCCCGCGCGATCTGCACGATGGCCTCGAAGATTTGCTCCACCAGCTTCGGGGCGAGGCCAAGGCTGGGCTCGTCGAGCAATAGCAGGCGCGGTTCGCTCATCAGCGCGCGCCCGATGGCCAGCATTTGTTGCTCTCCGCCCGAGAGCGTGCCGGCTTCCTGGGCCATACGCTCCGAAAGGCGAGGAAACAGCGACAAAACCCTAGCCAATCGCTCGGCCAGCAATGACGGCTCGCGCTTCAGGAATGCGCCCAGCTCGAGGTTCTCGGATACGGTGAGGTTGCCGAATATGGCGCGACCCTCCGGCACCAATGCGACGCCCTTGCTGGCGATACGATGCGTCGCAACGCCGCGCAGGGGCTCGCCGAAAAGCCGTACGTCCCCGGAGTGAGGCGGCACCAAGCCGACGATCGCTTTCAACGTGCTCGTCTTGCCCGCGCCGTTGGCACCAATCAGCGTGACAATCTCCCCACGCTGCACCTCGAGCGAGATGCCCTTCACGGCCGCGATGCCGCCGTAGCTCACCCGCAAGTCCGTCAAGCTCAGCGCGACCTCGCTCACGCCGCCCCCTCCGTCGACTTGCCGAGGTAGGCGGCGAGCACCGCCGGATCTTGGCGTACGTGCTCGGGCGAGCCGTGCGCGATCGTCTCACCGTGGTCCACCACGTGGACGGCTTCGCAAACGCTCATGACGACGGCCATGTTGTGCTCCACGAGCACGATCGTGAGGCGCATTTCGTCGCGCAAATAGCGGATCTGGCGCTCTAGCTCGGCTGCTTCCTGGCTATTCATGCCCGCGGCCGGCTCGTCTAGTAGAAGGAGCTTGGGTTCCAGCATCAGGGCGCGCGCAATCTCCAGCCTGCGCTGCGAGCCGTAAGGCAACGAGCCCGCGACGTCTTTCGCGTGCTTACCGAGGCCCAGGACGTCCAGCAGCTCACGAGCGCGTTTCTGCAGGCGCGCTTCGTCCTCCGCGTGGGCGCGCGTGCGAAACATCGCGCTCAAGAGCGACGCCCGATGGAGGTGATGCCCAGCGACCATCACGTTCTCTTCCACGGTCATGGCGCGAAACAGCCGGATGTTCTGGAAGGTGCGGGCGATGCCGCGCCGCCCGATCTTGGCAGGTGCCTCCCCGCCGATCGATTGCCCTTGGAACAGGATCTGCCCGCCGTCCGGCGTGTAGACGCCGGTGATGACGTTGAAGAGCGTCGTCTTCCCGGCGCCGTTGGGCCCGATGAGCCCGAAAATGGAGCGCTCGGGCACCGAGAAGGAGACTTGCTTCAGCGCCCGCAATCCGCCGAATACTTTGTCCACCTTTTCCAAAGAAAGCAGTGTCATTTCGCTGCCTTGGGCTTGAGGAAGCGCTCCCGCAGCAACGACGTCAGCTCGCGGCTTCCGAGCAACCCCTGCGGTCGCACCAGCATGATGACGATCAGTAGCAGCGCGTAAAGCACGAGCCGGTATTGCTGCAGGTCGCGCATCAGCTCCAGCGTGACGGCGACGAAGATGCCGCCCACGATCGCGCCCGAGATCGAGCCGAGCCCGCCGATGATGATCATGACGACCATGTCGATCGACTTGTCGAAGCGGAAGTCCTCCGGACGAATGCCCGACTGCATGTATGCGA
Organism: Polyangiaceae bacterium; assembly: GCA_029266615.1. Classification (GTDB taxonomy): domain Bacteria; phylum Myxococcota_A; class Polyangia; order Polyangiales; family Polyangiaceae; genus PMG-095. The sequence continues at coordinate 5,868 of JAQSWN010000166.1, forward strand.
ACAACCCGCCCGCGATGCCGGCGCTCGCGGCGCTGAGTGAGAACGCGAGCACCTTCAACCTCGTGGTGGGCGTGGCCATCGCCTCCGCCGCGATCTCGTCTTCGCGGATGGCGGCGAGGGAGCGCCCCGTCTGTGAGAACGTGAGGTTCCGAATCAACACCACGATGGCGATCGCCCAGGCATAGACCCAGAAGAACGTCGTGTACGCCGGCAGGCCCGCCGGAGAGTCACCGAAGTAGCCGGTGGCCGCGCCCAGGAACTCGGCGTTATTGAAAGAAATCCTAATGATTTCGCCGAAGCCCAAGGTGACGACGGCCAAGTAGTCGCCGCGCAGGCGGAGGCTCGGCGCGCCGACCAGGAGCCCAGCGACGCCCGCCAGCACCGCTCCCACGAGGAGCGCCACGTTAAACGTCACGGCGTCTGCGAGCCCGCCCTCGCCGACCAGGCCCTGAATCACAGGCCCGAGCTTCACACCGCAGAAGGCCGCGCCGTACGCGCCGACGGCCATGAAGCCAGCATGACCGATCGAAAACTGACCGGTGGTGCCGTTGATGAGGTTGAGCGACACGGCCAAGATGATGTTGATGCCGGCGAGCAGCACGATGCGCTGCCCGTATTCGACGAGGCCCTCCGAGAGCGCCAACCCGACCGCGTAGAGAACCGCGCCCACGGCGAGCACGACCGCGGACCGCCTGACCAGGGGCGTCACACCTTCTCCGGGCGGACCACGCCGAGCAACCCTTCGGGACGCGCGATGAGGATCACGATCAGAATCACGAACGTGATGGCGTCCCGGTAGTCCGGCGACAAGTACCCAGCCGTGAGCTGCTCCGCCAAACCGATCAGCAGGCCGCCCAAAACCGCGCCCCGGATGTTGCCGATTCCGCCCAAGACCGCGGCCACGAAGGCCTTCAGCCCCGTGAGCATGCCCATCAGCGGGTTGATGACGATCTGGTCGAGCCCAAAGAGGATTCCGCCCGCCGCCGCCAAAGCCGAGCCGACCGCGAACGTAGCGCGGATGATGCGATTCGGGTCGATGCCCATCAGGCGCGCGGCGTCCAAATTCGTCGAGACTGCGCGCATTGCCTTGCCAGTCCAGGTCCGCTGAACGAACCAGTGGAGCCCGACCATCAGCGCCATCGCCACGACGAAGATGGTGACCTTCACGTTGGTCACGATCACGCCGCCCAGCTCGAACCGCACTTCGCGCAGGATGGGCGGGTACGGTCGCGGATTGGGTGAGAACGCGAGCATGGCCGCGTTCTGAAGGAACAAGCTCACCCCGATGGCGGTAATGAGCGGCGTGAGACGCGGCGCAGAGCGCACCGGTCGGTACGCCAAAAATTCGATGCTGACCCCCAGCAGAGCGGAGGCGCCCATGGCCAGAAGGAGCACCAACGCCGCCAAATACAGCGGAAGACCCGCCGCGCCATAAGCCTCGACGCCGAGGGCTCCGGCCGCGAAGTAGCCCGCGTACGCGCCGATCATGAAGACCTCGCCGTGGGCGAAGTTGATGAGCTTCAAGATGCCGTAAACCATCGTGTAGCCCAGCGCGATGAGGGCGTAGATGGAACCGAGCGAGAGGCCGTTCAGAATCTGTTGAAGGAGCTGGCTCACGGTCAACGTCGCCCGAGACTTACGGCTGAACCAAGGTTTCGTACTTCGCCTTGCCGCCGTCGATTTTGAGCACCACGACGCTCTTCTCCGGGTTCCGCTCTTTGTCCATGGTGAGGGTGCCGGTCACCGCCTCGAGCCCCTTCGTGGCCGCGAGCGCGTCGCGCAGCTTGGCTGGTTCGGCGCTGTTCGCGCGCTTGAGCGCGTCCGCAATCACGAGCACGCCGTCGTAGCCCAGGGCGCCCAGGCCGGTCGGCGGTTGGCCGTATTTGGCCGTGAAGTCCGCCACGAATTTCTGGGCTTTGGGCGACGCCTGATCGGGCGCGAAGTGGTTGGAGAAATATGAGCCGTTCAGCGAGTCTCCGGCGATGCCGAAGAGCTCCGGCGCGTCCCAGCCGTCGCCGCCGAGCAGCGGGACCTTGAGGCCCAAGCGCTGCGCGGTGCGCGCGATCGAAGCCACCTCCGAGTAGTAGCCGGGCACCCAAATGGCCTGCGCCGCCGAGCCTTTGATGGCCGTGACCTGCGCGCTGAAGTCGGTGTCGCCGGCCGAGTACGACTGCTCCACTGCGATCGTACCGCCGAGCGCAAGGAACGCCTTCTGGAAGGCCTCCGCGAGGCCCTTCGAGTAGTCGTTCTTCACGTCTTTGAGGATCGCGACCTTGTCGAGCTTCAAGGTGTTGCGCGCGAAGTGCGCCATGACCTTGCCCTGGAAAGGGTCGATGTAGCAGACGCGAAACACGTAGTCCCCAATCTGGGTCACCTTGGGGTTCGTCGAAGACGGCGAAACCATGGGTATTTTGCGGCGCTGCGCGATTGGCCCGCCCTGAAGCGAGAGGCTGCTCGCCACCTCCCCCAGAATGGCGGTCGACTTCTCCACGTCGATCAGCCGGGTGACGGCGTTGGCGGCGTCCGCGCCGTCTCCGCGCGTGTCCAGCGTCACGACCTTGAGCTTGCGGCCCAGCACCCCGCCGGCTTCGTTGATCTGTTCGGCCGCGAGGCGGGCGGCCTTGTCCGTGTCTTGGCCGAAGTGCGCGGTGTTCCCGGTCATCGATGCGTAGTGGCCGATGACGATGTCGCCGGTCGCCGAGCTGCCGCTGCCCGCCGTACCCGCGTCGTCCTTCTTTTTACAAGCGGACGCCGTGGCGGCCAGACCAAGCGCGACGAACAAGGCTAACAGCGGACGGCGATGCATGAGCGAGGCTCCTTGTAACAGGGCGCGACGCTAACACAATTACCCCGGAATTTGGCTCATCCGCGCGCGGATCGGGCCCAGCGGCAGAGTCAGGCCGAGAAAGCCAGTTTGCACCCCCGCGAGCGTCTTGAGCATGAGCCGACGCGCGACTGGCAAGCGGCACAGGCGCCCCAGCAGCATGTCTCGAGGCACCGTGAGAAGGTCGAAGTCCGATTGGAAAAAGGGGGTGAGCGCCCGAGAGGCTCGCTGGTAGTAGCGCACGTGTGCCCGGCGCAGCGCGCTGAAACGGGCGAGACCATCCGGCAGCTCGCGACATCCTGAAACACAGGCGGCGAGAGTCCGCGCGTCCTCGAGCGCCAGATTCGTGCCTTGCCCGAGCTGCGGGCTCGTGGCGTGCGCCGCGTCCCCGATGAAGACCAGCCGTTCGGCATGCAGCCGCGGCAGCACCACGTCGAAGTAGCTGGCCGGTAATAGCTGGCGCGGGTCCTCAATCTGCTCGAGCAAGGATTCGGCGCGAGGCTCGAGCTCGAGGACGCGCGCTTTCCAACGCCCCAAGTCGAAGTCGCGACGCGCGAAGTCCGCCACGGGTACGCTCCAAAACAGGCTCACCAACGGCGTTTCACCGGGGCGCCGCGGACCAAGCCCGCACGGCAAAAAGCCGAGCAAAGTGGTCGTCCCGTCCGCTACCTGGTGCAAACGCCCGGCGAAGATCGCGTCCGGATCGCGGCCCACGAACCACCGTGCGCCCCACGGGTACGGCGTGACGCGAGCCTCTGGCATAGCGCGGCGCAGCGCCGAGCGCGCGCCGTCGGCGACGACCAAGAGCTGGTGAGCGCCGAGCTCCGTTCCGTCTTTCCCCACCGGCACGATACCGCCGCGAGCGAGCCGAGAACCTTGCACGGAGGCGGCCGTCACGAGCTTCACTCCTCGGAGTGATAGCTGCCCGTGGAGTAGCTCGAACAAAGCGCCCCGGTGCATGCCGAGGCCGAACCAGTCGGCCTCCAAATCGCGGTACGAAAGGTCGAGCACCCGGCGGCCGCGCGGCGTGTTGCAGACGAGAGAATCCACCCGGCTGCCGCGCTCCAGGGCGCCGGAAAGCAGGCCCAAATCCGCCAGAACCGCGAGGCCGGATGGCTGCATCAGAATGCCAGCGCCGACCGGCTGCGGCGCCAACGCTTCCTCGTAGAGGGTGACCTCGTGACCGCGCTCGGCCAAAAACAGCGACGCGGCCGCGCCCGCAAACCCGGCCCCGACGACGCCGATACTCAGCTTCACTGGCAGGGTCGCAGCACCTTCAAGTCACCGACCATGACCTCGCACATACGCGGCGCGGCGGGCGCGGCCTTGACGGGCGCCGCGAGCTTGATGGTCACGGTTTGATCCTTCTGCGCGAGGACCTTGGCCTTGCCGGTCATCGCGTCCTTCTGCGCGAGGAGCTCCAGCGCTTCGTTGACGGTGGCGTTCACCTGGCAGGGGCTCGCGTCGCACACTTGGAAGCCGTTTTTCAGCACTTTTGCGCCCGGAGGATCCGTCACCACCTCGAGCTTCACTTCGCTCGTGGCTACGGTAACCGGCGGCGGCGAGGAGGGCACGGGAGGCGCCACGACGGGCGCTGACGAAGCGGCGGGGGGCGGCTCCGGCGTGACGGGCGGCGCGTCCGCCTTGGCCTGCGCGGACGCAGAGGGCGCGGGGCCGCTGCGAAGCATGAACGCGGCCGCGCCACCCCCGAGCACGAGCACGCCGAGCAGCGCCGCGACGACGGGTCCTGCGCGGCTCGACTTGACGGGCGGGCGCGTCGCCACTTCCCCGCCGAGCTGCGTCTCGGCGCGCGACTCCACTCCTCCCGTCGGCTGGCGCGCCAAGGTCACGGCGGCGCGCGCGGCGTCCGTGAGCACCGGCCCCGCGCCACCCGAAGGCTGCGGCGTACCGGCTTTGTTGACGAATTGCTGCGCGGTCGGGTTCGGCGACACCGCGCCCGGCAAGAAGGATCCCCGCCCGTCACCACCCACGTGGCTGTACGGGCCTCGGAGCCCCGCGTACTGCCCTTCCGGAGTCGCGGCGAGCGCCGCCGCGAGCTCGTTCATGTTTTGGTAGCGATCATTCGGATCCTTGGCGAGCGCGCGCTGGACGACGCCGTCGAGCTCGTCCGATATCTGAAGGTCCGGGTACACCGCGCGCATCGGCGGCGGCACGTCGTTGAGGTGCCTCGTGAGCACGCCGAGGAACGTCTCCCCGGTGAACGGCACTGCGCCCGTGAACAGCTCGAACAGAATGATGCCCACGGCGTAGACGTCGCAGCGCAGGTCGGCGTGCTTTCCGCTCGCCTGCTCGGGAGCCATGTACTCCGGCGTGCCGAAGATCATGCCCGTTCGGGTGAGGCGGCGGTGCGGCTTGGTGGACTCGGCTTGAGCTTCTTCCGCGCTCGGCTTGAGCTGCGCGATGCCGAAATCCACGATTTTTACGATCTCTTCGCCGTCCCCCGTGCGCTGCAGGAAGACGTTCTCCGGCTTCATGTCGCGGTGAACGACGCCCTTGGCGTGCGCGGCGGAAAGCGCGCGGCAGATCTGCATCGCGATGGGCAGCGCGCGCGGGGGCGTGAGAACCCGGGAGCGGGACAGCTCGTCCGCCAAGTCGTTCCCTTCTAGGAACTCCATGGCGAGATAGAAGCAGCCGTTCTCTAGTTGCCCGAAGTCGAACACGTCCAGCACGTTGGGGTGCTTGATACGAGAAGCGCTGATAGCTTCCTGCTGGAAGCGAGTGACGATCTCACCCTTGTGGGCGTACTCGGCGCGGAGCACTTTCAGTGCGATGCGCTTCTCGATCGCGGAGTGCTCGGCCAGGTACACCTGCCCCATGCCTCCTTCCCCGAGCAGCTTGATGACCTTGTAGCGTCCCGCCACGGTCGTACCGACCAGCGGGTCTCCAGAGGGTTGCGATTGCATGGCAAAGGGCGGCCCAACCGGCCCGCAAGACTTCGAAGATACCACGGAGCCGTCCGTCAGATCCCCAATGATTGTTCGCGTTTGCTCGGGGCCCTAATGATAGCGTGGTGACCCAGATGATTGTGGTCATGGAACCAGACGCGTCGGATGCGGCCGTCGAGAGCGTGATTTCATTCCTGGTCAGCGCGGGCTTCGACGTGCACCGCTCGAGCGGCGCATCCACGACGATTTTGGGCGTGGTTGGCGACCTCCGCAGCACCGACGTCTCGGTCGTCAGCGAGTTTCCAGGTGTTTCGCAGGTCGTGCGCGTGAGCGAGCAGTTTCGTCTCGCCTCGCGTCGCTTCCGCCAGCAGTCCACCGTCATTGAAGGGCCCTGGGGCAGCATCGGCGGCGACAAGCCGTGGATCGCAATTGAAGCGGTTGGGCCGGGTGTCGGTCACTCGGCGGACGGCGGCAGCGCTCCTCCCGGCGATGCCAGTGCGCCGCCCGGATCGCCCGAGCTCGCTTACGAGGTGCGCGCCGGTCGCCCGTTCGACGCGGCCGTGACGCGCTCGCCGCACGCGGTGGACACGATTGGCGCCTTAGTCTGCTTGTCGGTGCACCCAAAGCCGTCGGACCAGCGCTTCGCCGTGCATTTCGTGGAGCGCCAACCGAGCTGGGGCGCCAGCCACTGGATCGGCGCGGCGGAACGCGAGCTGACACGCGGCGACAGCAGCATCGTGCTGCTCGAAGCGGGCGGAGAGTACCCGAACGGCGCGCGTTCGCTGGAAATCGCGGCCATCGCGCGGGCGAAACAGCGCACTCATTTGCCAATCGTGGTGGACGTGCCGACCATCGCCCAGCGCGCGCGGTACGTGGAATCCGTCGCGTGCGCTGCTATCGGCGCCGGAGTAGACGGCGTGATCCTCCGCACGTGGATTGGCCGCGCCGGTGAGGTACCGCGCGTGCCGGCGACGCTCAGCTGGAGTGACGCCGTGCAGCTCGCGGAAAAGCTGCGCCGCATCGGTCAGGCCATTCGCGGATGAAACGGGTCGCGATCGTCGGTTTCGGCCTGATCGGCGGCTCGCTCTCGCTCGCTCTACGTCGACACGGCGGCGTTCACGTCACGGCTATCGATCGCGCTCCGGTGCTCGCTCGCGCCGAAGCGAAAAACGCCGCCGACGAGCATCTGCCGCTGGAAGACGCGGAGGCGATGAAGACGGCGCTCGAGCGCTCTGACATCACCGTGCTGTCGGTGCCCGTGAGCACGATCGTGCGGCTAGTGCCGTGGAGCTTGAGCCACGCCCCCGTCGTCACTGACTGCGGCTCCACCAAGCGCGAGATCGCGCAAGCCGCTGCCGCCGAGCCGCGCGGCGCGTACTTCGTCCCGGGTCACCCCATGGCAGGCTTGCCGGACGGCGGCATCGAGAACGCGCGCGGAGACCTGTTCGAGGGCCGCACCTGGATCCTCTGCCCCGAGCACGCAGACCCGTCCGCGCGCATCGCGGTCGCGGATATGCTGACGCTTACCGGCGCTCATCTCGTCGAATTGACGCCCGAAGCGCACGACCGGGCGGTGGCGGTGACCAGCCATTTGCCGCAGCTATTGGCGAGCGCGCTCTTCACACTGGCCGAAGACGAAAAGGCGCGCGTCGCCATGGGGCCGGCCTTCGAGCGCGCGACGCGCGGTGCGGGAGGGCTGGACTCCATGTGGACGGACATCTTCGAGACCAACGCGGACGAAGTGGCGCGCGCCGCCGAGACTTTGAGCCGAGAACTGAGCCAGATTGCCGTCAGCTTGCGCAAATCTCCGCCGGATGTGCAGGCCGCGCTGGCGCTGCTTTCGAAGGCCCGAGCGCGCCGCCACCGCGGTTGATGCTGCGCGGCAGATAAATTGCTAAACTGAGCGGGTGAGCGCGCTGCCGCACCGCCTGATTTGGTTGGCTCTCGCCCTGGCGGCGTCGTGCGGCATCAATCCTCAGCCTGGCCTCCCCGCGCGCAACGATGACGGCGTAAGTGGCGCCGCTGGCAGCAAGGCCTCGGAGCCGGGAGTCGGCACGGGCGGGAGTATCTCCACCGGGGAAGGCCAAGGCGGAACGGACGGCGATGGCGTCTCGCCCGACCCGAACGCGGGCGGCGACGCCGCTGGCGGCGCGGATTCGGCCGCCGGTGGCGCGTCGGAAGCGGGAGCCGCCGGCCAAGGCGGCCAAGCGACCGTCCACGAGGGCGGCGCCGCGGGCCTTTCGACGGGTGCCGGCGGCGGCTAGACCGAACCGCGGACCGATCGCGGGGTCCGGATCTGTGCCACCTGTGCCGCGCGGCGGGCGTGTTCAAACGGTTGCGGTGGCAGTATAATCGCCCCCGCGCCGCGACGTGGTCATGGCGCAAGCTGTGCAATCGAGGTTAACGGATGCTCTCGCGTCGGCTCATCCAGTGGCTCATCGCCGCGGTCCTGCTCGGGGTCGCAGCGTGCGAGCTCAATCCGCAGCCGGATCTACCGGGGAGCACCGGCACCAACAGTCCTCCTGGCGCGGGCGCAGCGAGCGGCGGGCCCACGAGCCCGGGCAGCGGTGGCGGCATCAACCTAGGTGGCGGCGCACCCAGCGGCTCGGGCGGCAGCGGAGCGACCCCACCGGAGCACGCGTCCGGCGGCGATCGTGGTGACGCGGGTGCGGGCTCGGAGGCGGAAGCGGGCGCGCCGAGCGAAGGCGGCCAGAACGCGGGCGGCCAGAACGCGGGCGGCCAGAACGCGGGCGGCGAAGCGCCGTAGCGCGCATCAACCCGCCGCGGGGCGCGTTAGGTACTGGTCCATCACGTTCGAGATGAGATCCGCGAGGATTCCGTCCGCCACGCGCAGTCGGCGGCTCAGCTCTCGCGCCAAATTCAAGATGATGATCGCGTAGCTTCGTAGGTCGTGCCGGTACAGCGCGTCCAGATCTGCCGAAGAAACGCGCAAAAGGCGGCTCGGCGCGAGCGCGCGCACCGTCGCCGAACGCGGCTGAATGTCGACGATGCTCATCTCCCCGAACCAGTCCCCGGGACCCAGCACGGCGACGCGGGCTTCCATGGCCCGCTTGCTCTTCTTCAGCACCTCGACCTCGCCACTGATGACCACGAACATCGCGTTCGCGTCTTCCCCCTCGCGAAAGAGGGTGGCGCCGGCGGGCGGAGTCTGGACCGTGAGCAGGGTGGACAGGTACTCCAGCACGTCGTCGCTCAACGCGCCGAAGAGGCCGATGTTGCGGAGCTCCGCGGGACCTACGGGGCTGTTCGGCTCGCTACTCATGGAGCTCGAGACTTACTACGGAAGCTCAGTCGTCAAAATAGAGAGGCGGGCGGCTCGCACAAAACCGAGCGATATGGTCCAGAGCGAGCGGGGAGATGTGAACGAACGCGACCCCCATGCCGGGCGGCGAGTCGCCGTTCTGCGCGCGCGTCCAGCGCACGACGCCCTCGGCGTTCACGACGAAGCCGTCCGGAAGGACGAAATACAGCGTGACGGCGGTGCCGGGCGAAGACGGCCCATAAGTCGCCACAAAGACGCCCCCGGTCGACACGTCCAGCGATATGCCGGTGTAGATGTGGGACTCGGTGCTCAGCCCGATCTCGACCTCGATGTAGACGCGACGGTCCGCGACCGAACGGCGGTCCTTCCCCTCGAAACCAGAGGGGCGACGGCTGCGGCCGGTGGGCTCCGGGGCGCGCGGGTACGTCGCCATGGCTCGGAGCTCGCGGGCGTCGGAGTCCGACAGCTGCTGGCGCGCGCGGCGCTGCCGCATGCTGTGCTGCATCACCGGGTAGAGCAGCGCGAGCGTGCGCGCGAGCGACGTCGCCGCGATCTCCAGCTTGGAGTGTTGCGGGCGGAGCAACGCCACGTCTGCCATCGCCCGTTGCAAGAGCTCCACCGCAGCGTGAATGAAGCTCGCCGCGCCCTCGTCCGTCGACAGCTCGGCTTCCGCGCGGTAGAGGGCGCTCGAGGCGGCGGCCGTTTGCTCTACCGCGCGCTCGATGCCCGCGTCGACGATCCCGGCCGTTTGCAAGGACAATAGCGCCGTCGCCAGCGCTTCCCGTCCCTGCCTCGCGGCCGTGATGGTGGCGCTGACCGCGGTCAAAGCGTTTTGTGGAAGACGACCCGCGGACGAGCCGGGCCAGCGTAATCCTCGATGTTGGACACGCTCCAACCCGTGGCCTGGTGGAACGCGATAGACCCTTCGTTACCCGTCGTCGTGATCGCTTTGAGACGCGTGCAGCCGGCGGCGCGAGAGTCTTCTTCGAACGTCTGGTACAGCACCTTGCCCACGCCGCGGCGGCGGTAGTCAGGGTGAATGCCGACGAGGTGCACGTAGCCGGTCTTGGGCGGCCCCGGCGCGACGAAGCCGAGCAAGAAGCCGACGAGGATGCCGTCGTGCTCGACGACTCGCGCCATCGCCCCTATCTCGTAG
>JAQSWN010000378.1 GCA_029266615.1 Polyangiaceae bacterium
TCGCCGCCTGCAAACTGCGCTCGAGCTCGCGTGACACGGTTTGCAGCTCGGTTTGGAACGCGAGCGCCCCCGGCTGGAAAGCGCGCTCCGCGAGCTGCCGTGCCCAGATCAACGCATCGCGATCGAGCGCAGTGGTCAAGGCTTTCGACGCGGTGCTCACGATGTCGGTCATGGCGCGAATCTCTGCCGACAGGTGCGGGCCGGGCAGCTTGATGTCGCCCAAGATCGCTACCAGGTGCTCGGCTTGGGTCGCCAGCTCGTCGTGGGCCGACTGAACGCAGGCCGCGACCTGCTGTTCGACCCCCTCGACCCCTTGCGCGCCGAACACCTGCTCGATCAGCTTCGTGGCGGCCTGGGCGGGCGCGCCCTGCGCCACTGCCACAACTTGCTCGGCGTAGGTCTTGGCTTGCGCCTCGATCTCCCTGAGCTTCGTGTCGGCGACCTCGCCCATCTCCAAGAGCTTCGCGGCTGACGCGCGCGTAGAACTGAGCAAGGCTGCCGTGCTCGAACGCAGCTCCGCGATCGCGCGGCGGACCTGCACCAGGCTGGGTGCCGATTCTGCAGTGGGCAGCAGCCCGCTAGTGGTCAGCGCGTCACGGAGCAGGCTCATCAGGTCGCCGCTCGTGACGACTTCGCGCAGCGCCGTGAAGGCCTCGAGGGTGTCGAGCAGCTCGCTCGCGAGGACGCTCCGGTACCGGTTCACCTCGCCCTGTGCGGCCTCGAGCTTTGCCTGCAGATCATCCAGCAGGCGCTGCAGCCGTCGCTCTGCCTGCTCCGCCTGCGCTAGAGCGCCTTGTGCTCGGCTGCGAAGCTCGTCGTGCACCAGCTTCACGGCCAAGCTACGGCGCAGAGCGTTTTGCACGGTGCCGAGCGCCAGGTGCTCCGCGCTGGCCAGCCACTGCGGTGAAGGCGGCAGGTTCGCGAGCGCCGCCACCAGCTCGCGCCCCTCCCGCTCCAGCGTCTCTCGTCGAGCTGTCGCAGAGTTGGCCCAAAGCTGCTGCGCGTCGACTTGCGCTAGCTCCAAGAGCTGCAACGTCGATTGGCCAACGTTCTTGAACGCCGCAACTTGCGCCGCGAGGGCGCTCTGCCAGGCGCTCTGCTGCTGCTCGAGGACTTGATCCAGTTGCGCGAGCGTGACGTCTTTGATCTTGGTTGCGGCGTCGAACTTGACGATCACGTCCGCCGCGACGTCCGAGATGACCCGGGCGGCATTGACGGCCCCTACGAGCTCCGGTGTGGCGCCGTTGGCGAGGGCCGTGCTGCGGCGCGCAAGCGTGACGTTGTGAATCTTGGCCGCAACACCACGCGGCGCGCGACCGTCGACGACGTTGATCGGGCGGTCCGTGGTGTCGAGCTCGAAGGTGAACGCCTCGTAGCCAGGCTCGAGCCTTGGCGCATCGGGCTGTTTGGCATCGCTGGCGGGCGTTTCGCCACCAGATTGCGACGGAAGCGTGGCGTGCGGGAAATCGACCAGCGCGACAGGCGGCCATTTGTCGGTGTCGCTCTTGGTGAAAGGACCACTATCCGCGACCGGGCCGTTCGCGGTCGCGGTCGCGTGAAAAAAGCACAATCGATCCGGGTTGGAGATGCCTGCGAAGAACGTCTCCTCGCCGCTGTCGCCGAGCGCCGCGACCTTCAGGTGAGTCGCCGGGCGTGACCAGTGCTTCTCGCCAGGCTGCCACAGTGGCAATACCCAGCCCTCTGGGACATCGTAGCCCCAACTACCGCGTACCTGGATCGGCGCCGTAGGAAACCTGCTGCCGCGTACGAAGGAGCGCGTCTTCTCGCTGCCCGCGCCATCGGGGAACGGTCGCTCGGTTTCGAGCACCTGCACGAATTCTTGCGTCTTGCGCAGTACCGCTCGCCCTCTCCAAGCGCTGTCGGGATCGGGAAACTGCTTGGAGCCGTCGACGCTGCGCTCGTAGATCACCACGTACTTGGCGCGGTTCCACAGCACGCCGACGCGACCGAGTAGCTCGATCGAGTAGAAGAACGTGCGCCCCAAGAAGGTGTTGGCGTAGATGGTGACGCGATCGTCGGCGAAACCGGCCTTGAGGAACGCCGAGCCGCCGAGCGGAGTGAGGCCCAACCCGGCGATCTTGCCGGAACTCGACGCGCCGTCCAGCTCGCGCAGCACGTTGCGCGACTCGAAGCCCCAGTCCACTCCGCCTCGGAGCCCCCACTCAGAGCCGTCGGTCGGCTCGAAGTGCCTGTAGGGAGCGTGCGGATTCGCGGGGTCGACGGGATCTGCCGCGAAGCGCTGCTCACGGCGTCGAAACACGACCCCCTTCTCGAGGACGGGACTGCGCGCGAGCGAGCCCGTGACGGTCGGCGAAAGATGAGCAATGCGGCGCTGGATCAGCGCGCGACGCGCGTTGAAATGTTCTGCGTATTCCTTGTGCGCGCTCGCGTACGTGCCATCCGACGCGCCGGCGGCGGCTCCCAGCCGCGACGCGACGAATCCGAGCTGCGCGTCGATCTCCGAGATCCGTAGCCAGGGCACGCTGACCTTGGCGCTCAAGCCGTAGAGCAGCTCGAACGCCAGCTCGTCGGCTACGGCGCCGGGAGACTCTTGCCCTGGATAGCCCAAGAGCCGCCGCAGGTTCCACGGCGCTTCCGCCAGCGCGGATAGTCGCGTCGACTTGCGCAGAGTGAGCCTGGCTGGAGGCGTCAGTCGAAACCTAAGCGGTTTGGTGGGGTCCGGAACGAAGGGGTCAGACTGGCTCGCCGCGTAGCGCTTGAGCGTCTCTTCGCCGAGGCCTTGTGGTGGCAACCAAACCTGAAAGGCTTGAGCCGTGCTCGCAAAGCTCCAAGCTCCCGCCTGTGCGTCGCCGATCGCCCTCTCGAAGCGGGCGACTTGACCGTTGGGAAACGAGAGCGGCTCAGGGAAGCGAACGCGCGCTATAAAGAAGGGATCGTGATCGAGCACCACGATATCTGGGCCCACGACCAGGCCCGAGCCCTGCGCTTGTGACAAGTCGAGCGACAGGGTGCGACTCTCGTCTTTCGTCGTTTGCTCGCTCACCGACAGCACGAAACGCCCCAGGAAGAGATCGCCGTCGGGTCGAGTCGGCACGACGAGTGTCTCTGGCGGCGAGCTTTCGTCTCGTTCCTCCAGGGGAGTGGGGTCCTGATCACCGGGGCCGAATGCCGAGACGTCCCAATGCAAGCTCATCGCCACACCAGCGCGCCAACGCTCAGGTGACGTGTGCGTCGCAGGACGAGCGCTCGACCCCAAGCCATCGAAAGTGACCTCGACCCTCCCGGGGCGCCCAGGGCTGGCGGTCGCGACCGGGTGCCGCTCGGGGAATTTCAGGTCAAGGGCACCAACGCGGACGCGAGCGGCTAGCAGGTCCGGTACCGCGTCTTCAGGGGTCGCGGGCGCTGGGTCGCTGGTAGAGGGCTGATGCTCGCTGATCGTGAAGTCAAAGCGTTGCGCTGCTCTATCAGCAGGCGGGCCCAACTTGACGTAGCGTAGCAACGGCTCCTTGTCGTGGGCGACGAAACCGTCTAGCTTCGCCCGGATGATCATGGGCGCGGTCGGTGCGACGCTCAGCAGTCGCGCTTCGAAGGCGTTGCTCCGACCGTCGACGAACAGAGGCGCCAGCTGTCCTGGTGGGCTCAGCACATCGAGCTCGTAGTCGAGCTTCCAAGCCTGAAGGTTCTCACCCACCTCCACGAACCGAGGCATGAAAGTCGCGCTGTTGCCGGCCTGAACCCAGCTCAGGGCCCGGCGATAGGGAGCTGCAATGCGCTGCTCGAACGCGTCGAGCGGCGCCCAGTCGTTGTCCAGCATTTTGCGGTAGCGCGTGTCTCGGGTCGAGCGCGACTGGACGGACAGATGGTAGCGGCAGGCGGCATCGACGGCAGTCTCCGCGAACGGCCTTTGGACGACGAGCAGGTCGGGCGCACCGTTGAAGGGCGTGATACCCAGCGGCCAGAGCGGGCGCTGCTTCGTGATGTCGAAGCTCGTTCCCCAGGCAGCGCAGCTCAGCTCGAACCGTGCGGTCCAGACGCTCTGGCCTGGATACTGGCCGAAGGCAAAGGTTAGGTCGTAGTTGAGCGCACCGCGGATGCCGCCCTCCACGAGCTGGCTCCGACAAAACAGGGCCAAATCGCCGTTCTGCGTGACTGTTTCATGCAAGCCGGCCAGGAGAGTCGAAAGCGAAGGCGAGAGCTGCGCGCTCGCTACGGAATACGGGGCGAGCAAGCTCGCTTGCCACCAGGCGCTCGCATGGCGATTGTAGCACTGAAGCCGAACACGCCACGCTCAGCCGACCACCACGCAGTCCCAACGCGCTGCCGAGCGCACCAAAGCCAACGTGCAGCTCTCGCCCCGCTGCGTCGAGCTCCAGCTGCAGTCCGTCGAGGTTCAGGTGCCACAGCTGGTTCTCGGCATAGACCGCGCCATCGGAATGAATCCGGAGCTTGACGACTTGCGTGTGGCCGGCGCGACCGGCAATCACCAGATGGACGTGGAACCAGGCGCGAGCTAGCTGGCCTTGCCACTCCGCGAGCTGAATGCTGTCAGGCGTCGCCATCGCCGTTCGGATCTCCATCGGCGATGGGTTGAGCTGGTCCGCTGGTCGCGCCGTTCAGGTAATCGAGGATGGCCTGCGCGAGACCCGCGGCGATGCGGTCCAGATAGCCGTCATCCCGCAGCCGACGTTCTTCAGCGGGGTCCGTGAGGAAGCTGATCTCGGCCAAGCACGCCGCCGTGTCGGGGCTGTGGTGGGCGAGACTCAGCACGCCCAGGCCACGACTACGAACCCCACGGTTGCTCAGACCGGTGGCGCGAACCAGGCGCTCTTGCACGCTGGCTGAAAGTAGCCGGCTGTCGCTGGTCGACGCGCTGTGGACCCAGGTCTCCGAGCCCTGCGTGGTGGGGTGGGCATCCCCGTTGAAATGAATCGACAAGAACGCCTTGGCGTTCGCCTGCCGCGCGACGGCCGCACGCGCAGCCAAGCCCAGGTTCGCGTCCGTGTCCCGCGTGAGCCGGACGTCGATGCCTTCACGCCGAAGCAGCGTCGTGGTGCGCAGCGCCAGCGCTAGTGTTAGGTCCTTTTCGCGCGCCCCAGCCGGCCCCGTGGCGTTGTTGGGACTCGAGTTGCCGACAGGACTCGAACCGCCATGCCCTGCATCGATGACGACGATATTCAATGCCGATCCTCTAAGAAATGGAGCGCTTCAGTCCGCGACCGCGCAGTCTACGCGAATGCGGCAGCGCGCGAGGGAGCCTGAAAAAATGACCACCAAGTCCAGTTGCCTCGGAATCTTCACGAGGACGGCGCTTGCCTCAGCGCGGGTGGCAATCGTCTCGGAGCTTGATCAAGAAGTCGGGAAAGCCTGGGCCGAACAGCGCCCCTTCACCGCTGCCGGGCCGGTAGGCGGAGCCATTGCACGTCTCCACTGCGTTCCCGCGATAGGTGATGGTGAAAGCCAGCTGGCCTGCCACGTCACGATCACGCTTTTTCAAGTTGAACCGTGCGATCTCGCCGTCCAGATTGCGCCGACAGTCCTCGCGCGCCGTGGGGCCTTGGCACGTGAACGTGACACGCGCGTCGCCTTCGAGCGCAGTGCAGCCGGCAGCCTGGGCGGCCAGCTTGGCAGCCGACAGGAATTTAGACGCCGCTCGACAGTGCGGAGGACAGCTAGCGGCGTTCCAGCAAAGCGCATCGTGTTGATAGATGTAGAGAGAGTCGGCTGCAGCCTGCGACCGAGGCGGGGGGAACGTGAAGCCGCAGCCCTTCAGCCAGGTAAAGGGCGGCGCGCTCTCGAGAGCTTGAAGCGGGACCTCGACGTTTCCGGTCCATTGCATGGCGATTGAGAACGCCGCACTGTCAGGCTTTTCGCGGGGCGTTATCAAGAACGACCCTTCAGTGCACCCGAAGCGCTGGCGCCCAGCCGTCGTGTGATTTCGCTCGAAACATTTCACTGCAGCGAACAGCTCGACCAGGTGCCTCATGATGGGCTGC
>JAQSWN010000167.1 GCA_029266615.1 Polyangiaceae bacterium
CGAGAGCGTGATAGCTGCGACGGGCCACCGCTGCTGCTGGGCCGGGGGAAGAAGGTGCACGTCGGCGCGTACGGAGCCCTCGGCGGGGGTTATACGCGCTTCATGGGCCGCGACAGCGGCGTCGTGAGCTTCGAAGCCGCGCTCCTTTTGGACCACCGCTTCAGTATTGGGGTCGCGGGGTATGGCTTCTCGCGCACACCGCGTGGCCCGGACGCGAGGGACGGCGAACGGCAGGAGTTCGGTGCCGGCTATGGCGGCCTGACGCTGCGCTACTCGTGGCTGAGCAACTTGCCGATTTACCCGACATTCGGCGTCGTCCTCGGCGCGGGCGCGGTGAACCTGCACCGTGACCGTGGTCGACACGACGACTGGGACCACGGCTGGGAAGACGACGACGTTTGGCGTCGCGGGCGCTTCGATCCGTTCTTGATGGTGCAGCCGGAGCTCGCGCTCAACGCCAACGTCACGCGTTGGCTGCGGCTCGGAGCCAACGTGGGCTATCGCTTTACGGGCGGCGTCGGTCGCTTCGGCTTGGATAGCGGCGACTTGAACGGTGTGGTGGCGGGCGGAACGCTCGCGTTCGGTTGGTTCTGAGCTTCAGTACTTGGAGCGCCGGGCGAGGTCCAAGGCTTGTTTGGGCCAGAACTCACCGGCGCGGGGGCCGCCGTTGCACGCGCCGTCCGACTCGCCCGGCCGCTTGAGCCACAGGTAGGCGTCGCACAGCGGGTCGTCCGTATCCGTCGTCGGCGGGATACCCAGGGCGCGCCCGTCCGGATTGCACCACTCGTCGTTCGGGGCCGCGCCGTTGCCGTTACGCGCGGTGTCGATCACGAAGTGCGCGCCGCCCGTGAGCGCGGACAGCTTCTTGCCGTAGGCCAGGTTCTCTTCCGTCGAGACGTAGTTGCTCACGTTGAGTGAAAACCCGTCCGCGTACTCGATCCCCGCCGCTTTCAGGTGCTCCGCCATCTCTTCGGCCGGCAGCCAGCGTGCGTGCCCGGCGTCCAAGTAAACGTAGATGTTGGGCCGCGCCTTGAAGATGCGGATTGCGTCCGCAAGCAGGCGGTACCGCTCGGCTTGCTTCTCTTTCGCGGTGCATTTGCCGAGCTGGCCGAGCGTGTCGGGCTCGAGGATCATGACCGCAGGTCGGTCGTCGACGCCGGCCGCGATTTTGTCGATCCACTCCAAGTAGGCGTCGCCGTTCTTGGCCCCGCCTTTCGAGTGCTGGCCGCAGTCCCGATTCGGAACGTTGTACACGATGAACAGCCCCATCGCGTTCACCTCCGCGTACTGCTCCATTTTGCTGCGCACGAAGAGCTTGACCGCGCCGCTCCACTCACCGAGCCACTCCGCTTGTGGCTGGGTCGCGATCTTGTCCATGAGGGCGGCGTCTTCCGGCCGTTGACCGCGCCACTTCTCGGCTTGGCGAGCGGAGCCCATGTTCGGATCGACGAAGAGCTTCTTGCCCACGAACGGGTTCGGCCCGGGTTGATGCTTGGGTACCTGCGCCACGTTCGGACGTTCGTAGCTGGTACAGCTAGCCGCAAGACAGAGAGAGAGCCCGAGTAGGAGCGCACGCATCGCCGACGTTTTAGCACTCCTCCCCCTAGGAGCGCCGGACAAGGCGCCCGCTTGTTAGCACTATTCGTTCAAAAAGCAGCGGCTTTTGCCGTTCGGAACCGAGTACAGGGGCGGGTGCTCGGTCGGGCACCGGGCGAAGACTTCCGGGCAGCGGGGGTGGAAGCGGCAGCCAGAGGGAGGCCGCGCCGGAGACGGCACTTCACCGGAAAGAGGTCTTCGTTCGGGGCCACCAGCGGCGACGCGCGGGATGGAGCGGAGCAGGGCCTGCGTGTAGGGATGAGCGGGCGACTCGAATAGGCTCTCGGTCTCGCGCAGCTCCACGATCTGCCCGACGTACATGACCGCGACGCGATGCGCGATGTGACGCACGACGCCGAGGTCGTGCGTGATGAACAGGTACGACAAGCCGCGGGCGGCTTGGATCGAGCGAAGCAGCTCGAGAATCTGCGCTTGAATGGAGACGTCCAGGGCGGACGTTACCTCGTCGCACAAGAGGAGCTTGGGCTCCACCGCCAAGGCCCGCGCAATGCTGATGCGCTGCCGTTGACCGCCCGAGAACTCGTGCGGGTAGCGAAAGCGAAGCAGGGCGTCCAAGCCCACCTGAGCGAGCAGCTCGCAGACCTTGGCGTCTACGTTGCTCCGTGTCGCCTTGCCGTGCAGCAGCAGGGGCTCACCGAGGGTCTCCGCGATCGTGAAACGCGGGTTGAGGCTGGCGTACGGGTCCTGAAACACGAGCTGAAGCTCGCTGCGGAAGCGCCGCAGGGCCTGCCGCGAGATGCCCGTGATCGGCTGCCCTTCGAGCTCCGCGCGGCCCGACGTGATCGGGTTCAAGCCGACCAGGGCCCTCGCGAGGGTGGACTTGCCGCAGCCGGACTCGCCGACCAAGGCCAAGGTTTCGCCGGCGGCGAGCTCGAAATCCACGCCGTCTACGGCTTTGAGCGGGGCACCACCAACGTCGAAGTGGACCCGCAACTCCGAGACGCGTAGCAGCGGCCTCGCGTCGCTCACGAGGAGCCTCGCATCTCGCTGACGGGAGCAATGCAGCGACGAAGCCGGCCCTCTTCTGTCTGGTCCAAGGTTGGCTCTCCGTCACGGCAACCGGCGCGCACCCGACGACAGCGCGGCGCGAACGCGCATTCGGTCAGCTTCTCTCCGGTGAGCCGTGGCGGCAGGCCGGCGATCGGGAACAGCTTGCCCCCGCCTTTCACGTCCACGCGCGGAGTGCTTTGGAGCAGCGCTTCCGTGTAGGGGTGGAGCGGGCTCGCTAAGACTTCGGCGGTGCGGCCTGCCTCCACGATGCGCCCCGCGTACATGACGATCACGCGATCGCACAGCTCCGCGACGACGCCGAGGTCGTGGGTAATGAACAGAATCGACATGCCTCGCTCTGCGCGAAGCGCGCGCAACAGGTCCAAAATTTGCGACTGGATCGTGACGTCCAGCATCGTCGTTGGCTCGTCCGCGATGAGGAGCTGCGGGTCGCAGAGCAGCGCCATCGCGATGCACACGCGCTGCCGCATGCCGCCCGAGAGCTGGTGGGGATACGCCCGCAGCCGCTCTTCCCCCGGAATGCCGACTTTGAGCAGCATCTCCAGCATGCGCCGGCGTGCGCGCGCTCCTTTGAGCCCCAGGTGAAGCTCCAGCACCTCCCCGAGCTGCTCCTCGATGCGTAGGTATGGGTTCAGGCTGGTGAGCGGATCTTGAAAGATCATGCTCACGCGGTTGCCGCGCACCTGGCGCAGCTCCGAGTGCGGCAAGCCGAGCAGCTCTTGCCCGCCGAGGCGGATGCTACCGCCGACCCGCGCCGAGCGCGCGTCGTGCAAGCCGAGCACGCTCATGCTCGTAACGCTCTTGCCGCACCCCGATTCGCCGACCAAACCGACGATTTCGCCGGGCTCCACGCGGAAGCTCACGCCGTCAACGGCCCGCACTTGGCGCTCGCGCGTGACGAAGCTGACCGACAGCTCCGAGACGGTCAGGGTCTCGGCCTTGCGGTTCATGGCCGCGCCTTCGGGTCGAGCGCGTCGCGCAGGCCGTCCCCGATGAAGTTGAGGCTGAGCAACGTGATGCCGAGAAACGAGCTCGGCCAAACCAGGAGCCACCAGTAGGAGCGCACCGGGTTGACGACGGCCACACCGTCCGAAACCAGCTGACCCCAAGAAAGCGCGACCCCGAGCCCTAAGAACGAGAGGAACGACTCCAAGATGATCACCGAAGGCACCATGAGGGTCGCATACACGACGATCACGCCGACGACGTTGGGCAGCACGTGCCGCACGAGGATGCGCAGGTCGCTCGCGCCGAGCAGCTCCGCCGCAAGCACGAACTCCTGCCGGCGCAAGGTGAGCACCTGCCCTCGCACGATGCGCGCCATCGTGAGCCACTGCACGAGGCCGAGCGCGAGGAACACCGGCAGCATCTCCCCGCGCGCGGTTTCCGAAAACATGAGCATGATCAGGATGACCAGGAACATGTAGGGGAGCCCGTACATGAAATCGACCAGGCGCATCATCGCGTCGTCCACTTTGCCGCCGTAGAAGCCGGCAAGCGCGCCGTAGCTCACACCGACCAACACCGAGACGGCGGTACTCGCAAGCCCGACCAACAATGACGTTCGCCCGCCGACCAGCACGCGGGCAAGGAGATCTCGCCCCAGCGCGTCCGTCCCGAACCAATAGCGGGAGGAAGGCGGCAAGTTGCGGAGCGCGGGCTGAGTCCGGTCTGGGTCCAGCCCCAAGACCAGCGGTAAGAGCAGGCAGGCGACGCTCATCGCGACGAGCACGACTGCGCCGGCGACGGCGACCCGGTTGCGCACCAAGCGCTGCACCGCGAGCTCGAAGGGGCTTTTCGTCTCCACGCTAGCGCTCCTCTCGCACGCGCGGATCCAGCCAAGAGTAGGCCAAATCCACGAGCAGATTGAAGAGGATGACGAGCCCGAAGTAGACGATGGCGGTGCCGAGCACCACCGAATAGTCCCGGTTGACGGCGCCCTTGACGAACCACTGACCCATGCCCGGGATGGAGAACAGCACCTCCACGACGAACGAGCCGGTCATGATCGCGGCCGCGGCGGGCCCCAAGTACGAAACAACGGGAATGATGGCGCCGCGCAGGGCGTGCCGACCGATGACCCAGCTCTCTGGCAAACCCTTGGCGCGCGCGGTGCGCACGAAGTCCTGCTGCATGACCTCGATGATGCCGCTGCGGGAGAGCCGAGCGATGACGGCCGCGCTCGGCAAGGACAGCGCGAGTGCGGGCATCAGCAGGTGCTTGAGGCTCCCCCAGCCGGCCACCGGCAGAAAGCCCAGCCACAACGAAAAGACAATCATCAACGTGGCGCCAATCACGAAGCTTGGCAGCGACACGCCGACAAGCGCCAAGGCCATGCTCGAGTAGTCCGCGGCCGAGTTCCGCTTGAGCCCCGCGAGCACGCCGAGCGACAGCCCGAAAATGACGGAGAGGGTCAACGAGAGGAGGCCGAGCGAGAGGCTCACCGGAAATGCGGGCGCGATGAGGTCCTCCACCGTGCGGCCGGAGACCTTGATCGAAGGCCCTAAAGTGCCCTCCACCAGCAAGCGGCGCATGTAGATGCCGAAGAACTGGTTGGCGCTCTTGGGCACGCCATACTGCTCGCGGAGCGCGGACGCGCCGCAGGACCAGCAGCGGCAACCACCGAAACGCTCCCGCCGCGACCACCGCTCCGCCCACGACGCCGCCCCAGGCTCCGAAGGCGAAGCGCAGCACGACGCCCACGACCAAACCGAACAAGAGCGCGCCGAGCACGCGCGTGAGGCGCGGCGGGCACCAGGCCGTGCCGGCCAAGAGCGCTAAGCCGAAGAGCAGCGAGAGCGCTTCGGTCACGGTAACCCCGGGAGCTTTGCCGCTACTTCGCCGCGCCTGACTCCGCGGAGCGGATGCAGGTCCTTCAGGTTCGTGCGGGTCTTGCCGTCCGAGCCTACGAGCTGATTGTAAAAGCCTTCGACGCCCGGCTTGAGCATGCCGCCGTTCACGTAGTGATAAACGGGTACGATGGGCAGCTCATCGTTGATGAGGATGCTCTCGGCCTCGGCCAAGAGTTGGGCGCGCAGCTTGGTCATTGCGGCGAGGTGGGGGCCCGCTTCCGTGGCGCTGCGCGCGGCCAACAGGAGCGACTGCAGCCTTCCGCGGTCCTTCACGTGGGCCTCGAGAAAATCCGAGGATTCTAGGAACTTTTCGACGTTCGCGGCCGCTTCCAGGAGCTGGTCGTACACGGGGTTGCCCCAGCCAGTTTGGTTGTTGCCGCCGTTCGTGGTCCACAGGTCCAAAAATGTGTTGGGGTCTTGATAGTCGCCGACCCAAGCCGCGCGCGCCAAATCGTAGTCCATCGAGCGGGTGGACTCTTGATAGGACTGCCACTCCTGGTTGTACGCGGCGACGTTGATGTTCAAGTTTCGCCGCAGTTGGTCGGCGACGACCTCTGCGATCTTCTTGTGAGCTTCCAGCGTGTTGTACAGAATGCCGAACTTGGGGAAGCCTTTGCCGTCGGGAAAGCCGGCTTCCGCCAGCAGCTTGCGCGCGAGCGCGACGTCGTAGCCGAGCTTGCTCTCGGGAGGCTCGTAGCCGGCCAAGTCCGGCGGCACGAACAGGCGTGCGGGCCTCTGCCCCATCGCCAGCACGTCCCGCGTGATCTGTTCGCGGTCGATGGCAAGGTTGATGGCCTTGCGTACCCGCACGTCCGAGAACGGCTGACGCGTGCAGTTGATGCGGTAGTAGTAAACCGCGAACGCAGGGCCCAAATAGAAATCCGCGCGCTGCTTGAGATCCGGGCCCAAGTCCTGCGGCCAGGTTTGGTGGGGTAACCACTCCACCTCGCCGGTCAGATACAGGTTCAAGGCCGTGGTCAGGTTTTCGGTGGACAGCGCTTCGATGCTGTTCAGCCGCACCTCGTCTTTTCCCCAGTAGGTCTGGCTGCGCTCCAAACGGAGCCGAGAGCCGACTTGCCACGAAACGAGCCGGAAAGGGCCGTTGCCGACGATGGTCTTCGGCAAAAACCAGCTGCGGCTCGCGCGCTCCACCGCCCAGCGCGGCACCGGGTAAAAGGTGTAGAACGCAGTCAGCTCCAAGAAATACGGAGTTGGGGCGATGAGCTCGACGACCAGGGTGTGGTCGTCCTTCGCGAACACACCGCCGTCCACGCCGAAGTGTCGTGCGGCTTCCTCGTAGGAGGCGGCGCGGCGCGCACCTTCTGCCGCGAGCTCGCGCCGCAGCTCTTTGGCTTCTGCGGAGCCGAGGTCCGCGTCGGGCCGGGTGAGAAAGGCGCGCAGCCAGGGGCTTGCGGTGCCCTTGAGCACGGCGTGGAGATTCTGCTTCGCGGAAAGCTCCCGGACCTTGCGCGCAGGGATCGCGCCGGAATGACTCGCGAGCAGCTCGTCCACCGCTTTCAGCACCGGACCCGCCAGCGCCTTGGCTTGGTCCTGATGCGTGTTGAGCGCTTCCGCGTAGCGCACCATGTGCATGATGTACGCGTACTCGGCCCCGACGGAAGGGTCCTGCATTCGCCGCCAGGCGTAGACGAAATCGTGCGCGGTGACCGGACGTTCGTCGCTCCAGCGCGCGGACTTGCGGATGTGGAACGTGTACGTCTTGCCGTCGGGTGAGACTTCCCAGCTCTCCGCCGCGCCGGGCACCGGCTCGAGCGAGCGCGCGTCCAGGCGCGTGAGCCCTTCGAACAGCTCCTGCGCGATGCGGCCTTCCGGCTCGCCCGTCATCAAGGTCGGGTCCAGGGTCTTCGGCTCCGTGCCGTTCACGTAGCGAAAATCTGCCGGCCCGCGCGTGGAGCGCGACAAAGTGAGCCCGACCACGAGCAGCGCCGCCACCAGCACGAGCAGCGCGCTAATCAGCGTTCGGCGCATCGTCGTACAGGTGACACCAGACAGAGCGCGGCGCGCTCCCATCCGGGACGGGTAGCAAACGCTGCGCGGGCACCACCGTCGCGCAGGGGGCGAAGGCGTCCGGGCAGCGGGTGTGAAAGCGGCAACCGCTGGGCGGATTCAGGGGAGAGGGGAGCTCGCCGGTGAGCGCGATGGGGGCGAGTGGCGCGTCCGGATCCGGCAGCGGATTGGCGGAGAGCAGCGCGCGCGTGTACGGGTGCTTAGCGCTTTCGAACAGCTGCTCCGCGGTCGCCACCTCCACCAACTTCCCGAGGTACATGACCGCGATGCGATCCGCGATGTGCCTGACCACGTTCAGATTGTGGGTGATGAACAGGTACGTGAGCCCGAGCTCGTCCTGTAAATCCTGCAGTAGATTGAGGATCTGCGCTTGAATCGAGATGTCCAGTGCGGAGACGGCTTCGTCACACACGATGAGCTCCGGGCTGAGGGCGAGGGCTCGCGCGATGCACACGCGTTGCCGTTGCCCGCCGGAAAACTCGTGGGGGTAGCGGCTTCGGTAGCTGCCAGGTAAGCCGACGCGCTCGAGCAACTCCGTTACGCGCCGGTCGAGCTCTGGGCCCCGCGCGACCCCGTGCACGTACATGGGTTCACCGATTGCGTCCCCCACCGTGCGGCGCGGGTTGAGAGACGAGTACGGATCTTGAAAGATGATTTGCATGCGCGGCCGCAGCCGACGCAGCGCCCCCGCAGACAGGGCTCGCAGGTCCTGCCCGGCGAAGCGTACGCTGCCGGCCGTCGGCTCCAGTAAGCGGAGCAGCAGCCGACCGACGGTGGTCTTGCCGCACCCCGATTCACCGACCAACCCGAGCGTCTCCCCCTTGCGAATGGAGAACGAGACGTCTTCCACGGCCCGGACTTGCTCGGTGACACCGCCGAACAAGCCGCTGCGGATTGGGAAATACTTGCGGAGGCCGCTCACCTCGACGAGCGGCTCATCGGCGTTGGGCAGGTGCGCGGCTGTGGCAGCAGCGGAGGGCATCCAGGCTGGCTCGGACCTTAGCATGCCCGCGCGCTAACCGTCGGCGGCCCTTCGCTTCGGGTCCCTGAGCCAACAGGCCGCGACGTGCGGTGCCGGCAGCTCGAACAGAGGCGGCTCCTGCGTCGGGCACGGCTCGAACGCGTACTTGCAGCGCGCGCAAAACGCGCAACCGGGCGGCAACAGAGCGGGAGACGGAACGCGGCCAGGAATCGCCTCCAATCGCTGGGCGGGGGCGGAAGGGTCGGGCAGGGCGCCGAGCAAGGCTTGCGTGTACGGATGGCCGGGCCGCTTGAAGATGTCTCGAACTGCCCCATGCTCCACGATTTTGCCGCCGTACATGACGTTCACGCGCTCGGCGAAGTGGGCCACGACGCCGAGGTCGTGGGTGATGAGCAGCACCGCCATGCCCAGCTCTTTCTGGAGGGCGCGCAGCAAACTCATGATCTGCGCCTGAATCGTCACGTCTAGCGCGGTGGTCGGCTCGTCCGCGATGAGCAGCGCGGGCCGGCAGGCAATCGCCATCGCGATCATCACCCGTTGCTTCATGCCGCCGGAAAGCTCGTGTGGGTACTGCTCGGCGCGCTCCGCGGGTGATGGAATGCCCACGCGGCCGAGCAAGGCGACCGCCTCGCTGCGGGCGGCGCCGGGCCCGAGCTTCTGGTGCAGGACCAGCACCTCCTCGATCTGCCGACCGATGCGCAGCACGGGGTTGAGCGAGGTCATCGGCTCTTGGAAAATCATGCCGATACGGCCGCCGCGCACGCCGCGCATCTCGGGCTCGGACAGCGTGGCCAAGTCGCGGCCTTCGAATTGAATTTGGCCCCGGCGGATGCGCCCGCTCGTGAGCCGCATGACCGACAGTGCGGTCACCGACTTTCCGCAGCCCGACTCGCCCACGAGGGCTACGGTTTCGCCCGTCTTCACGTCCAAGGAGATGCCGCGGACGACGCGCACGCTCCCCGAGTCCGTTTCGAACTCCAGCTCCAAATCTCGAATTGCGAGCAGTGGGGGTGTCACTAGCTGGCTCGCTTTCGGAGGCGCGGGTTCATGGCGTCCCGAAGACCTTCACCGACGAGGTTGAACGCGAGTACCACGAGCAGAATCGCCGTGCCCGGGATCGCGAAGAGCCAAGGCGCGTCGAAAATGAACGTGCGCCCGTCCGCCAAGATGTTGCCCCAGGTCGCGAACGGCGGCTGCACGCCGAAGCCGAGGAACGACAGCGCGGACTCGGTCAGGATCGCGTACGCCACGTCGATGCTGGCCGAGACCAACACCGGAGAGAGCGAGTTTGGCACCATGTGCCGGAACATGATGCGCCACTCCGGGAGGCCGAGGGCGTGCGCCGCGGTCACGAAATCTCGCTCGCGCAGCGACAGAAACTCCGCACGGACGAAGCGCGCCGTGCTCATCCAGCTCGTGAAGCCGATGATGGCCATGATGTTGTAAATGCTGGGTGGCAGCAGCGCGACGGCGGTGAGAATGAGGAAAAACGTGGGGAAACATAGCACCACGTCCGTGAAGCGCATGATCACGCCGTCCACGCTGAAAGGTCCCCACTTCCGCTCGCCGTAAAAGCCGGCGACCCCGCCGAGCGTGATGCCGATGAAGAGGGAGATGCTGACCGCGACGATTCCCACCGACAGCGAGACGAAGGAGCCCTGCAGCATCCGCGCGAACACGTTGCGGCCCAGCTCGTCCGTGCCGAACGGATAAAACGCCCAGGTCGGCATCTGGTCGGCGCGCAGCGCGGACGAGGCGGCGCTCAGCGGCGGACGAAGCTTGTCCGGCAAGCGCACGGTGGCCGGATCGAAGACGACCCACCACTCCGTGAGCGCCTTGCCCACCAGCGCGAGCACCACCAGCCCGATGAGCAAGTAGAGCCCGGCCATCGCGAGTCGGTCGCGACGGAAGCTCCGCCAGACCTGCTGAAAGGGCGTCTCCGCGAGCGCCAGCGGCTCGACTTCGGGCTGCGGTATCGTCATCGCTTGCGGATCCGAGGGTCGGCGACGGCGTAGAGGATGTCGGACACCAAAATGCCGAGCAACGTGAGGGCTGCGGCCACGAAGTTCAGGGTCAAAATCATGGGGAAGTCCCGCTGCTGAATGGCGTCGTAGCCAAGCTGCCCCAGGCCCGGCCACGCGAAGATCTTCTCGAAAATGACGGAGCCGCTGATCAGCCCCGGCAGCAGAAAGCCGAACATGGTCACGAACGGGAGAAGAGCGTTGCGGAGCGCATGTCCGTAGATGACGTCACTCTCGGCGAGGCCCTTGGCGCGCGCGGTGCGTACGTAGTCCTGGTCGATGACCTCCAGCATTTGCGAACGCACGTAGCGCGAGAGCACCGCGATGCCGGTGAGCGCGGACATGAGCGACGGAATGACCAGGTGCCAGACTCTATCCATGGCACGCACGAACGCCGACGCTCCCTCGGTTCCGAAAGTGCGCAGGCCAATCACGGGCAGGTTGAACACCTGCACGACCGCGAGCACGAGCAGGTACGACAAGAAGAAGCCGGGGACCGAGATGAGCGTGTAGGCGACGAAGGTGCTCGTGCGGTCGTACAGCGAGCCGCGCCGAACCGCCGCCTGAATGCCGGTCGGAAACGACAACGTCCACACGATGAGCGTCGTGCACGCGAACAGCGGCAGAGAGTTCAAGAACCGGTCCCAAATTTGGGACAACACAGGCAGACCGTTCTGAAACGACTTCAAGTTCCCGGTGAACAGGTCGCGAAGCCAATGAAGGTACTGGAGGTAGAACGGATCATCCAGGTGGAACGCCTGGCGGATCCGCGCGATGTCCTCCGCTTTCATGCGCGGGTTCATCGGGTCGACCTCGGTCGGCTCACCGGGCGCGAGGTGGATGATGAGGTGCGAAACGATGCTGATGAGGACGAGCAGTCCGAGTCGTTGCCAGACCGTCCTGAGCACGAAGCGCAGCATCAGGGCACGGGCTCCGGTTGGCTCTGCTTGCGCCAGCTGCGAAAGAACTGAAACACGTCTCCGGAGGGGGGCGTCGTCAACTTCTGCCACGAGCCATCCGGCCCTTGGAGAGCGATGCGCTTGTCGAACACGTACGGCTTGAGCGGCTCGTAGAGGAACGTGTACGGCTGGTCCTCGGCGATCACTCGGTGCAGCTGGTGCGCGAGCTCCACGATCTCCTTTGGATCGTAGGTGGTGCGAATCTTCATGATGAGCTCGTCCGCCTGCGGGCTCTGGTAACTGATGTAGTTGTGCTCGTACAAATGAGTCTGGCTCGAGTGCCAAATCGCGTGGATGTCCGGGTTGCTTCCTCCGCCGCCCCAGGCGAGCACGACCGCGTCGAAGTTGCTCTTGTGGATGAAGTCTTCCAAAAACACCGTCCACTCGAAGTCTTGAATCTTCACGTCCACCCCCAGCTTGGACCACGCGTCTTGAGCGATGGTCATGATCGCCTTGCGCTGCGGATTGCCGGCGTTGGTGACCATGGTGAAGCTGAGCGTCTTCCCGTCCTTCTCCAGAATACCGCGCGCGTTCCTCTTCCAGCCGGCTTGGGCGAAGAGGTCCGCGGCGGCTTTCGTGTCGTGCGGCAGCGGCTTCACGCTCGGGTCGTCGTAGGGGGTGATGGAATAGTACGGCCCCGTAGCGCGCTTACCTTCGCCCGAGAGCACGTATTTGATGATCGCGTCTACGTCCAGCGCCATGCCCAGCGCGCGCCGCACGCGCGCGTCTTGGAAGACAGGGCGACGCTGGTTGTAGCCGATGTACGTGAACGCGCCTTCGTTGCCAGAAAGCACCTGGTAGCGCGAGTCCTTGCGATACCGATCCGCCTGGTGCGGCAGCGCGTCGTACATGTCGACCGCGCCCGCGCCGAACTCGAGCTCCGTCGTCAGGTAGTCGGGGATGGCGCGGTGATAAAAGTCGCGGTACCGCGCCTTGGCCCCCCAGTACGCGTCATTGCGAGTGACGTGAATGTACTGGTTGGGCAGCCACTTCACGAACCGGAACGGCCCCGTGCCGACGGGATTGCGATTGAAGGCGGTCGTGCGGAGCGTAAGCTGCGCTTTTTCCCGCTCGTTTAGCTGCCGCTCTCGCTTTTCTCGCTCCAAGGCCGCGTCGTCCAAGAGGTGCCTGGGGACCAAGGTTTGCGTCCAATCCAAAATGGCCGGCGAGTACAGACGCTTGTACGTCACCCTCGCCACCAGCTCCCCGACCGTTTCGACCGACTTGACGCTGTCGAAGGCGCCCGCGCGCGGGGAAGCGTTTTTGGGGTTGGTGATAGCCTGGAAGTTGAACTTCACGTCCTCGGCCGTGAACGGGACGCCGTCGTGCCAGCGCACCCCCGGCCGCAGGTAGAACGTAATGATGGGGTTGTGCTCGCCCACCAGCAACAGCTCGCTCAACTTGGGGCGCGAAAGCGCGAGCTCCTCCGGCTTCTTCGCGGCGAAGCGCGGGTCCGTGTTCGGTAGCGCGTCGAAGTAACGGGGGCCGAGCACGTCCGCCAAGCGCTCGAACAGCTTCGGCTCGATTTGCGAGAGCTCCAGGCGTACGCGCTCGGGTACGCGCACGGTGATCGCCACGTCCAGCGGCTCCTCCTTGCCCTTCGCGTTCTTGGCGAGCACCGTCACGCTGTCTGCCCGCTCCGTCGCCGGAGTCAGCGACAGGGCCTGAATGCTTCGCCCCAGGTCACCGAGCTCGCCGCGCTTCCAGGCGCCTTCCAGCTGCTCCAACACTGCCTGGGCGTTCGCGGGGCGGCCGTCCTTCAGCGTGCGCTCCGGCAGCACGGCGACGTAAGCGGCCTCGGTCTGGGTCCAGCGCTCTGCGAGCTTGCCCGCCATCTCCAGGTTTTCGTCCAAGGTGACGAGACCCTCGAACAGGTTTTCGTCCATGAACTGGTTGGCCGTAAAGTCCGAGGAAACCGCGGGATTGAGGTGCTTTACCTCTCCTATCGAGGCCCGAACGAAGGTTTCCAGCCGGCCAGGATTGCCGTTCGCCTGGCTGGCAAAGGTCGGGACCCAAAACGCGGACTGGAGGAGGAACGCGAGAATGGCTAGCGGCAGCGCAATTAGAAGCCATTTCGTACGCATCTGGACGCCCCGGACTATGCGCCGCTCGCGCGCGGCGGGTCAATACGAGCGCCTCGGCGGGCGCCGACCGCATCGGGGAGCCCCGCGCCGCCCGGTTGCTCTGTGGCGGTCTGGCCCAGTGCATGGCTATCGTTGCACGGGCTAGGTTCTCCGCGCCGCTCGGTTTATGGGAAATGGCCGTGCAGATCGTCACGCTCGTCCTGATGCTGCTGCTGGCCGTCGTCGTCAGCTGCTTCGCCTCCCGCCTCTTGCCTTTGAAGGTGCCGTCGCCGCTGCTCCAGATGGCAATAGGAGCTGGCTTTTGGTACGCGGGCTTCGAGGTCGAGTTTCAGCCGCATCTTTTCTTGCTGCTGTTCATCCCGCCGCTCCTGTTTCTGGACGGGTGGCGCATTCCTAAGGGCGCCTTGTTCCACGACTGGCGCCCCATCTTGGCGTTGGCGATCGGTTTAGTCGTGTTCACGGTCGTGGGCATCGGCTTGTTCGTCCACTGGCTGATCCCGGCCGTGCCGCTCGCGGTGGCGTTTGCGCTCGCGGCCATCCTCTCACCAACGGATCCCGTCGCCGTGGGCGCCATGACCGCGACGTCGCCGCTCCCATCGCGGCTGATGCACATTCTGGAAGGCGAGGCGCTGCTCAACGACGCGACGGGCCTGGTGTGCTTCAGCTTCGCGGTCACGGCCGCGCTCACGGGGCAGTTCTCGCTCGCGAGCGCTTCGGTGAGCTTCGCGTTGGTCGCGGGGGGCGGAGTGCTCGTAGGAATTGGGGTCACTTGGTTGATTGGTGCGCTGAATCGGCGGCTCGTGCGGCGCACCGGTGAGGAGCCAGCGACGCAGATCTTGATCAGCCTGCTCATGCCGTTCACGGCTTACCTGGTCGCGGAGCACGTTCACGTGTCCGGCATTTTGGCGGCGGCCGTCGCCGGCATCGCTATGCACTACGCGGAGCTCGCGGGGCGGCCCGGCGCGGCTACGCGGATGCAGCGCAACGCGGTTTGGGACACCGTGCAGGCGACCTTGAATGGCATCATCTTCGTGCTCCTCGGCCAACAGTTGCCCCGCCAGCTGGAGCGGTTGCCCGAGGCCGCGATCGCGACCGGCGCCGGGAATGCGCTGCGGCTCTTGGGCTATCTGGCCGCGATCACGGTGGCGCTGGTGGCGCTTCGGTTTTTGTGGGTTTGGATCTCCATGCACCTCACCGTGCTGCGCGCCGCGCGGCGCGGGGAGACGCGCATCGTGCCGCCGACGCGCCTACTCGTCGTCACCGCGACGGCGGGGGTGCGGGGCGCGGTGACGCTGGCCGGCATCTTGACCTTGCCGCTCACGATGCCGAGCGGCGCGCCGTTTCCGGCCCGCGACGTGGTCATCTTCATCGCGATGGGCGTCATCGTGCTCTCGCTGCTGTTGGCGAGCGTCGCCCTCCCGCTGTTGACCCGGGACCTGCACGGCTTGCCCGGCATGGCACGCGAGAGCGTCGTCGCTCAGCGCAGCAGCGAGGCGACCGCTCGCATCGCGGCCGCCGAGGCGGCGCTGCGCCGCATCGATCAAGCTTTGGCGGAGCCGGTGGAGAATCCGGCCGCCGGTATCGCGCGCGCCGAAGCGGCCCTGCACCTCTTCGAAGCCTACCGTCGCCGCATCGACTATGGCGACGCGCACGAAGACGCCAATGCCGCGCGCGCCGTCGCGGACGCGGAGCGCGACCTGAAGCTTTACGCGCTCGCCGCCGAGCGCGAGGAGCTCTACCGCATGCGCAACGATCGCGGCATCGACGACGACGTGCACGGCCGCCTGCTACGAGAAATCGACCTCGTCGAAGCCAGCCTGACCACGGCCGACGCGCACTGAGTCAACGCTCACCAATTCAGCCGCAGCTGGAGGCCACCGCCGTCCGGCGTCACCCACGGCGCGAGGCTCGCGGGAGGCGCGACCGCCACGCTCGGCGCAGGCGGCGACACACAACTGCCTTGTTCGCACACGCGGTCGTCTGAGCGCATCGCCACTGAATCGCCGCGGATTCGTGTTGCGGACGTTCGCGTGGCGACACCGATTCGTAAAACCAGTGGCTTATTCCAAGGTTCGTGGCGCAGGAACCCAAGCCGAGCCGGACGAGCGTCGTGAGAGTGCTCGGTCTTACGTTGGCGATTGCGACGCTGGTCTGGACTTTCCGAGACACGGAGCCCGAACGCGTTGCCGAGTTGCTGGGACGAGTCGGCGGAGCGGGCGTGCTCATTCTCTTGCCTCAAGTCCTCTCTCTGTTGGTGGAGTCGTTCGGGTGGCGCTTGGCCTTCCAAGGCATGGGGCGTCGCTTCCCCCTCTTCGGCTTGTTCCGAGCCCGGCTCGCGACGGAAGCGTTGGCGCAGACGCTTCCGATGGGCGTCGTGTTCTGTGAGTCGATGAAGCCGGTGTTGCTCGCCCGCACCTGCGGAGCGGAGCTGCCGACGAGCCTCGCGGGAATGGCGGCGCGCAAATGGCTGCTCGTGGGATCGCAGAGCTTCTACGTCGGCGGGTTCGCTATCCTTGCGTGGTCGGTGCTGAGCGACATTTCGGCTTCGGTGCTCGGCGCTTCATGCTTGCCACGAGCACTCCTGTGCGCCGGCGGCCTGCTGCTCGCGATCGCCAGCGTGAGCTACGTCCTCTTGGCGCATGGGCGCGTCGCGACGCGTCTCCACGGGCTGCTCTCGCGCGTACCCTCGGTTTGGCTCGCGGCGCGTCTAGCGCCACTCGAGGCTCGCTTTTCTCGGACGGACGGCGAGCTCGGCGCCTTCTTTGCCACCGCGTTCCGCTCACCCCTGCCGTTCCTTGCCTTCCTGACCGCGTGGTTACTGGAGGCACTGGATACGTTTCTGATCCTCACCTTGCTAGGGGTGCACCTGCCGTGGACAACCGTCGGTGCGCTGGAAGTTTCGGCGAGCTTCTTGCGCAACGTGGTGTTCATGGTGCCAGCGGGGCTGGGCATTCAAGACTTCAGCTACTTGGCGTTCTTGCGCGCCCTGCACGTTCCGGATGCGCTCAACGTCGCGGCGGCGTTCCTACTGCTCAAGCGTAGCAAGGAGATGTTTTGGGCCCTCTGTGGCTACGCCGTCCTGGCGCTCGAGCTACAAGCGGAGCGGCTTCCGAAGCTGCACTCCTACGAGAACGTGGCGCGCGCCGACTCGCGTGGTTGAACCACTTGAGCGCGGGCTCGCGGTTCGAAAACGCCGAACCACGCAAAACTCCCTGTAATGGTTGCGCTAATCCCGCGGGATCGGCGACTGGTGGGCCCCGTATCACGTCGTTGGGGCCGGCGACGTCGGCGCGAAATTGCCCTGAGGCGCGTCGATTTGCGGTGGAGGGACTACCCAGTTGCGCTGGTGGGTCCGATGTACATCATCGTCACGGTCTCGACACCAAAGCTCGTGGCAATGCGTCCTTCAGCGCGCTCGACGCGCGATGGCACTCGTTTCCCAAGTCTTTCGAGGCGGACACGGGTCCGTAACCTCAACACGATATCTCCACCCAGCAGAACGAGAGATGAATTCCTGACGGCGCTTGATAGTCGCCGTCGCCCGCCCTCCACGGGGCGGGATGCTGCTGGGGAGTCGACCCATGAAGCTTGCGGTAATTTCCGATCTGCACCTAGGCGCTGGTGACCTCGCCGACGGTTTCGGCCACGACGACGGCGAGTTCCTCCGCTTCCTGACGTATCTGGAGCGCAACTTCGAACGCGTGATCTTGCTCGGGGACATTTGGGAAACGCTGCAGTCGCGCCGCCTCGGCAGCGCGCGGGAGGAGCTCGCGCTCGCCCGAGCCATGCACCCGGAGATCGCCAAGCGCTTCGAGCGCCCGCAGTACCGCTACGTGCACGGTAATCACGACATCGTGGCGGGCGTGCTGGGCGTGCCAGACGAGCTCGCCTTCGAGGCGGATGGCGTGCGCCTGCTCTTCACCCACGGTCATCAAAACGATCCCCTCGTCGCGCGTCGCCAGTGGATCACGGATCTCGGCGTCTGGCTCGGCGGGTGGATTCGCCGCGTTGGCCTGGACGCCTTCTACCGCCTCTGCGCCAAAATCGACGAGATGCGAGGCGGAATCTCCGAGGACGGCACGCGCTGCGCCTTCCAGCAGTGGGCGGTCGGAGAAGCAACGCGGCGCGAGTTCGACATCGTCGTTACCGGCCACACCCACCTCGCCGCCCGCACGGAGCACGGCTCACGTCTGTTCTTGAACAGCGGTTCTTGCAGCGAAGGCAACCTCAGTTTCCTGAGCCTGGACACGCGCCGCGGCGACTACGCCGTGAACTCCCGCTACTGAGTCAGGGCAGCGGCACTGGCGCCGCGAAGTAAGCTTGCACCGCGGCCTGGAACTGCCCGCCGTCGGTGTCCGGCGTCGTTTGCTCGCCGGCGCCGACGCCGAACGCTACCCCAACGCCGCCTGCATCCACGAACTCTTGAATGTGGTTGAAGATGTAGTGGACCTTGTTATCACGGAAGTGGCCGGGAGTGCCGCCCGGGGTCTCGCTCGGCACGCCGAACGGTATCTGCCACCACAAGATAGGCTTGCCCGTCACGGTGCTGACCTGCTTCGCGAAGCTCAGGCGTTCCGCAAAATTGGGCGAGGTTTGGTTCGTTTCGTCCAAGTAAAATTCACCGCCGCGCTTGCAGAAGTCGAGCTGCCCGGCCTCGAAGCAGCCCGCATCGCGATCCAGCATGTCGATGATCACGACGTCCGACTCGGCGGCGCCGAGCTTGCTCAAGAACTCGCCGACTTCGTTGCCGCTGCCGGCGGCCCACTCGGAGGCGTGCAGGCCGATCACGACCTGGGGCGCGTGGGTGCGCGCGAGCTTGAACCAACACCGCGCCATACCCGAAAGATCAGCCGGCAAGTCGCCGCATTCCGGGGCAAGGCGCGCGGGTACGGACGACGGATCGCCGCCGGATTTTTGCTGAGCATAGGCCCAGAAGTCTGGCTCCAGGTGCACGAGCGCCGGACCTTCCAGCTCACCGTAACGCTCCATCAGCAGCTTCGCATTCGCCCAATAGGCGGTCATGTACGCGTCGTCGCTCAGGACCGCGAAGTTGTTCTCTCCCTGGCCGGTGATGGCGTACACGGAAGACATCGGCGTGGCGCCCTTGGACTTGTCCACTTCGGCGATGATCTTTGGGAAGTTGCCGCCCGGGTTCCAGTCTTGCCAGCCGTTGACGAGGTAGATGTAGTGAAGGTCCAGCGGCGCGCCGAGCTTGTAGATACCGGAAGTGGCCCAATTGAAGTCGGCGGGCAGGTCGTTGCCCATGCCGATGAGGAAGTTCGCCGCGCGTCCCAGCTTGCGCGCGACATCCGCCGCGGAGGATTTGCCGCCGCCGATCGGTGGCGAGCCGCCGCCGTTCGTTGTTCCGGCGCCCGGCGTCGTCCCCGCCTGCGTGGCGGTACCACCGGTACCGAGCCCACCGGAGGAGCCCCCGGCCGCGTCGACAGGCGCCTTGCCGTCGCCGCCACAACCAGAGAGAGCCGCGACACACGCAGCCGTGAGGCTCAGCTTGCGAACACTATCCACCATCATAAAACGCAGTCTCCCACGCCCCGACGGCTCGCTTCAAGCGGCCTCAATCAAGGCCGCGAGGACGCGAAGGCGCTCGAATGGCCGTCCACTCGTAGCTGAAACACGAAATAGGGCGGCAAGCACACACCCTCGGTCCTGCCCTCGGTCACTTGCCCCGTCGCACCGCGGGCGCACACGTAGTCATCTCTGCAAGGCCGCTCTGCGTCGCAGCCGCGCAAACCTGCGGGACGCACGTTGCCGCGAATACAGCTGAGGAACGTGTCCCCCCGCGCGAGGCAGGCATTGAATGGGTCCAGCACCGCAATGGCGCCGCAGCTCGACCCGGGAGCACCGCACTCATCGGTGCACATGCCACCCGGAAATCCAACCGCGCTGCCGTTACAGACCATGTTCGGGCACTCCTCGCGTTGACGGCCCTGAAGGTGATCGCGCCTGCCATTCGCGGCCGGCACCACGCGGCCTCGCTCGCAAGCGTCGCCGACGGCGCGCTCTTTCGGCAAGCACTGACCGAGCGCGCCATCCGCGCTCACTTCGGCGTCCGAGCAATGCAAGCCTTTCGCGCACGTCCAGTCCGTGAAGCTCGGATCCGCTCCCAGTCCGCACGCCTCACCGTAATTTCCGGCCCCGCCGGCGCGCTCGGCAATGGGCGCGGCGAAGCTCGGCGACTCACCCGCCAACATTTGATGAGCGACCTGCAGGCGACGCGCTAGGTCCGCGCGGACCTGGGGCGAGACCGGCTGCGCGAGGGCGTTCTCGGCGGCGGCATCGCGGGCGTCTTCCCCGAGCAGATGAAAGCCGGCCACGCTGCGCGCCTGGTGGCAGCCTTGGCAAGACAGCTCGTCCAGCCGGCGCAGCAGCCCTGCGGGCGAGCGGACGATGGCTCCGGTCTGCGGTAGGTCGCGCAACATGCCGACCGTCAGGGCTTGCGAGAAGGGACGATTGGCGAGACGGTTCAGCCCGCGCGGCGTCACCGAGAGCGCCCGCGTTGCTAGCAGCTCCGGGGGCAGCAGAGCCGTGCCGGCATCCACCGCCGCGAAATGAGCGCTCACCCATTCGAGCATGGCCTCACGAGCGCGTGGCTCGCGGAGCTTCGCGGGATCCAGCGTGTTCTCCAATCGCTCGGGGCGGAGGAAGCCCTGCTCGTCCAAATGGAAGGCTCGCAGCGTGTACTCGGCGTGGCCGCCCAGATCAGGGCGCACGGTCGAGGGCCAGCGAACCACCTGCAAGTTGACCACGACTCGTGCCGACCGGGCATCGAGTCCCAGCCAGCGCGGCGCGAGCGGCCCTGCCTCCGAGCGTAACCAGTCTGCGCGCTGCTCGGCACCATCGCCCGGGGGCTCGAGCCAGCGCTCGGCGGCCTGGCGACACCCGCCTTCGGCGTCGCGCGGTACCGTGAGCTCCACGCCCAAAGTCATGGGTAGCTTGGAAGCGCGCTCGGCGTCGAACGCGTACTGGAGGCGGTAGACCAGCCGCGTCTCCCCGCAGCTCTCCGGCTTGAAGGGCGCGCGATCGGGCCGATTAACCACGCCCGCGAGCGATAGACGCGCTCGCCGCGACCGCAAGAAACGCAGGTCGAAGAGGCGATGCGAGTACCTGGCGACGTCCACGCCCGCGCGCGTATCCGCTCGGGCGGCCTCCGCCACGTCGCTCTCCAGCTCCCGGATCAGTGGCGCGAAAATGGGAGACTCGGAGAGCTCATGATTGTTCTCCGCGCTCGCGCCGAATAGGGCCGCCAACGTGAGACCGCGCGCTTCGAGCGCGGCCAGCAACTCGGGCTGGGTGATGAGCAGCGTCGGGTCACGCCCGATCCGTT
>JAQSWN010000379.1 GCA_029266615.1 Polyangiaceae bacterium
GCGAAGGCGCTGCGCGCCAGAGCCCGCCGGTACGTCGAACACGTAAGGGAACGAGCGCCGTTCGCCCACGGTAAGCGGCGGGGTGGGCTGACCCGTGGAAGGACGGACGCGCGAGACGGGCCCGCCGGTGAGGTACTGCACGACGACCTCCTTCGAGCCGGGCGCGGCGCGGAGGCGCGGCTGCTGGCGCAGATCCAGCGGCGTCTTACCGCTTGCATCGCGGAGCAGCTCAATCTTGTCGAGCAGCTGTTGTTGAAAATTAACGAGCTGGCGATCCGTCGTGGTGCAGCCAACGACGAACGGCTCGAGCTCGTTCGGTGCTTCGAGGAGCGAGGCGTCGCACAAGTCATCGGTCGGGAGGCGCACGAGGCCGGAGGCGGCGAGGGCTTGGCCTTGAGCGTTCAAGAGCGTGACCTCCAGCCACATCTGGCGCACGAACGCGAAGCCGCCGGGCAAGTTGTGACCGACGCCCGTGTTCTGCACCGAGACCTCGAAGCTGACGCGCGAGCCCGTGATGTTGACGGACGTGGCGGCGATGCTGAGCGTGGCCGCACGGCGCAGCAAAGCCTCGCGCTCCGCCCGGCTCTCGTCGCGGGCGGCGGGGGAGTCGATCGGGTAATCCACGGCGACGAAGCGGTGGCTGCGCAGCTGGCGCGCGGGGGCCTCGCTATCTTGCTCGAACGGAATGAGCGCCGTTTCGGCGGCGCGAGAGCCTTGGACCCGCGGCATGTGACAGTCGACGCAGCTGGAGCCGCCCGCTTTGGCGTAATCCGCATACTCGTCGTAAAGCGTTTGTAGGACCAGGTCCGTGCCGCGCTCAATTTTACCGTCCCCGTTTCGGTCGTATTGGACGGAGTGACAGTTGCGGCAGAGCTGCGAGCTGTCTTGCTGGAAGAGGGGCGTGGCTTCGCTCTCGTGGTACGCGTTGCCTACGGCGTCACCGAAGCTGCCGAAGAACGTGCGGCCCGGCTTCAAGCCGTCTTGAAACGCGGTGAGGCCGCCGCCTGCCGTCTTCGGCTCGCCTTGCCATTGGTGGCACACCGAGCAGGTGATGCCTTCGCTGAATAGGTCCGGGTCAGCGAGAATACCCTCGGGAGTGAAGGGAAGGAGCGGAGACTGCGCGAGGGCGGTCGCGATGGGACCGTGGCAGTTCACGCACACGTTCTGCGGATCCGGGGCGCTCGTGTTCTTGAGCGCCTCCCGGTGGGCGAGGTTGGTTTGGGCGATCATGATCGGGCTTACGAGCCCGTGGGCGTGCATGGAGGTGCGCCACTCGTCCACCGCGCGCTGGTGACAGCTGCGGCAATCACGGGACGGATGAAAGCCGCCGAGGGTGCTGCCGAGCACGCCGCTTTTGGGCGCGAGCTTGGCGGGCACGTTCAGCGCGGTGACGACGTGAAGCGGCAAAAGCAGCAGAAAAAGCAGGCTGAACGGCACGTGCAGCACGCGTAGACCTTGGAGCCGGCGTCGGTATTTCGCCTGGCGTCGCTCGCGCTCCAGCATTTGGTGACGCGTGCGCGAAAGCCGCACGAGCTCCACAATCACGACTTGATCTTCGGGCGGAACGGCGCGCGCGGCGTGCGCGATTTCCGGATCACTGGCCGTGACTTGTAGGAGCCACTGCACCATCTGCTGGAGCGGAGGCGAGCGGCCCGCGCTCAGCTTCTCGATTTCGACGAGCGCGTTCTGCGCTCGCACGTGGCTCGCGGATTGCGAATAGTGACCGACGTCGCCGGCGGCTTTGACCGGCACGGTCGCGTAGACGATACGCCAGATGAGGCCGCTCACGACCAGAGTGAGAAGGCACACCAAGAGGCCGTGCCCGAGCGTGAGCTCCAGCCCCACCGTTCCGTAGCCGGCATGCGCGAGCGCAAACACGACGCAGAGCAAACCGAGGTAGACATGGCCCCAGAGCCAGCCGGCCATGGTGCCCACGGGCATCTTCTCCTGGAGGCTGCGCTTGCGCAGCGAGTACAGGAACGTGAGCAAGGCGAGCGCGAGGCTGCTCACCCCGAACGCCAAGCCCGTCGCCGTGTAGCCGCGCAAGACGGCCGGGAAAATCGCGTAATCTGCGAGAAAACCGCCGTCTATCGCGAGCACGAGCAGGGCCGTGAGCAGCGCCGCGCCGAAGGACGAGACGACCCAGGGCCATTGCCGCTCGAGCAAGCTGCGGCGCTTGTGGAGCGGCCGGCTCACGAGCGAGGACCTAGCATCGAGCTACGAGGGGCCGCGCTCAGCAGCGCCTTGCCCGGGTCGATGCGGAACGCGGCGCCCACTGGGCATGCGGTGACGCACGCGTAGTCCGAATACTCTGCGCAGAGATCGCACTTGACGGCGACGCGCGCGGCTTTCGGATCCACGGCTTGCAGCGCGCGCTCACGCAAGCTCCCGGTGGCGAGAAAATCCAGCAAGCTCACGAGCAGCCCGCGCTCCGGCTTCTCCACCGCGTGCATGCTGATGTTGCCGTAGGGGCAACGCTGCGCGCAAGAGCCGCAGCCGATGCAGTTTTCGTCCACGATTTTGATCTCACCACTGGGGAGGCGCACGATGCCGTCCACACTGCACAGGAGGCAGGCCGGGTCTTCGCAGTGCCGGCACGCGGTCGGAAACATGTAGTTGTCCGCCTGAATGCCGCGGAGCTGCAGCCGGCTGTTGCCGTGGCGTCGCTCGCACGCGTCGATGCAGTTGCTGCAGGCGGTGCAGCGCTCTTGGTCGATGACCAGGATTTCCCGGCCTTTTGCCAGACCTTCCTCGACGAGCATCTCCGGGGCGAGGGAGCGGCGGGCCCCGGAGAGCTCTGGAGCGCCCTGCGCAGGACGCAAACCGACGGCGTGGTTTCGGGCCAACGCTTCGGCCTCGAACCCCGCCTGGTGCAGCGCGGCGTGTGCCTGCGGGTAGCGCGTGAGCAGCGCCGCGAGGGCTTGGCCGGGTACGCGAATCACCTCCGAGCGGCTCGCGGCGTGCACCGAGTACCCCATCGTGGGCTCTCGCTCGAGGAGAGGCAGGATGCCAAACACGTTGCCTTCACGGAAGTAGGTGAGCACGCGTTCGCGGGGGACGGTGCCCGGAGCCGCGGCTTCGTGCTGGCTTGCGCGTAAGAAGCCGCTCCGCACCAGGAAAAGGTCGCGCGGCGCTTCCTGCTCGCTGAATAGCAACGTGCCGGTGGGGAGGAGCTCCAGCCGAGCGGACCAGAGCAGCTCCGCCACGGCCGCTTCCGGCAGCACGCCGAGACCGCCCGGGTTCCGGGAATAGCTCCATAGCGCCCGTTTTTCGTAAAGCGCGTCCAAAGACGCTCGGACGCTCGGCGCCTGCTCCATCAAGCGAATGACGGCGATCTTCGGCGCTTCCAGAACTATCGAGAGCTCTTGCGCGAGGACCGTGAACGGCTCCGCGGAGTCGGAAAGGACGCCCATTTCACCGAAGAAGCTGCCCTGGGCGAGCTTCAATACCTGAATGGCGACGCCATTCGGGCCTGCGCTCTGCTGCTCGAGGGTGCCAGAAAGAACGACGCAGAGCCGTTCGTGAAATTCGCCTTCTTGGCAAAGCTGCTCGCCAGGCACGAGTAGCCGCAACGTGGACTTGAGCACCAGCCGGCGCAGCGAGACCGGGCTCGCCCCTTGGAATAGGACCAGCTCCGTGAGCTTCTGGGACAAGCCGTCGAGCGTCATGCCGCTCGCGAACGCGGTGCTGCGCGCCTGCAAGGTGAGCTCGTGGTCCGGCACGCTGTCTTCCACCTTGAGCTTGTTGAGCAGCACCATGTCCGCGCGGTTCAGGTCTGCGGGGCAGGCGGGCACACACTGGCGGCATTGCGTACAAGCCGTGACGAACCGCGCCACGTTGGCTTCGGTAATGGTCGGCAGATGGACAGCGCCGTTCAGCTCCGCGATGGTCACGTGCCGCGACTCTACGACCGGGCAAGCGAGCAGGCAGTCGTTGCAGCCGATGCACGCCAGCACCTCGCGCTCCACCGACTCTTTCAGTTGCTCATCGGCAGATGGGGTCATGGTTCCTCGAAGCGCAACATGGCGCCGGACGACAGCAGCAGCATTTCTCCGTGGCGGAGCGGCGCCCACTCGGGCCCGAGGGGCGCGCCGCTCTTGAAGGTGCGGCCGCCCGACAAATCACGGGCAAAGTAGGCGCCTTGGTGGAGCAGCAGCTCGAGCTCGTAGGCGGCGCCGGGAACACGCAGCTGGGTCCCCTCCGCGCTGCCGATGAGCGCGCGCTCCGCGAAAGTCGCGCTTTGGCCCGC
>JAQSWN010000380.1 GCA_029266615.1 Polyangiaceae bacterium
GTGCGGCGCTACGCGCAGGCGCGCTTCGCGGCCTCGTTGGATCCGGACGCACCTCACGCCACTTTCTTTCGCAAGAACGGCTACGGCACGTTGGTGGCCCTGGTAAGACGCCTGCTCGCGGAGGACGCTCTGCCTTGGGACGCGCCGCGTACGCGCGAGCAATGGCTGGCGCTCGTGCCAGAGGAGCTGCAGCGCGAGGCGGACGTGGACTGGCTCAAGCTCACGCTCGGCACCGGGCCGGGGGCGCTACGGTCTGCGGATTTGGAGCGCGCCGCGCGCAAGCTCCCGCCCGGCGCCTTCCGCGTGGTGCGGTGCCTGGAGCAAGCGGGCTTGCTGGAGCCCGTCGCGGAAGACGCGCTGCAGCTCGGTCCTCGGTTCGTTGCGCGCACGCTGCTGAGCGAAGCCGTGGACGCGCTGGTACAAGCGTCGCCGATCGAGTGGGGCACCGCATTGCTGGAAGGCTCCGCGCGGAGCGACGTGGAGGCGCGGGTCTTCTTGCAGGCGCGTGAAAGCGCCGGTCAGAGCCTCGAGACTTTGTTCGAGGCGTCGGAGCCGGACAACTTGTTCTACGTGGGCGCGTTCGAGCTCGGCTTCGTGGCGGCAGGGCTAGCGGTCTTGGAAGGCGCGGAGCTGCCGCGGGACCTGCGCGAAAACTTGTTCGAAGACCAGCTCGAGCTCATGCTCGAATTGCCGGGCGAGCTGCCCGTCCCGCGCGTGCTGCGCGGCAGTGAAAGGGAGCGCGCCGAACGCCACGGCTTGTGGCTCCTCGCGGCGCTCACCCTCTCCGAGGATCTGCCGAGCCAGGCGAAGCGACATCGCTTGCTGCGTCCCTGGCGCGGTCAAGACCTGGACCCGCGCTTCCCCCAGCTGTTGGACCGCGTCGAGGCTGCGCTTTCGTCGCCGCACCTGAGCCAAGCCGGGGCGCTGA
Organism: Polyangiaceae bacterium; assembly: GCA_029266615.1. Lineage (GTDB taxonomy): Bacteria > Myxococcota_A > Polyangia > Polyangiales > Polyangiaceae > PMG-095. The sequence goes on from JAQSWN010000380.1 coordinate 929, forward strand.
GCGTTTTCGCGCTCATCGGGCGGCTTCGGACGCACGTGGGCGCGCTCGTGAGCTTGGAAACACCGCACGCACTGGAGCAACCAACGGTCATCGCGGAAGAGGTGATGCACGGCGTGCTCACTTGGCCCACTGCCGCTGGCCTGGGGCGGGGCCGTCCAGGGCTCTTGCTCGCCGCGACGCGCGCGGCCGCCGTCGCGCTGGACGTGCCCTGGTCGGACGTCGCGCGGGCGGTGTGGCTCGCTTGGGATGCCGCGGAGCGCCCGGCGGATGGCGCGGACTTTTTGCTCCCTGACAACGACGCGGAAGGCTCCTTTTGGGCGCACATCCCGCGAGAGCTCTTGCGGCCGATGTTGGCCGACGCCCGTGACAAGCCGATGCCTTTCGACCGGCTTCGCGACGAGCCGTGGGCGGCCATCGAGGCGGCGGTGCTGGACGGCTCGCTTCTGCCGACCGCCCCCGTAGTGCAACACGCGCCGCTCTCCGTGCTGGACAGCTGGCTCGCGCGACGCGGGCTCGCGCCGTTCGAAGGCGCCGCGCTGCGCGCGCTCTTCGAGCGCCTGCCGGAACGGCTGCTCCTCGTCTTGAGCCTGCACTTCGAGCGCCCTAGCCCGACGGAAGCGGAAGAGGTGTTGGCGCTCCTGGCGGAGCTGCCGACCGCGCTTCTCGGGGACGCGGTCGCGGCCGCGGCCGGCAAACCCCTGTGGCGCCTACCGGAGCAGACGCTGGGGGGAACACGCAAGCTGCTGCACCGCGCGGTCAGCGAAGGTGGCGCGCTCGGGCGGCGCGCTTACCCGCTTCTTTCCGAGCTGGAGCAAAAGCTGTCGACGGCGCGCCGCTGAGAGCGGTCACCAGCCGCCCTTGTCCTTGTCGTCGTCCGGCTTGCGATCGTCGGCGGCGGGCGCGGCGGCCGGCTTTTTGTCGGCAGCCTTGCCCTCCTCTTCCGGCTCGGCGCGATCGGGCTCGGCGCGCTCCGGCTCGGCCGTCGTCTTCTCCGCGCCGCCTTTTTCCGGGCAGCCCATCAGGGTAAATGCGGCGCAGGCGAAGGCGAAAACGGTGAGCACGTTGCGGGAGGGCGAGCGCATGGGCGGCAGTTTGCCGGCCTTTCGAGGCCCCTGCAATGGTGTAGGATGCGCCCGGCGCGGCTTTTCCGCGGCGGTTTCCGATTCGAGAATGGCTCGCAAACGTTACGTCATAGTGGGCGACGGGGCGGCAGGGCTCACGGCGGCCGAAGAGATCCGCCGGCGCGCACCCGACGCCGCGATCGGTGTCTTTTGTGACGACCCGAACCCCGGCTATTTCCGAGCCGCGCTCACCAATTTCCTCCTTGGAGAGCTGCGCGAAGACCAGCTGTGGGCGGTGGCTCCGAACTTCTACGACACGCGTCGCATCGAGCGCGTCTTCACCCGCGTGCTCCGGGTGGATCCGCAGAAGCGCGAGCTGTGGTGCAGCGGCAACCCCACGCCGCTCCCGTACGACGCGCTGCTCGTAGCGACGGGCGCGCGCGCACGCCCGCCCAACTTTCACGGCAGCCATTTGCCCGGTGTGCTCACGCTGCGCACTATTCAAGACGCGCGGCGCGTGGTCGACACGCTGCGTGGCAACGTCAAGCGCGCGGTCGTGCTGGGCGGCGGCGCCCTGGGGCTGGAGTGGACGCACGCGCTACTGGAACGTGGTGTACACGTCACGTTGGTGGAGCGCGCTCCGCGCTTCATGCCGCGCGCACTAGACGCAGTGGCCTCGGACTTGCTCGCTACGCGGCTTCGTAAAGCCGGCGTGGAGGTGGTTCTGGGCGAGGAAGTCGCGCGCGCCGAACAGGGACCGAGCGGCGCGGTCAACGCGCTCGTCACGAGCACTGGCCGCCGCATTCCCTGCGAGCTCGTGGGCAGCGCTCTCGGCATCGTCCCGAACAGCGAGCTTTTGGAGCAGGCCGGCGTTTTGCGCGAGCCGAACGGCGCGGTCAAAGTCGGCCGCACCTTGAGCACCTCCGCTCCCCACGTGTGGGCCGCAGGTGACGTCGCGAGCGTGGACGGCGAGCAGCTCGGCTTGTGGGAGCCCGCGCGTCACCAAGGCCGCGTCGCGGGCGCGAACATGTGCGGCGCAGAGGAGCAGTACCGACCCGGCGTGCACTACTTTGCCACGCGGCTGTTCGATTTGGACTTCGCGCGGCTCGGCGAAATCGACGAAGGTCCCGGTCGGTCCGTGCTCGTGGACTTTCCGCGCGGCACCGGTCACATCGCGTACCGCAAGTTGGTCGTCGAAGCCGGCAAGGTGCGGGGCGCGCTGCTCATCGGGGAAAAGCAGGCCAAGGTGCGCACCATCGGTCGTGGCCTCAAGCGGCTGATAGACGAAGGCGCGGACGTGAGCGCCGTTTCGGCCCGCCTTTTGGATCCCAGCTTCGACGTGACCGGCTTTTTGGGGACGCAAAAGCTCGTTGCCAAGCCGGAGCCGCGCCCGGAAGGCACACGCCTGGTGCCGGTAGTCCCCGCCGCGAAGCTGCGCGGCACGCAAGCCGTCAATATCGTTTCGGTCGGCACCTTGGCGATTCCTTCTCAGCTCGCGCCGCAGCTGACCTCCCAGCTGCCTCAGCGCACGTCCTTACTCGCGGCCGAACCGCGCCGCACGAGGATGCTCTCTATTGGCTTGCACGCCGAGGCCCCGCCCGAGCCGCTTCCCGGCGATCGCTTGATTGAGGCGCGTTTCGAGCTGGGGGGTCACGTGCTGCCAATCGTGGGCAGGCCGTGCAGCATCGGCACCGCGCCGGGCTCCCCCATTTGCCTCGTTGATCCGAGCGTCGCGTGGCTGCACGCGCAGGTGACGCAACAAGGCGACGCCTTGTATTTGCGAGACGCCGGCACCCAAACCGGAACGTGGGTGAACGGCGTGGCGCTCGCGGAGGCGCACCCGCTCGCCGATGGCGATCGCGTGCAGGTTGGCGGCACGGAGCTGGTGTTCCGCTCCGACGCGCTCGGCAAAACAACGTTCAGCGGGCAAGCCACCATCAGCCTCCCGCGGCTGGAGCTCCGTTCTGGTCCGGGCATGGGGCTGTCCTTCGTGCTCGCCGCCGAGCAATGCACCCTCGGCAGCGGCGCGAGCGCGGACTTGCAGATCTTCGAGCCGAGCGTCGCCGCCCAGCACGCGCGTGTTCGCTCCGTGCACGGCGTCCACTACCTCTCGGACCTCGGCAGCGCGGGCGGCACTTACGTCCGCGCGGCACGCCTCCCCCCCGGTCAGGAGCTGCCGCTCACGGAAGGCGAAGTGTTCCAACTCGGCAGCGTCGTCGGCGTCGCCTTCACGCGCGCGCCAACGCTCGATCGCGTCG
>JAQSWN010000168.1 GCA_029266615.1 Polyangiaceae bacterium
CAGGACAAGAGGTGCCCCTCCAGTCAAGAGAGCACGTTGGACAGCGCCAAGGGCCTCGCCACCGTCTCCACGGTGGGCTTCGCGGTCGGCTTCGTCGGCGTCGGCGCCGGCATCGTTCTGTTGCTTACCGGGAACAGCAGCAGCAGCAGCAGCGCCAGCACCGCAACTCCCAAGCTGGCGCAGCAAGGCTTGAAGGTTGAGCCCTGGTTCAGCGGCAACTCCGCCGGCCTGAACGGGACGTTCTGAGGACCATGCGCAAGCTCAGCCTCACCATCGTTTCGGTGCTCACCATCGCCGGCTGCTCTCAAATGCTCGGCCTTGGCGACTACGACATCGACCCGGCGCTGGACGGCGCGGGCGGCACGCGCACCGGCGTCGGCGGCGCGGACGGAATCGGCGACGCGGGTGCTGATTCGACGAGCAGCGGAGCTCCGTCGATTCCGGTCGGCGGCGACCCAAACCTGCCAGCAGGGGGGCGGCCCGGTCAAGGTGGCGAACCGCAGGGCCAAGGTGGTGAACCGCAGGGCCAGGGTGGTGAACCGCAGGGCCAGGGTGGTGAACCGCAGGGCCAAGGTGGTGAACCGCAGGGCCAAGGTGGCGGGGGGCCCACCGGCGAAGTCATCCCGTGCGACTCAGTCGTGTGCTGCACGACAAAGGGAGGAACGCCCGTCGGAGTTGAGCTCCTGAGCGATGGCGGCTTCGAGCGCGGCTTGGCCTCCGGCGTCGAGAGCCCTTGGGTTCAGGAGTCCACACTCGACTACGAAGTCGTTGCCGTCTCCGATGACCCTGACCTCGGATTTCTGTCAAAGTCCGGCGACTACTACGCCTACCTGTCGGGCGCCCAGGGCGAGCGCAGCTCGATCTATTCCGAAGACGTCGAGATTCCGGAAAATGCAGGGTGGCTCACGATAAGCGGCTGGCGTCTCTTTCAGATCGACGTTCAAGACAGTTTGAACGAGGACTTCTGCCTGATCGCGCTTTGGGACCCCGACCTGGAGGATCCTCAAGAGCTACCTTTCTGGTGGGGAAAGCCAGGTGAGTATGCCGACGGATGGGGGGACACGCCGATCTGGAAGAAGTTCGAGGCGAGCTTTGACGCTGCTCCACACCAGGGCACGCTGCGTTATCTCGGCTTGCGCGGTGAGTCTGACTCGTATCCCACGGAACCTGACCCTGCAGATCCGGACGTTACCTATGCGTCGAGCTTCCTGTTCGACGATGTCTCTCTCAAGGCGTTCACCTGCGTGAAGTGAGTACCTGGGCTCGTGGGGAGCGCACTGGCCGCGGGGGGGACCGCGGCTCCAGCCCTACTTCGGCTCTTCCAAGTTCTCGGCTAGGTAGCTGAGGATCACTTCGTCCAGCGATTGCTCCCGCAGTCCCCCCCTTTGCGCGTATGACCGTGCCGAGCCCGGCATGCACAAGAGCTCCGCGGGATTGTTTTGAGCTGCGCGATGTCGAAGCCTCTCGTCTGATTCCGTACCGAGGGGAATGCGCTCCCCCTACCGAGAAGGGACATCGTCCGCGTCTGCATCGGAGGGAAGCAACGAGCGCGAGGGAACCGCCAGCGCCCTCCGAGACATCTCGACAACGCGCTCACAGAGCGCCTGACGCTCGAGCGTAACGATTCGATGAACGGGAAGAGGCTCACGCGGCAGACGGGCGGTGGAGCGGACCTCGATGGCTCGTCCGCCATGCGTATCCGCTGGCGACACGTACCGTGAGTGAATGGCGGGTAACGCTCAGTCAAGTGCCGTTTATTCACGCATCGTGTATGTGCCGCGTTCTTGTTCGTTGCAAAGGCTCAGCGCGTTGAGCTAAGAGCGCGCCTCGCTGGCGGCAGTGGACGTGGTCAGCGAGTAGGGACAGGAAGTTCATGAGGACGAACGAGTTGGGTGGGTGCGGAGTGACTGCGAAGCGGTCGCTGGCCACAAAAATTTTACCAAGTCGCTGTATTCGGCGAACTCACAGGCCTGGAGATGCGGGCAGCGGGGCGACGGCTGGTTGCGGCAAGTATGAGGGGACGACATGAGACTGCGCCTCGCCGCCGTGGCCGCACTCAGCTACTCTTTGACTACGGGTTGCGTCGAGCAGCCGGACGGGTCGTGGGAATTCGACGGAAGCCAGGTAAAGGCGCTGGACGCCCAGGGCTTTTTCCCTGGGCGTGGGTACTTCCTCAACGCCGACTCGGTCGCGAGCGACTGCCTAGTCCCAGCCGGGTATACGAGTGGCGGCGTGCTCACGATAGAGCCGAGACGAGCGGCATTCACTGGCGGCCAAGAGGTGTCCTTCGCTCTGTCCAAGGTCGAGTCTTCGCAAGAGATTCAGGACCGACTGAGCATTACCGCTTCGGCGAGCGCCAAGTTCCTGGTCGCGGGGGGCGATGCGAAGTTCAGCTTCGCGGAGGAAACAAAGACCTCCGAAACCAGCGTCATCCTGATTGCGTCCCTTCTGGTGCGCAATACGGCGTGGACGGTGCCCGCAGGCGTCAAACTCAGCGACGACGCCAAGGCCCTACTGCAAACCGCCAATTTCGCGCGGTTTCGCGAGCGGTGCGGCGACGCTTTCCTTCAGTCGTACACTACTGGTGGGGAGTTCTACGCGGCCATCGAGATCACGACGAGCTCGAAAGAGGAGAAGCAAGCTATCTCGTCATCCATCAAGGGGAATTACTTCACCGTCAGCGGTTCGGCGGAGTTCTCGAAAGAGCTGCAAAAGATCGCACAGAACAGCAGCACTGTCGTCCGCTCTTTTCAGCTTGGCGGCAAAGAGATCGACACCGCTCCTTGTCGGACAGTGGCTTGCGTAGCGGAAAGACTCGTTCAGTTCACCACAGCCGTGGCGAAGGCGCCCGTGGTGCTGTCCGCGCAGACGGCCCCATATTCCGTGCTGGCAATGCCTTCGGACGCGGTGTCGCCGCTGGACATCACGGTGTCGCTCGATACCCAGCGAGATATCAACTTCCAACGAAACGCAACCCGCGACTCGCTAACTAAGTTCCTCGAGGTACAAAGTCACCCGGAACGCTACCTGCTGAAAGCGCCGCACGCCACGCTCGCGGAAGTGACGTCGACCATCTCGACGCTCAATGGCAACCTTACTCAACTAGACACCGCGCTGAAGGCCTGCGCTCGGGACCCGAACAGGTGCACCATGCCTTCGCTCAGCGCCATCTCCGTGCTGCCACCGCCGCCCGCCCCAGGAGTGCGCGGGCCGAGCGTGCTGCGCTCTTACGCTGCGCCTTCCGATTTCCTGGCGGGCGGGCAGGTGAACACGAGCGTGTGCTCCGTGCCGTCGGCGCTGCCTTTGACTAGTGACGCCGCGTCCCTGCCGAACTTGGCCTTTACTTTCCGACCGGGTCAAGCGCCCAGCTTGATTCCGGGGGTCGACACCGTCTCTCTGCAACCCGTGACGGAATCCTCGGCGTACCTTGCCGTTGGTAGCAAATGTGGGAGCGGCGTCGCGACCTACATCTCCGCGCCGACCACCGCCAGGTACAGGGAAAACTCGACCTTCTACCTCGAGCCGGGTCTGAACGGCAAAGCGAACACGTACTCACTTAGGCTCTATTGGACGAACGATCCGTACATCTGCCCCAATGGCCCTGAGAGCTGTTTGAAGGACGGTCGCAATCGAACGGAGAGCTACTATCTCGTGCGCACAGAAGCCGTGAGAATCAGAGCCGAGCACGTCCCCACGACGGCGGACGCAGCCCTGAAGGATCGAGCTAGCTGGTATTTGGAGCTGCCATGAGATCCACTCCCAACGCGCTCGCGGGATTTACAAGGGTCGGCGATGTTATCATGAAGACTTGCACAATCATTGGATCGGTTTCCTTGTTGCTTACTTTGCTGGCGTGCAACTACTCTCCAGCTCCGACAGCGGACGAGGCGGCTGACCGCGAGCCCAGCGTCGAGGCAGATGCGGTAGGCGTGCTTCATCAGGACCTTGATACGCAGGGTTTTCTCGAAGCGCGCGGCTATTTCATGAGCACCGATACGGTCGCCGGCGATTGCGTGACGGCCGCAGACGGCTCGGATGTCGTGCCTCTACAAGCTCCCAACACCGGGGGTCAGGAGGTGATCTTTTCCCTAGCCCTGATCGAAAGTTCGAACGACGTCCAAAAAAGGCTATCTGTTTCGGCGTCCGCGAGCGCGAAGTTCTTGGTTGCGGGCGGTGACGCTAAGTTCAAGTTCGCTGAGGAGACACACACAAACGAGACTACCGCAACACTGCTTGCGTCAATTGTCGTGCGAAATACCTCGTACACGATGCCGCCGGGCATCAAGCTGCGAGACGACGCCGCGGATCTATTGCGCGGCGTTGCTGGGCAGCCGGCATCTGCCGCGAAGCTGGCTCGGTTTCGTATGCGCTGTGGCGACGGCTTCCTCCACTCGTACACGACGGGCGGCGAGTACCACGCTATGATTCAAGTGCTGACGAGTTCCGCGGAGGAAAAGCGGGCCGTATCGTCGTCGCTCGCAGGTAACTACCTCACGTTTAGCGGGTCGGCCGCTTTCGAAACCGCACTGCAGAAGATCGTCAACAATAGCAGCACGCTGGTGCGCACGTATCAGATTGGCGGCGAAGGGCCAAGGACCTCGGCCTGTGCCGATGTATCCTGCGTCACCAACCGCTTGGACGAGTTCACTGTGGCTGTCAGCGAAAACCCAGTCGTGTACTCCACCACCGTGAAGCCCTACTCGACCTTAGCGTTGCCTAACGACGCTACGACGCCGACCGATATCGCTGTCACTCTCGACCAAATGGAGACGATCAATCGCGAGCGCAATGCGACGCGTGACCTTCTGGCCCGGTTCGTGGACGTGGAGACGAATCCAGAGAGATACGTCCTCACACCGTCCGCCTTACAAACCGTCTCGTCGGCCGTCTCCACACTGAACGGCAACATGAACAAGCTCAATGGCGCGCTTAAAACCTGCGGCCGCACCCCTACTTCGTGCGCGCCGCCATCTCTCGCGGCCGTCTCCGCGGACATGCCGGCAGCCAAACCGCTGCCGAGCAGGGTCATCTTGCGGTCGTTCGCGCGCCCGTCCAGAATGGCGTGGGACGGAGGCAAGCTTTCTGGTTGTTCCGGAACTTTCGTCTTTGCGACGGACGTAGACAACCGCCTCGACGCGGAGCAGGGCGTCTTCAATTTGGTACCAGGGCGGAGCGGCGCGCCGGGTTCGCTATCGTTCGAATCACTTTCGCGACCCACGGCCAATCTGGTGGCAAACATTCTATCGCCGTGCTCGTCTCGTATCCGCCTCGCGGTTCCCACCACCAAAAACTCGAAGGAGACCGCCACCTTTTATAGAGTGCGTGGGTTGAACGGCAAGCCGAACACCTGGTCTTTCCGCTTGTTCGCTACGCCTGACCCAGAGGGCCTGGGCGGCGCAGATCGCAATCGCGATCCGAACGTCTACTTGTCGCTGAGCAAGAGTTCTAACGCGAATTTGGCGATTTACACGCTTCCCGATGCGAGTACTTCCGCAGAGGAGGTCGCCACTTTCAAAGACAAGGCCTCTTGGTACCTCGACCCGCAGTGAGTGTTCCATGCACGGAGCGCAGTGCAGAGGCCGGCGCATTGTCAGGGCGTGGCGTCGTCCAAGGACAGTGGCTTGAGTGACGGCGCGCATTGGCGAGCCGGGACCCCATCCAAACACTGCGGAGAAGATTGCTGAACTCGGCCTGTAGCCGGGCGGCCGCACCTCTCGAACGACTGCGAAGGCAGCATACGCTTTGACTGAGTGCGGGACCTCGGATCGATCTGACTCGCTAGGGCCGTACCTCGCCTCGGGACCGTCGTTGAGTGGTTTCTACACGAGCTACGAGGTCGTTTTCGCGGAGTGCGAATACAATTAGCGCTGGGGGCGCCCGTGTGAGCCGGTGCCCCTACTTCGGCTCTTCCAAGTCCTCGGCTAGGTAGCTGAGGATCACTTCGTCCAGCGACTGCTCGCTGATGGCGCCGTCGCCGAAGATGGAGCGCGCGCTGGGGGGCGGGGCTGCGGCGAGGCGAGTTTGAGGGCGGCCGAGCGACGCCGGGTTTTCGGCGGGGGCCGAGCCGGCGCTGGCGGCCGGGGCCGCGCCGGCGCTGGCGGCGGGGGCCGGGCGTTGCGGGATGGGCGGGCGCGATTTGCGGGGCGCGGGGTTGCTTTTGCGCGGAGGTCGCGCGCTCGGCGGGGGCCCGGGGGTGCGCGAAGGCTTGGGCGGGTTCTGGTCGAGCGACGCGACGTCCAAGTCGAAGCCTTCCCCGACGGGGGGTGTCACGGAAGGGGTCGGCTTGCGGAGGTTGGGATTGGAGATGGGACGGCGACTCCGCGGATCCTCCGCGTCGCGGAGCGACTTCATGCTCTCGATCACGGCTCGGGCGTCCGCCTGGGGCGCGGGCTCGGTGCGCTGAAGGGCAGGCGCAACCGGAACCGGTAAGTTCGAGGGCTCCGCTGGATTCATCGAGCCGACCACGACGCGCGCGGTCTCCAAGTCGTTCAGGCTCGTAGGATCCGTCACGCTTTCGGGCGGTTTGACTTTGACGGCGTCGAGGGGGCCGCACACCGTCTCCAGCAGCGGGTCCAAGTCCCCCGCCCGGAGCGCGGCGAACATCGCCTTGTGCTGCTCCTTCATCATGCCGCGCACGACCGCGGCCATGTCGGACTTCTCGAGGTGCTCGGTGTAGTCCGTACGCGTGGTCTTGACGATGCGCCCCCCGTCGGCAAACAGGTGCGTCACGATCCGCGGAAACTTCACGCCCGAGTCTTCCGTCTGGATGTGGAAGATCCGGCCGCGATGGCGGACGTTGTTGTTGAAGCCGAGTAGCGGCGGTGGTGCTTTGGACACGCTGCGCCCGTGCAAATCCGTGGGGGTTACCGAACTTCGGAGGCTACCACGACGGCCGCCTTACCGCTCTCTTCACCTTTCCCGGCGAGCCTCGCCTCCGCCTCGTCCCTGCCTCGCGCGCCTGTAGGCGCGGTCGTACCTCACAATCAGAAGCCCGTAGAATCCCATGCTGCGGGAAAAAGCCGCGCCTACATCAGCGTCATATATATGTGGTCAGAGGGGCGATGCGGCGCCCTCGAGCCCACGCCGCCGGGCCAATCCGGCTTGGAGCGCCCCGCGCTACCGGCGGTTCGCCTTTTGGGTCCGAGCCCGCCTCAGCGCGCGCCTTCGTCCATGCGGCGCATGCCCTCGAGCAAAAGGGCCTCGGGCGAATCCATGATGACCTGCTGAGGTGCCGAGAAGTTAGGATCCAAGGAGAAGTCCCCCTCGATGAGCTTGAGCATCGCGTAGAACGCCTCTTCACCGCGCAGCGTTGCCCAAAGGGCGTTGTAGATGGCGCCGTTCACGAAATGAATCTCGCCGGCATTGTTGCCGGAGCGGATCTTGAGCGAGCCGCTCTTTCGGCCGTGCCACAAGACCTGCACCATGTCCGGCAGGCCCATCTCCAACAGCGAGCCGGAAACGCCGCGCCCCCCGCCTGCCTGCCGCGCCTCGCGCTCGATGATCTGCTTCAACTTGGCGACGAGAAGGTCGGCCGAGACCGGCTTGGACAAGAAATCCGCGGCTCCCAGATCGAAGGCCTTCTGCGCGTCGTTGCGGCTGGAGCGACCCGTCACGACGACCCACGGTAGCTTTTGCCCGTAGGGCCGCTTGCGCACCTCCGCCAAGAGCGCGAGCCCATCCCCATTCGGCAGGTCCAGCTCGGAGATGACGAGCTCGATCTCGCCCTTTTCGAGGCATTTGAGGGCGTCCTCGATGTTGTGCGCCTGCGCCACCTCGAAGCCTTGCTCGAGAAGCCGCAGCTCCAGCACCGTCGTTTCTTCCGGATCGGGGTCGATGATGAGGGCGCGGTGACGGTTCGCGAGCAGGCGCGCCTTCACGTCTTCGCCGGTCACGGTGTGCTTGAACAGGTCCACCAGGTTCGGGTCGAACACGGTGCCGCGGTAGCGGGCCAGCACCTCGCAAGCCTGCACCGGCCGCAGCGTCTTGCGGAAGGGGTTGCGCGGGTTCTGGGTGAGGTCCGCATAGGTGTCCGCGATCGCGAGGATGCGAGCGCCGAGCGGGATCTCTTTCGCGGACGCGCCGTCCGGGAAGCCTTTGCCGTCGTAGCGCTCGTACATGTGCTCCATGGTCTGCAAGACCTCGAGCGGGAGCTCCACCGCTTCCAGTAGTCGCCCTGGGCTTTTGTACTGCTTTTCGGCCTGGGCCTTGTGGCCCTCGTACTCGGCGACGTTGAGGGCGGTGAGGTGGTACGCGCCCATCTTGCCGAGGTCGTGCAAGTAAGCGCCGCAGACGTAAGCGCCTTTGGTGGATTCGGGCAGGCCGATGCGCTCGGCGACCTTTTTGGTGAGGCGCGCGACCTGCGCCGAGTGACCGCGCAGATCTGGCCGCGCGTTTTCGATCAACGTGATGAGGACGTTGAGCGCCTCCTGAAAGGATTCGTCGTTGACGCCGCCCGAGCTCGAGCCCGTCTTTCGGGTTTTGAAGTCGCGGTCACTGAGCACACGCTCGCCCTGCGTGGCTTCCTTGGCCATCGACAGCACCATGCTCTCGTCACTGACGAGGTTGCGCTCGAACACGTTGAGCATGGTGGAAAACTGCGCGTGCGCGTCGCGATCCAAAATCGCGAAGGCGTGAATGTCGCCGTTGTAAGCCTTGCTGATCGCAGCCTTGACGGCGCGGGGGCGGCCGACGAACGCGCGCACCTCTTTCACGCCCGACGCGAGCTGCACGTCGTGCAGAGCAGGCGCGTTGTCCGGATCCGGAGTGACGACGCTCAGCGTCCCCGTTTGCGCGTCGTACAAAACCGGGAACACCGTGTCGCGTTCGGCCAGCTTCTTGGGCACCTTGTCGAGCGTGATGCGATCGATGTCCGCTTTCGCGAGCTTCTCGGTCGAGACGAAGCGAGTTTTGTGCAGCGCGGCCAGGTACTTGAGCAGCGCGGCCTCCTCGAGCGCCTTCAGCTCCAGGATGACCTCTTCCACCCGCTCGCCGGAGCGAGCCACCAAGTTCAAGCAGGCTTCCTGTGCTTCAGCCGTGATGAGCCCGTCGGCGAACAGTCGTTCGAGGAGTCGCGTGTTGCCTGGGTTCATGGCGTGGTCGGCGGCGTCATGGACAGCCTGTCATTATAGCGGCCCCCTCTCGCCCGTGTTCACCCTTCCCCACTCACCAGTCCGGGATCCCTCGCCCCGCCTCGCCGCCGCCCCGCCCTCCCCGAGCGGCTCGAGAATTTTCACAGGGAGATCAGGAGGGACGGGAGTCGTGCGAGGCGAGAATTTTGGGGTTCGAGAACGTCACGGGGAGGTGATGAGGGGCAGAACTCGTGCGAGGCGAGAATTTTGGGGTTCGAGACTCGAGTCACCGAGCGGAACCTGCTACGCCTCCGTCGCGCCCCGAAACCCCCTGAAACGCGCAGAACTCCCGATCTACCGATCTCCCTGTGAATCTCGGAAGCCGCAAAGCGACTCCCGGGGCTGGCGAGGCGGCCAGCTGGCCGCTGGGGGTAGCGCCGAGGGTCGAAAGGGGTGAGGCAGGCCTGGCCTACCCCCCCGGGAACACGGTTATCAACAGCGGGCCGGAACATGGACTTGACGAGGGGGGCTTTGGAAGCTAGTTAAGCCGCCCTTTTCCCGGATCGGCCGTGATTTTTCTCACGCCTTCCGGCTAGCAAGAGACGACAAGGATCTGAAGACGATGGCGACGTATCAAGCGAAACCGGCAGAGGCTGCGGCGACCCGTAAGTGGTACGTGCTCGACGCGACGGACATCCCCCTCGGCCGTTTGGCGACGCGCGTCGCCACCGTTCTGCGCGGCAAGCACAAGCCGACGTACACCCCGCACGTGGATACGGGCGACTTCGTGATCGTCGTCAACGCCGGCAAGGTGAAGCTGACGGGCGTGAAGTCGGACGACAAGATGTACTACTCGCACAGCGGCTACCCGGGCGCGATCAAGCGCGAGACGTACCGCGAGGTCTCCGCCAAAGACGCCTCCTTCCCGATCGAGAAGGCCGTGAAGGGCATGCTGCCGAAGAACGTGCTCGGTCGTGAGATGCTGCTCAAGCTCAAGGTTTACGGGAGCGATACGCACCCGCACGCGGCGCAAAAGCCGGAAGCCCTTTCGCTCTGATTACTTGAAAGAAGCCTAGACAGATGTCCGAAGTTTCGACGTACGCCACTGGTAAGCGCAAGACCGCGGTCGCCCGCGTTTGGATCAGCCCGGGCACGGGCAAGATGATCGTGAACGGCACCGACGCCGATCACTACTTCGAGCGCGAGACCTCGCGCATGATCGCGCGCCAGTCGCTCGAGGTCATCGAGGTGTTGGACAAGTACGACGTCAAGGCGACCGTCGCCGGCGGCGGCCACAGCGCACAGTCGGAGGCGATTCGCCACGGCATCGCGCGCGCGCTCCTCGCGGAGACCCCGGAGCGCCGCTTGACGCTCAAGCGTGCCGGCTTCCTCACGCGGGACGACCGCAAGAAGGAACGCAAGAAGTACGGTCAGGCGGGCGCCCGTAAGCGCTTCCAGTACTCGAAGCGCTGAGGAACTCGTGGCCGGTATCCTCCGCGTCGGAATTCTGGGCGCCGGCGGATACACCGGCGCGGAGCTCGTGCGCTTGCTGCACGGGCACCCGAAGCTCTCCATCGTCATGGTGGGGGCTCGGGAGAAGGCTGGCAAACGACTGAGCGAGGTCCTCCCAGGCACGCTCGGCGTTGCCGGCCTTTCTGATTTGGTGCTGGAGGGATTCGACCCGGAGCAAGCGCCGGAGCTTGCCCGGCGCATCGACGTTGCGTTCTTGTGCTTGCCCCACGCTGCGAGCGCCCGCGCCGGCAAGGCCCTGTACGACGCCGGCGTCCCGGTCGTGGATCTCTCCGCAGACTTCCGACTCAAGGACGCGGCTACGTACCAAAAGTGGTACGGCGAGCACCCCGCGACCGAGCTGCTCTCCAAGGCCGTTTACGGCCAGCCGGAGCTGCATCGCGCCGAGCTTTCGGGCGCGAAGTTGATCGCGGCGCCGGGCTGCCACGTCACGACCTCTTTGCTCCCGCTCGCGCCGCTGCTGAAGAGCACGCTCATCGAGCCCACGCCCATCATCATCGACTCGAAGACGGGGGTGAGCGGCGGCGGGCGATCGCCTTCGCCGGCTTTCCACTTCCCGGAAGCGAGCGAGGGTATCCGTGCGTACAAACCGGGTAGCACGCACCGCCACGTCCCCGAGATCGAGCAAGAGCTGTCGCTCGCCGCCGGGCAACCCATCACGGTGTCGTTCACGCCCGTGCTGGTGCCAATGTCCCGCGGCATCTTGGTGACCGCCTACGTGAAGCCGAAAGCAGGCGTGACCGCGGATACGTGTCGCGCCGCCGCGAGCGAGCTGTACCGCGAAGGCTTGGTCACCGTGCTCCCCGCGGGCCTGCTCCCGGACACGCTGTGGGTGCGAGGCTCTGCGCGCGCGCACGTTGCCTACGTGCAAGACGACCATGCGGGGCTCGTCATCGCGATGTGCGCGATCGACAACCTGGCGCGCGGCGCCTCCGCGCAAGCGGTGCAAGCGTTCAACGTCGCGCAAGGCTGGCCGGACGCGCTCGGCTTGCCCGAAGTGCCGTTGTTTCCGTAGTAAATCGCGGGCAAAGCGCTTGCCTGCGCCCGCGGCGGTGGCGTCGACCGCTCCCTACGCTCGCCGTAGCGAGGGCGGACCCGCGTAGTACCGTTCCGTGAGCCTCACCTGCGCCTTGGGGCCGAGATCTAACCCGAAGCCGAGGCGCTCCACGTACGGACGCAGGTCGTCCACGTGGAGGGAGCCGTGCCGCTCCACGAAGAGCCGCGGCCGTCCCGCGGGCGTCGGTGTGCCGAGCTTGTGGAGAGCGATGATCGTCGTCGACATGGGCGCGAACAGCGGATAGCGCTGCTGCGCGGCCAGTTCGTCGGGATGGCGCAGCACCACGAAGCCGTCCTCCCCTCTGAACTCCGCTTTGATGTCCGAGCCGCGGTAGTGCGCCGGCTCGTCCGCCGCGCCGGTGACGTGCCGCGAGCGGTTGGCGGAGGTGACGTACAGAAAGTCCTCGCCGATGAGCTCCATCGACCGGGCCAGGAACTTGTTCGAGTAGCAGCTGTAGCCAGGCGCGATGACTTGCGTCGTGCGCACGCCGTCGTCCTGAGACGCGAGGTGATCGGGGACGTGCGCGGCCGCGGGCCCACGGAAGCCGAACGGACCGAGCTCCAGCAGCTGGTCGATGAGGGTTAGCACCTTGTGCGGCGTGAGCCCGCCCGGGAGCTTGGACCAGTCGAACAGCATCGGGATGCGCACCGGCGTCGTAGTGACGCTGCCGACCTGCGAATCCGGACGGCCCTTCATGCGATTAATGCGGACCACGACGTCACGATCGGGCCGCGCCACCATGGCGTAGAAATTGGCGAAGCCGTGGGTGACGACGCCCTTGGCCGCGACCGCGTGGGCCGCGAAGTCCACGCCGGTCGCGTCGGACAGGAAATAGCGCACGGAGCGCGGCGGAATGATGAGCTCCTCTTCCAGGTCGCTCACGTCGACGGGGGCCACCTCATGGACGCTCATGAAGACTTGATTATCACAGCGGCGCGCGGCTGGATCTGACCAAACGAGGGCCTGGCTCGGGGCCGCTAACGCCCCCTAAAATGGCGATCCCGACAAGGTGGTGCGCTTCGCTGACACACGACTGTCAGTGACTGCCCCGTCTGTGCCTTGCGCCGGGAGCGCGGTGGGCTAACGCTAGTGAGATCCATGAGCCTCGGTTTCAAGCTGCGCAGCGAGTTCACGCCGAAGGGGGACCAGCCGGCCGCCATCGAAAGCTTGGTCAAGAGCTACGAAGCGGGGGCGCAGTACCAAACCCTGCTCGGCATCACCGGCAGCGGTAAGACCTTCACGATCGCCAACCTGATTGCGCGGATCCAAAAGCCGACGCTCATCATGGCGCCGAACAAGACCTTGGCCGCGCAGCTCTACGCGGAGATGCGGGACCTCTTTCCGGAGAACGCGGTGGCGTTCTTCGTGAGCTACTACGACTACTACCAGCCCGAAGCTTACATTCCGACGACGGATACCTTCATCGAGAAGGACGCAATCATCAACGACCAGATCGACCGCATGCGGCACACCGCAACGATGTCGCTCTTGTCGCGGCCGGACGTGATCATCATCGCCAGCGTGAGCTGCATCTACGGCATCGGCTCGGCCGAAACGTACTCCGGCCTGCTCATCAACATCGTCAAGGGCGAGGAGCTGCGCCGGGACAACCTGCTGCGTATGCTCGTGGACATTCAGTACGAGCGCAACGACACGGACTTTCACCGTGGCACGTTCCGGGTGCGCGGTGACGTGGTGGAGATCTTCCCCGTATACGAGGAAGCGCTCGCGATCCGGGTCGAGTTTTTCGGGGACGAGGTCGACGGCATCCACGAGGTAGACCCGCTGCGCGGCAAGGTGCTCCGCTCGCTCGACCGCTACGCGATCTTCCCTGGATCACATTACGTGACGCCGCGCCAGCAGCTGGACCGCGCCATCACCGGCATCCGCGAGGAGCTCAAAGAGCGGCTCGAGTACTACGACCGCGAGGGGCGTTTCCTGGAGAAGCAGCGCATTCAACAGCGCACGATGTACGACCTGGAGATGCTCGAACAGATGGGCTTCGTGCAGGGCATCGAGAACTACTCGCGGCATCTTTCACAGCGCAAGCCCGGCGACCCGCCCCCCACCCTCATCGACTACTTCCCGCAAGATTTCCTGCTCGTCATGGACGAGTCGCACCAAACGGTACCGCAAGTGGGCGCGATGTACCGCGGGGATCGCTCGCGCAAGGAGACGCTCGTGGAGTACGGCTTCCGCCTCCCGAGCGCGATGGACAACCGCCCGCTCAAGTTCGAAGAGTTCGAGCAGCACATGCGCCGGACCATCTTCGTCTCGGCCACGCCTGGCGAGTACGAGCTGCAAAAATCCGAAGGCGTGATTGTCGAGCAGGTAATCCGGCCGACGGGGCTGCTGGATCCGGAGATTTTCGTGAGGCCGGTGGGCGGCCAAGTCGACGACCTGTTGGCGGAGATTCGCGAGCGCGTGAAGAAGGACGAGCGCGTGCTGGTGACGACGCTCACCAAGCGCATGGCGGAAGAGCTCACGGATTACTACACCGAGCTCGGGGTACGCGTTCGCTACCTTCACTCGGACATCGACACGCTGGAGCGCGTGGAAATCTTGCGTGACCTGCGGGCGGGCGAGTTCGACGTGCTGGTCGGCATCAACCTCCTCCGCGAAGGTTTGGACCTGCCCGAGGTGAGCTTGGTCGCGATCTTGGACGCGGACAAAGAAGGCTTCTTGCGCAGCCCGCGCTCGCTGATTCAGACCATCGGCCGCGCCGCGCGCAACGCCAACGGCCAAGTTTACATGTACGCCGACCGCGTGACGGACGCGATGAAGGTCGCGATCGGCGAGACCGAGCGACGGCGTAAGCTGCAGCAGGAATACAACGTGCAGCACGGCATCACGCCCGCCACGGTGGTGCGGGCCATCATGGAAATGAGCCCCTCTGGCGGGCAGAACGACTACTACGCGGTACCGAAAGGGCACGCGCAGAAGCCGGGGACCAGCGATCGCAAGCGGCCGGATGCACGTAAGAGCGCGACCACGGGCGCGGAGTCTTCACCGCAGGACATCGCCGAGCGGCTGCTCGAGCTCCGCCAGGAGATGTTCGCGGCCGCGGAGAACCTGCAGTTCGAGACCGCCGCGCGGCTTCGCGACGAAATCAAACGGCTGCAAGCGATGAACGGCGGAGAGCCGATCGTCACGCCGAGCCAGCCCCCCGAGTCCGAGCGGCGGCCGCGCAAGGCAAAGGCCAAAGCGAGCGGCGGCCGTCGTTCGCGTTAGCGACAGACGACGTTGATGTCGGCGACCAAAGCGGCCTCGCCGCGCGCGATGTCGTCGAACTCCACGCGGCGCTTGCGTGCGCCTTCCGCGTCACGCCGCTCCACGGCCGCGGCGACGTCACGCAGCGCAGCGGCGGCCTCACGCGCGAGCTTCTGATAGCGCTGCGCGCGGGGCGAGAGCTCGGCCGACTGCAGCTTCAGGGCGTCGATGCGCCGGGCCAGGTCTTCGTAGCGCTCGGCCAGCGCGCGCGAGTCCACCGGACCTGTGCTGGGAGCCGGCGCGGCAGAGCCAGCCGGCTTCGGTGCCTGCCCTTGCCAAGTCTTGATCGCGGAGACGAAAACGCCGCACTCGCGCGCGGTGCGGAACTTGGAGCAACCGACCGCGCCGAGCGCGAGCCCTATTCCGAGGAGAACGCGACCCTTCAGACCGGGCCCCCACGCTTGACGAGCTCGTCCACCACCGACCGTACGTCTTGTGCGCGGTCCCGCGGCATGATCAGGACGGCGTCGTCCGTCTCCACGACGCACAGGTCCGTCACGCCCAAGAGCGCGACCGTGCGCTTGGTCTTGTTGCTTCGTAGGTCCTCCACCAGGTTGCGGTGCGCGTCGATGAAGACCGAGTCATCCGGACCGACGTTGTCGGCGTGGTCCCGCTTGCCGAGCTCCCAGACCGTGTGCCAGCTGCCCAGATCGCTCCAGCCGAAGGAGCCGGGCACCACCGAAAGCGAGCTCAGCTTTTCCATGATGCCGTGATCGATGCTGATCGACGGCATTTGCGCGAAGGCGCGGGCAGTGGCTTCGCGCTCGGCCTCTCGCCCGCTCCCCTTGGCCTCGGCGATGAGCTGCAGGCCGGCGTGGACACCGGGGAGGTGCTGCTCCACGGCTCGCAGCATGTCTTTGGCGCGGAAAAAGAACATGCCGCTGTTCCAAAAGTGCTTGCCGCTGGCA
>JAQSWN010000381.1 GCA_029266615.1 Polyangiaceae bacterium
CACCGTCGAAGACACGGGGCACGGCATTGCCCCCGAGATCCAAACTCGCATTTTCGAGCCGTTCTTCACGACGAGAGACGTCGGTGGCGGCATCGGGCTCGGCCTGTCGATTTCCGCCGCGATCGTCAGGGGGCACGGCGGAGAGCTCTCGGTGACGAGCAGCTCCCGTGGCAGCAGCTTTCGGGTCACCATTCCCACGGCGCCGAGCGTCGATTCACCGCCGACCGAGCTGTCGTCCTCGCGCGAACTTCAGCGCCGGGCTCCGCCGAGCTCCCATCGCCAAAAGGTGCTCGTGATCGATGACGAGCCTGCAGTGGCCAAAGTGGTCAAACGGGTTCTGACCAGAAGCTGCGACGTCGTGGTCGAGGTCCACCCGCTGGCTGCCCGTGACACGCTGCTGAATGCTGAGTCGGACGCGTTCGACTTGATCCTGTGCGATCTCGCGATGCCGGAGCTTAGCGGGGATGCTCTCTACCGTGAGGTGACTGCCGCGCGGCCGGCGCTGGCCGAGCGCTTCGTGTTCATGACCGGGGGCGCCTTCCACGCCGAGGGGCAACGCTTCCTACGATCGACGCGGCGACCCGTGCTCGAGAAGCCGTTCGACATCGCTCGCTTGAGAGCTCTCGTCGTTCCCTCACCCGAATAGGCGAGCGGGCACGGACGTGGCCTGCGGTTGCCGATGGGTCGTCAAAATAGCTCGGTTTCGCCCGCGTCGAGTGACCCTTGCCTCACTACCGTCATTTCCCGGCCCTGCTTGACGGCGTTCAGCTCGCCGGTAGATGAGGGCAAAATGAAGTGATTCATTCCGCCCACGCCCGCTTGCTCGTCGAACAGGCACGCACTGACGCAGGAGCCCAGCAGCGTGCTCACGATGGTCGGTTCGGTCGCTACTTGCCATGGCTCGCTGGCAGCGGAGGCGGGCGGTGCTCACGGCAAGACTCGCTGTACGACGGCTCGCAGCTTGCTCGGGTGGAAGGGTTTGGTCAGCCAGCCCGTAGCGCCGGCGGCTTTCGCCTTATCTTTTTGGTCGGTGCGTGTTTCGGTGGTTAGCAAGAGCACCGGAGTGAACTTGAAAGGCGCGAGCGGGCGCATCTTCTGGGCGAACCCGATGCCGTCCAAATTAGGCATGTTGAGATCCGTTACGACGAGATCCACTCGCCCCAAAGTCCCCAGTACCGCGAGAGCCTTCTGTCCGTCCTCCGTCTCGACGACTGCGAAACCCTGCTCGGTCGGCTCTCATCGTTCTTCGGGCCGCAGCGCAAAATCTGCGGGTGTCAATCAGCCGCGGCCGCGTCGCTTCACGTCGAAGGGGTAGGATGAGGCTGGTACTAGCCCTCCCCTGAGTGCGCGGAGAGCGCTGAGGACGGAACGGCGCGCTCCGGGCGCATGCCGACGTCCGGATGCTCCGTGACCCGCTGGCGTTGGAGCACGGCGAGCGAGGGCGTCCGTAGATCTCGCACGAGGCCGAGCCAGCTCATGACCTTGAGAAGATAGAAGCTAGCGTCTACTTCCCACCAGAAGAAGCCTTGGTTGGCCGTCGACTGATAGTAGTGGTGGTTGTTGTGCCAACCCTCGCCCATGGTGATGAGCGCCAGCAAGAAGGAGTTGCGGCTCGTGTCGGTGGTGACGTAGCGCCGGCGGCCCCAAAGGTGCATGAGCGAGTTGATCGAGAAGGTGCCGTGGTAGAGCAGCGTCGTGGAGAGGAAGAACGTGAGCAGCCCTCGGCCTCCGCCTAGCAGGTAGCAAGTTGCACCCAGGCCGATACCCGGCAGTAAATGATACTTGTTCAACCAAACGAGCTCGGGAAACTTGGAAAAGTCTTTGATCGCGTCCCAGTCCGTCGCTTGGTACTTCGGGCATAGAATCCAGCCGACGTGGCTCCACCAGAAGCCTTTCTTCGGCGAATGAATATCGCGGTCCGTATCCGAGTAGCGATGGTGCGCTCGGTGATGCGCCGCCCACCACAGGACGCCCTTCTGGCAAGAAGTCGAAGCGCCCCAGGCCATCAGAAACTGCATCAAGCGTCCCATCTTGTAAGCACGGTGCGCGAAGTAGCGATGAAAGCCGGCCGTGATGAAGAACATACGCCCGAAGTACAGCAACACGCACCAAAGCACGTCCGTCGCGCGCATGCCCGTCCACAACAGCCCTAACGGCGCCAAGTGAACCAGAATGAACGGGACCGACTTCAACAGCAGCGGGCGCTCGTCGCGCAGACAGTCGCCAGTGGATTCTGACATGCTCCGCTTCTAACGCCGACTTCGGTCATGCGGTGTCAGCGCCTCGTCACATTGGCCGCGTCGACGGCATGCAGCGCGCAAACGCTTCGCGATCTCGAGCCGCGACGCAACGCTTGCGTGCTCCGCAGAACGAACGAAAAGAATGCGCCTCGACGCGGAACGGAGCGACCTCCACTTACCAGCGGCTCATCGGACCCAAATCGTGCACCGCTTCGAAACCTGCTTTCTTCAGCAGACGCGCCGCGGCTCGGCTGCGATGGCCGCTTCGGCAATAGACGACCACGGCGCCATCTTTCGGCGGCAGGTCGCTCAACCGAGCTCCCAGATCTTGCACGGGAATGTTGACCGCCCCTGCGACGTGGCCTGCCGCAAACTCAGCTGACGAGCGCACGTCGATCAGCCGCGCTCCGGCTTGCACGAGTCGGCGCGCTTCGGCGCCGCTGACGTCGCCTCCCTTCATGAGCATGAAGTACGCGCCCAGCAAGACCAACACCGCCGCGAGGACGGCCGGGAACATCTTTGCAGTCACTTCAGCCCGGCTTTCAAGGCCCGGCAGGGGCCGCCCCCGGGCGCCCAAAACTCAACCGCAACATGCCCTATTTGACGGTAGCGTCGGAAGGTCACTTCAGTTGTGTGCGTAGCTGACATGCAGGCCTCCACACTCTGAGAGCCACTCCGCCCTCAATGGGTTCGGCCGCCGGCCAGGAAATCCCTCAGCGCCGCTTGGACCGACGCTTGTACCTCCGCCGGAATAGCCGCGGCAGGCGCAGCGCGGCACAAGCTCAGCGTCCGCTTGAGCGAATCGCAAGCACCTTTGCAGCGCGGGCACGCCTCGAGGTGGCGCTCCATGCGAGCGCACACGTCGGCGCTGAGCTCGCCTTCTCGGTGCGACGAAAATAGCGCCAAGACATCCGGGCACGCGCCAGGCGCCGCGGGTAGGTCGGTCGGGATGCCGAGCCAGGGGGCAACCTTCGCCCGTACCGCTAGCCGAGCGCGATGCAGCCTGCTCTTTACCGCCTGAACGCTGGCGCCGGTCACACGAGCGACCTCGGGCGCGGTGAGCCCCTCGACGTCCCGAAGGAGCAGCACTTCGCGATACATTGGCTCGAGCGAAGCGATCGCCATTTCGAGCGCCTGCTCAACTTGCTTCGAAGCGAACGCATCGTCGGCGGACGCGCGCGGATCGACGACGTGCTCGGCGGCGGTGTCCAACGGGGCGGCGGCACCGGGGGGCGCAAACTTGCTCTTGCGACGCTTCTTGACGCAAAAGCTGCGCGCGATCGTGTAGAGCCACGTCGAAATCGACGACCCGGCGCGAAAGTCACGCACGTTGCGCGCGACGCTCAGCAGAGTGTCCTGGAGTACGTCTTTGGCGTCCTCCGGATTCCGACACATTCGCATGCCGAAGCGGTAGACTTGAGCTTGGTGCCGCGCCAACAGGTGCTCGAGCGCTTCGGGCTGGCCCGCCCGCGCCTGCTCCAGCAACTGTTCGTCATCGCTCAGCATCAGGCCCATGTAGGACATGGGCGACGGCCTCGCTACCCCGACCACGAGCCCAGCCACGGCAATTCGCGTCCGCTGCATCACTCGAACCCTTCTTCCGCCAGCTGGCTCTCACCACCGAACGCGGGAAATTCCCATGCTCTTCAGGCAACTCTTCGAGCGAGACTCCAGCACCTACACCTACCTTCTCGCCGGCCGCCCCGGCGGCGAGGCGCTACTCATTGACCTCGTCAAGAGCCAGCAACCGCGCTGCGCATGGTGCGGATGCTCAGCGTTCACGCCAATCGCCGCCGGCTCTCGTATCCCTTGGGCAATGCACAGCGGAGCGCAATATGAATCAGAATGAAGGTACCTTGGACCGTGTAGCTCGAGTTCTGCTGGGGAGCGTGCTGCTGGCGCTCGTTTTCTTCGGGCCGCGAACAGGGTTCGGGCTGCTCGGGCTCATCCCGCTATTTACGGGGATCGTCGGCTTCTGCCCCCTCTATCGGGTGCTCGGCT
>JAQSWN010000169.1 GCA_029266615.1 Polyangiaceae bacterium
GTACGCGGACCACTATCAGGCTAGCTACGTGGGCCATTCATTGGGAGATGCGCTGCGTGAGCCCGAGGTGGAAGCGCGCTACGTGGCGCTGCTCGACGCAGGAGAGTTCGACTACAAGTGGGATCTCGCCAAGCACTACGCGCGCGTGGCGAGGCTGGAAGGCAAGTTGGCCGCGCACTGCCGCGAGCGAGCCCGCCAGCTTTTGGACGTCGTGCTGCAAGGACGCGGAAACGAAGAGGTGCGCTTCGATTGCTTGCTGCACGTCACCGTCGCGATGAACGGCCCCGAACGCGAGCAGCGAGAGCTCGAGGTGCTCGAAACGCTGCGCCGAATCGGCCCCGAAATAGAGTCAGAGGAAGAGTTCCTCGCCGCGTGGGAGCCTGCCGCAGAGCTCGACCCCAAGCATGCGCCTACCTTGCTCGAGCTCATCGACGCGATCGGAAACGACTACAACGCATTCGAGGCATTTGCCCGCATCGCCGCCAGGCATCCGCCGTTCCAGGCCGCATGCATCGAGCGTCTCGTTGCGCGCTTCGAGCGTCGCGTGCCGAACGCATCCGTCTCGACTTAGTACACACTAGACTGTGGGGAAGGCACCACCGGCGAGTGGTTCTAGCCGAGGCGACCAGATCCGCGCCGCGCTCACGGCTCACTCCGGCGCGTGCTCAGGAAGGTGAGGAGCGGGTCGGCGCTCAGGACCGCGAGGCGTTGACCGTCCCCCGAGACTTGGACTTGGCGTGCCCGGATGCCCTCCGCATATTGGCTCACCTTGTGCTCGTCCACGAGCTCCCCAGCGCCATCGTAGATCCACAGGTCCGAAGGAGAGTAGATGGCGCTGGACGCGGCGATGACGAGCCCCTGGTCGCTCACGTGCACGTTGTTGGGGAAGGCCTCCCCCGGCAACGTGTCGATGGTCGCCAAGTAACCCTCTTCCACCGGAGTGCCGTCGAGAACGAAGAAGAAATCAGGAGAGCCCGCCGCCACGTACACGCGCGAGCCGTCGGGGCTCAGGGCAACGTCCTTCGGGTAGCTGGCGACGTCGTTTCCCAATCCGGCGATTCCGGGTACCGGCGGCCCGACCACGATGCCGCCGGCCGTTTCCAGGTCCAGCGCCAATGTGTGGCAGTTAAGGGTCGCCGAGCTGTAGCCGTTCTCGAGCCAACAGTAGCGATTGCCGACGAGGCTCGCGGCCAGCGTCCCAAACCCCTGTTCGGACACTTCCAGATCGCTCGCCAACGACTGGCCGTCGGCGGCGCGGTAAAGGTGACCGTGGGTCGTCAGCAACAGCCCCATTCCGCCCGTGCGTGCGTAGGCGATCGTCGGGGCAAAGCGGTACTTGCCGTCGAGCGCCCACCGCTCGTGCTTCCGTCCGCAGTCGAGTCCCATTCGCACTACCTCGCGTGTCGCCACGTCCACGACGAACAGCTGCGAGCCATCCGTACTGACCGCCATCTCGCCCAATTGTGCGCCCGGAAGCGCGTGCTTCGTCACGAGCTCGGCGGTGTACACGTTGTAGACCGAGAGCTCCGCAGCAGCGGTTTGTACATACGCATACGGGCGAATCGGATCGGTAACCACCCTCGCTCCTTGAACCGGCAGGCTGACGACGTCCTCGGGGCCGCTCGAACCGACCCACAATCCGACGCGCACCACGTCGCCATCCGCCTCTCCATCGGAGACAACGTGGACCTTCGCGTAGTGGATCACATCGACGCGCAGCCCCTTCGGCTCCGCGGTCAACCGCAGTGGCTGCCCGTCGCCGCCTTGGGCGGTCACGCTCAACCAGGTGGCGTCGGTCGTCGCCTTCCAGGAGCCGCCACCTCCCCCACTAACCGTCACGCGCAACTCCTCCGACAAGTAGCTCAGCTTCGGCGTGTCGACGAACGCGACCCCATTGTCAGAGACGACCACGGCTGGTGGCGACCAAGTCGTCGCGTCATCGTCGCTCGCACAGCCTGCGGCGCCACCGTCGACGCTACCCGCCGCTCCCCCGTTACCACCCTGGCCCGCGTCGGCACCCGCTCCGAGCGCACCGCTCCCCGCCCCGCCACCACCCGAAGCGCCGCCCGTGTTCGCCGCTTGCGCACCGCCCTCACCCGCGGCGTCCCCGTGCTCGACCTGCCCGCCTTGCCCCCCTTCCGAGCGTGTCACGGTTCCGGCCCGGGCTCCTTCACCTCCCCCGTTGGCGCGCGCCCCGTCGCCTTGGCCGGCGGCGCCGACGGGTTCGTTGGGCGTGACGTCACCACAAGCACTAGCCACCACGCACCCAACCAACCATCCGAGCCCCCACCTCAGCAGCTCGGTCCTGCGACGATTGTACAAGTGCTTCTCTCCTGGCCAGCTCGTGATGCGCGAAGGACCATCGTACCCTCACCCTTCCCGTCCCGATTGCACGCGCTTGCTGACTCGCGTCGGCGGCGCGGGAGGACGCCGCCGAGATAGGCCAGGGCGAGCTTCGCGACCAACAGAACTGGGTTGGGGGATCCCCGTTCAGCGCTGAGTACGTCCCTCCGCCTGGCCTGCGACGCGCGTGCCTAATCTCGTCGAATCTTAACGCGCCATATCCGCGAGCCCAACGCCCCCACGTTGGTCAAGGCCGCGCTGGCGCACGCCCCGTTCGAAACGATTCATCGATTTTTCGAAGTGAACGGCCGCCTTGGTCGCTTGCTCGTGACGCTCATTCTTCGAGCCGAGCAAATGATCATGGATCCACTGGCGGAAAGAACAATCGCGTCTTCGCGTACTCGGGTTACCTTGATGTAATCAACCGAGGCACCGAGCTGGGAGCGCCCGGGAGCCGGCCCTCGACCAACGAAGGCGCGACGGCATCGCGCTCGTCGGAGATTGCCTCGCCGCAACGGCGATAGCGCCACCCGATCGCTTCCACCCACCCATCAAACGATGGGCTTTCAGCTTTGGCGCACCCGGGCTGAAGAATTTAGAACTTCGGTCACGGGTGCGGCGTGACCGTTGCGAATCGTCGCGCGGTCGCGTTGCCTCGTTATCCTACCTCGGGTAGGATACTTTCATGCGCAAGGCCACTCGGTCAGCGAAAACACGTTCGAGCTCACCGACAACCCGCGGTCGCGCCAAAAAGGTCTCGTTGACGGTCGACGAGGGCGTGCTGTCGGCAATGGAGCGAGAAGCAAAGAAGGCTAACCGCACGCTCAGCGCCGAAGTGACCGAAGCGCTGGCGCGTGAGCTCCGGCGGCGACGCCTCCAAGAGCTCGTGGCGAGCTACGAGCAGGAGAAGGGCGCCATCACGGCCAAAGAGTTAGCGGCGATCCAAGCAGAATGGCAGGAGTAACTCTCGACAGCGGCGCACTGATCGGCTTCGAGCGGCAGAACCGACGCACGCTGACGCACATCAAGCTAGCCCAACAGCTGGGTTACGAGCTCACCGTGCCGACTGCGGTCATCGTGGAAGCCTGGCGAGGCGGACCGCGGTCGGCGCGCATCGCCTCGCTCTTGGAGGGCTGTGTGATCGAGCCGCTACTTCCAGACTTGGCGCGAGTCGCCGGTGAAGCCATCGCCGCCGTCAAAGGCGCAACGGTCGTCGACGCGGTCGTCATGGCATCGGCCGCCAGTCGGGGCGATCGCGTCCTGACGTCGGACTTCGAGGACCTCGACAGGCTCCGCTCGTACTTTCCGGAAGTCCGCCTGCTTCAGACCTGACTTCCGGATTCGTCCCGCCTCTACCCGCCCATCGAAACCCATCCAACGATGGGCTTTTCAGCTTTGGCGCACGCGGGTTTAGGTTCCTTGCGCACCCGGGCAGAAGAACTTAGAACTTCTGTGACGCGGCTTGACGCCTACGAAGGTCGACTGGCGTTGGCACCCCGCGCTAAGCTACGACGCATGAGCTCTCCCGGCGACGCGAATCCCTCCAGCGACAAGGCGCTGTCGGCTTCCGCGGACGGGGCGCCCTATGACACAAACGGCGTCGATCGCTCGCTCGTGCGCTGGATGCTTCGACAGACCCCTGCCCAGCGCTTAGCCTACGCTCAAGGCGTGATTGATCTAGCAGCAGCCGCGCGACGCTCACGCAATGGCGCTCGCTGATCTCGTGAGCATCCTCGCCAAGCACGAGGTCGAGTTCATCATCGTCGGGGGAATGGCGGCCGT
The DNA here is from genome assembly GCA_029266615.1 of Polyangiaceae bacterium. Classification (GTDB taxonomy): domain Bacteria; phylum Myxococcota_A; class Polyangia; order Polyangiales; family Polyangiaceae; genus PMG-095. Next base: position 4,126 of record JAQSWN010000169.1, read on the forward strand.
TCTACGCGGTACGCCGGTGAACACCTTCGACCTCGATGTGGTGTACGAACGAAGCGCGACCAACATCGAGCGGTTGCTGGACGCGCTCGACGAGCTCGAAGCCATCGTGCGCGACGACCCGCGACGGTTGCGCCTGAACGAGTCGCACCTACGGAGCCCTGGCCACAACCTGATGGAAACGAACCAGGGTCCACTCGATCTGCTCGGGACCATCGAGGAAACCGCTGGCTTCCCTGAGCTCGTCGCGGACAGCGATTGGGTCGACCTAGGTGTAGCCCGCGTACGCGTCCTCAACCTGGAGCGACTGATTCAGATCAAGCAGCGACTGGGTCGACCTGGAAGTAACTCGCGCTTCCGACTTGGTCAGACACTCTGAGCTCGTGAGCAACGTCGCCGTCGTGCAGCAAGTCTACGAGGCCCCTCGGGCTTGCGCGCACTTCACGACTAGCGACACCACCGCCGGCTCGACCGGTTGGGTGAGGAGCCGCGCGGCGCCCAGAATGCTCGGCGCCTCGCTGTCACGTCGCAGCAGGTGCGTGAGGCTCGGCACGACGTGCGACTCGACTGGCCCAGTGACGAGCGACGCGATGCGGGCCACGTCGGCAGGGTCGCACTGCAGATCTTTCTCGCCGCCGACGAGCAGCACGGGGCAGCGCGTCGCCGCGTAAACCTGCGCGGCATCGACGCTCAGCAGCTGCCGCAGGCACTTTGCCGGTAATCGCCTCGACTCGCTCCGCAGCCGCGCTTGTCGTAGCGAACGCTGGCGACACCGGCCCGCGCCAACTCATGTGCAACGCTGTTGAACACGTCGAGCATTTGACCCCTCATTTTCCCGTCACGGATCGAGCGGATCGCTGCCGTGAACCATCAACACGACCGGGAACGGTCCCCCTCCTCGCCGGGCAAGCAGAGCGTCCCCGCGAGCCGACCGCCGCGACCTTCACCCTCTACTTCTATGTGCTCGCCCACGGCAATCCCCACTGGCGGCCTCACTCTACAAGTCGGTCGCGGGCGGGCGCCGAAGGGGCCCCACCGTCCTGAAGTCCGTGCGGTTGCCGCCTGCGATCTGGAAGGAGCTGGGAAAGCGAGCCCGCGCCGAAGGTGTCGCGGTCCTCGCGCTCGTGCGCAATGCCAATCCTGGCGCTGCTGCGAAGCGCGACCTGATCGCTTCCGCGCGAGACCAACAGATCGAAGCCCTTCCAACCCCACAGCAAAAAAGCCGACTTTCGTCGGCTTTTAGGGTCCTTTGCGCACCCGGGCAGAAGAATTTAGAACTTCGGTTGGTCATCGAGCCTGAAAGGGGCCAGGCAGCAGCGCTGCTTGTGAAGGACCGAGCGTCATATGAGCACCGTCCCGGCGTGACCTTGAGACAACTTGAGAGGCAAGCCCTTGTAATCCTTAAGCTTATAAGGCGCGTCGGGTGAGGTACGCGGGCAGCTGCTCCCGAGTCGAGTGTGGGCATAATTTAAATCCATGGCGAATATTTAACTTTGGGTCGCCGGTAGTTAAACTCGGCAAGCATGCGCGAGCTCAAGAGCGACCGGAGCGGCCGGCGGGTCGCTGCTTCTTATGACGGGACCACCATCCAGGCGTTCCTTCCGCGCGACCTGCCGCCAGAACCCCCGCTGGCGCTCACGCCGGCAGACGAAAATCTCATCGCCCGAGCCAACCAGGCAATCGGAAGACTCGAGGGCATACGGGCGACCCTTCCGGACGCGAAGCTGTTCACGTACTTCTACGTCCGCAAGGAGGCCGTTCTGTCTGCGCAGATCGAGGGGACGCAGTCGTCGCTATCGGACCTGCTTCGCTTCGAGAGTGGCGCGATGCCGGGCGTTCCACTCGACGAGGTCGAGGAAGTCTCCGACTACATCGCTGCCATGGAGATGAGCATAGTGGCACTGAGCACGGGTAGGTCGATCGATCTCGAGCTCATCCGGAACGTGCACTGGACGCTAACCAAGAGCGGTCGAGGCGCACATCTCACGCCCGGCAAACTGCGCGACGAACAGAATTGGGTGGGGGGAGTATCGCCCTTCAGCGCCGAGTACGTCCCTCCGCCAGCTGCCTACGTGCCCGCCCTCGTCGAATCACTCACACGCTACATCCGTGAGTCCAACGCCCCCACGCTCGTCAAGGCTGCGTTAGCGCATGCTCAGTTCGAAACGATTCATCCATTTTTCGACGGGAACGGTCGCCTTGGTCGGTTGCTCGTGACGCTCATCCTCCAAGCCGAGCAAGTGATCCTTGAGCCCCTGCTGTACCTGAGCCTCTACTTCAAGCAACATCGCAACGTTTACTACGAGAGCCTGCAGCGCGTTCGATTCGATGGAGACTGGGAACAATGGCTCAGATTCTTCATGCAGGGCGTACTCGAAATCTCCCAGCAAGCAGCGGAAACCGCATCGCAATTGCTCGCGCTCGTCGAGGCAGATCGAACCCGCATCCGCGGGGAGCTGAAGACGTCGGCAAGCTCCGCGCTCCGCGTCATCGACGCGCTGGCGCGACGTCCCGTGACGAGCGCAAAGCAAGTTGTCGACGCAAGCGGCCTCACCCTACCGACCGTGCTGTCGACGCTCGCCACCTTCCGAGCGAAGGGCATCGTCGCCGAGCTCACGGGCGGAAAGAAGAATCGGCTCTTCGCATATTCGGGCTACCTTGACGTCATCAACCGTGGGACCGAGTTGGGATCGCCGGCCCGCACCGCAACGACTGAAGGCGCGACGGCGTCGCGTCGATCCGATATCGCCTCACCGCAGCGCGAATGACGCGAGCCCCCTCGCTTCCACCCACCTACAAAAACCGATCAGATGATGGGCTTTTCAGCTTTGGCGCACCCGGCATGATTCGAACATGCGACCCTCGGATTCGTAGTCCGATGCTCTATCCAGCTGAGCTACGGGTGCGTTGGGGACGCGGTTGATAGCACGACGAACGAAAATGCGAGAGGAAAACGCGCGGGGTCGTGACGCTTTGCTGAGACTGGACTCGGACAGGGGGCCGGAAATGACTCTGAGGGGTGAAATCTTTTCAGAGTCGGCCGGGGGCCATGACATGCGAGCCAGGGCGCGGCGCGCAGAATGTAGGCGAGGTTGGCGTTGGCTGGCTCAACCTATTGATTTTGCTGGTCTTCGATACGCGCTGAGATCTGGCACGGAGACTGCTTAAGGGCTCGTGACCTTCGGGCTGCACCCCAGAGGTTACTTTCCTTACGGCCGATGCCCGCACCGCGGGCGCTTCCTTGCTTCAGCTTTTTAGCGCTTGTCGCTTCCTTAGAAGCTTCTTACTAACTTTCTCAGCTTAACTGACGTGCCTAGGACCCGGACGAGTTTCTCGCCGGGTCTTCGCACTTTGTGGGGCCAGAAGGGCGCAAGCGCCAGCTCTTTTGGGTCAACGCCGCTCGGCGCCGAATGATTCCGTGTGGGTCGATGCAGGTTGAGGGGCGCGGCGGCCGAAGAGATGGTCGGTCGGAGCCATGTCGTGGCATCTGAGGCAGGAGGCGTGCGGTCCGCGAAGGAGCGCGCCCCGCGCGTCGATAACGGCGGCGGACCAAGCGCCGGCTCGCTTTTCGAGCAGGTAGCCGTCCAAGACTTGGCCGCTGGGGGCTTCGTGCCAAGCGATGACGCGCGCGCCTTCCGGCATGGGCGCGTCCACGGCGAGGCTCAGGTAGGCCGAAAGGGCGGCTGGGTCGACCCGGACGTGGACGAGCGAGCCGTCTCGGCGGTGGGAGAGCGCGAGAAAAGCCGGCGCGGCTTCCGGCCAAGCGCGCGCGGCTTCCAGCTCCGGCCAGACTGCGCGCGTTGGTGTGGGGAGCACGGGGTTGCCCGGCGGCTCCGGGACCGCGTCCGAAACGCCGACCAAGCGGGCCGGCGGAGCGGCGCCGCAGCCGACGAGCCCGGCCGCGGTCATGGCACCAAGCAATGCTGCACGAAACGAGGCGAAAGCTGCGGGCAAGGAGCGCGCATGGTACCACGCTGACTGGGCGTCGTTGCCGGCGCCCGAGTGTCATGAGGAGCCTGACCGCATCGCTCATCGGTTCGCTCGCGCTGGGTTGCGCCGGAGCGAGCCCGCCCGCGCCGCGGCCTTCGGCGGCGCCGAGCCCGCGCGCCGAGCCGCCTATCATGATCGCCACGCCACGGGCGATAGACGCGAGCGAAGCCGAAGAGAGCCCGCGCGCGGTGGCCGCACCGGGTACGCCGGGCTGGCTCGGCGTGGAGCTGGCGAAACGTGAGGACGGCGGGTCTGGCGTTTTGGTGCGAGCGGTGCTGCGCGGCTCGCCAGCGGAGCGGGCCGGCTTGCAAGGCGGGGACGTGGTGACGGCGGTGGACGGCCAAGGCGTCGGGCGGCCTATCGAGCTGCGCGACGCCATTGCGGAGGCGGGCGCCGGCAAGCGCGTGAGCCTGGGCGTGCTGCGCGGAGACAAGACGCGGCTGCTCGCGGCCCAGCTCGAGCCGGCGCCGAACGACGACGAGGTCATGCGCCGCAGCTACGTCGGCGCGCGCGCACCGGAGTTCGGGGCGCTGGACACCGTCCAAGGTAGCATCACGCCCACGCTCGCGGGATTGAGCGGGCGTGTCGTCGTGCTCGAGTTTTGGGCGAGCTGGTGTGGGCCTTGCCACGTCATGGCCCCGACGCTGCAGGGCTGGCACGATCGCTACTCGGCACAAGGGGTCACCGTGCTCGGCGTCACGAACGAACCGATGGACGTGGCCGGTCGCTCGGCGGGCGAGATGGGCATCGGCTACCCGCTCGCGCGCGACGGAACGGGCAGCATGGTGCGCGCTTATCGAGCCTACGCGCTGCCGACACTCTTCGTCATCGATAAGCGCGGCAACGTGCGGGACGTGCTCATCGGTTACAGCACGCCGCGCCTCCGCGAGATCGAAGCGTTGGTAAAGAAGCTGATCGCCGAAGGCTGAGGGCCGAGCTACCCTCATCTGCTATGGATGACTCCGACGTCCGGGCCGCGCGTGAGCGAGCCCAAGCTGGCGGCGCCCCCAAGTACCATCAGAAGAATGCCGAGCAGGGCAAGCTGTTCGCGCGCGAGCGCATCGCGCGGCTCACGGATGCAGACAGCTTCGTGGAGGACGCGACCCTGGCCAACGCGCTGGCGCAGGACCTACCCGCGGACGGCGTGATCACCGGCGTGGGGCGGGTGGCGGGGCGTCACGTCGCGATCATGGCCAACGATTCCACGGTGAAGGCGGGCTCTTGGGGCGCGCGCACGGTGGAGAAAATCTTGCGCGTACAAGAGACCGCGCAGCGCCTCGGTTGCCCGCTTTTGTATTTGGTGGACTCGGCGGGTGCGCGCATCACCGATCAGGTGGAGATGTTCCCTGGGCGGCGCGGCGCTGGGCGCATCTTCAAGAATCAGGTCGCTCTGAGCGGTCGCATCCCGCAGGTGTGCTTGCTGTTCGGGCCCTCCGCCGCGGGCGGCGCTTACATTCCCGCGTTTTGCGACGTGGTCGTGATGGTGGACGGCAACGCGAGCATGTACCTCGGCTCTCCTCGCATGGCCGAGATGGTGATTGGCGAGAAGGTAACGCTCGAGGAGATGGGCGGCGCCAAGATGCACACGGAGGTATCCGGCTGCGGCGACCTCTTGGTAAAGACGGAGGACGAAGCGATCGCGTTTGCGAAGCGCTACTTGTCGTACCTGCCGCAAAGCTTCGAGCAAGAGCCGCCCGCCGCTCCTCCAAAGCCGATCGCGGCGGACGCGAAGCCAATCGTCGATATCGTCATCCCGGACGAGAACAAGGCGTTCGACATGAAGCAGGTCATCGCCGCGGTGGTGGACGACCAAAGCTTTTTGGAGCTGAAACCACGCTTCGCGCGGGAGCTCATCACGGGGTTTGCGCGCATCGACGGCAAGGTCGTCGGCATCGTCGCCAACCAGCCGAAGCACCTGGGCGGCGTGCTCTTCGTGGACAGCGCGGACAAGGCGGCTCGCTTCATCTGGCTGTGCGACGCGTTCAACGTGCCGCTGTTGTATCTGGCGGACGTGCCCGGCTTCATGATTGGCACGAAGGTCGAGCGCCAGGGCATCATTCGCGCGGGCGCCAAGATGATCGCGGCCGTGAGCGAGGCCACCGTGCCGAAGATTTCGGTCATCGTTCGCAAGGCCTACGGCGCAGGGCTGTACGCGATGTGCGGCCCTGCCTTCGAGCCGGACGCCTGCTTGGCGCTGCCGACCGCGTCTATCGCCGTGATGGGCGCCCAGGCGGCCGTGAACGCCGTCTACTACAACAAGATCCAAGAGGTGCCGGCGGGACCCGAGCGCGACGCATTCGTGGCGAAGCTACGCGCGGAATACCGCGAGGACGTGAACCTCACGAAGCTGGCGAGCGAGCTCGTCGTCGACGAGGTCGTGCCGTTCGATGGCTTGCGGCGTGAGCTCAGCCGTCGATTTGCGCTCTACGCCGGCAGGACCGAGCCGCGCCAGCCCAAGAAGCACCTCGTTCCGCCGATGTAATGAGGCATCGTCTCCCATTCCTCGCCGTGGTCGTGCTCTGCAGCTCGACTGCCCACGCCCAGCTCGAGCTCGGGGGCGCGCTCCGCGCGTTGCAAGCGAGCGGCGCCTCTAGCCTGCCGAGCGCCTTCGGGGAGCGGGTCGCGGTCTTGGCAGAATACCCGCCGGATTCAGGGGTTTCGGAGCTGCTCGTGGCTGGCCGCTACCGCCCCCTATGGCTCGCGGCGGACGAGCTCTCGTCGTTCGTCGTCGACCATCCTCTCGTCAAGTTGCACTGGGCGCCGCCGCGCCAGCCGCTCGTGGACCAAGCCCAGCGCTGGAGCGGAGCGAAGGCGTTCCGGGCCGAGACCGGCTTCACCGGTAAAGGCGTGGTGGTCGGCATCGTGGATACGGGGCTGAACGTGACCCACCGCGACCTGCGCAACGCGGACGGCACGTCTCGCGTGCGCTTCATGTTGGACATGTCGCGTCCGCCCGGCGGTCGCCAAGCGGAGTTGGAAGAGGAATACGGCTGCACCGGTGACGCCGAATGCGCCATTTACGACAACGAAGACCTGGACGACGTCATGAACAACGGCGTCACGGGGGACGAGCCGCGCGACGCGTACGGCCATGGCACGCACGTCGCGTCGCTCGCCGCCGGCAACGGGCTCTCGGTCTCCGGCGCGCGCTACGCCGGCATCGCGCCGGAAGCCTTGATCATCGGCGCGCGCGTGAGCCGCGCGGGCGACGGCGCGATCGCAGATCCGGACATCATTACCGCGACGCGCTTCATCTTCGAGCAAGCCGAGCGCCTCGGCATGTCCGCGGTCGTGAATCTCAGCCTCGGAAGTGACTTCGGCCCCCACGACGGCTCGTCCGCCCTCGAACAGGGGCTGGCGAGCTTCGTTGGTCCCGACCACCCGGGACGCGCGATGGTCGTCGCGGCCGGCAACAGCGGCGGGCTGTACTCCGGCATCGGCACCGGGGAGCCGGAGCCGTTCGGCATTCACACGGAGGTGCACGTGCCGCGCGAGAGCCCGGTCGAGATCCCGATCATGACCCCGACGGTGGGGCTCGGCGCGCGTAAGGGAGGCACGGTTTACGCGTGGCTCGGCTTCCGAGCGGGAGACGAAATTTCGGTCGCCCTCGACCAAAACGGTGAGGACTGGATCCCGGAGATTGCCCCGGGGCAGGCGACGACGCTCTCCAAGGGCGACTTCAAAGGCACGGTTTTCAACGGGCCGAGCCGAGGAAGCTTCAAGGTTGGCGAGCACAACGCGGTCGTGGTCGTCGATGGGGATTTCGAGCCAGGGGCGGTGTTCACACTGCGGCTCTCCGGGCATGGCACGGTGAGCTTGTGGCTGCAGAGCCAGGGCGGCGCCTCCCCCGACCTCAGCACCGGCGCCCTATTACCGCGGGGTGAGAAGCAAGGCACCATCAACATTCCCGCTTCCCACCCGGATCTCATCGCGGTGGGCGCGACCGTAAACCGCATCCGGTGGCTGGACTCCAGCGGGCGGCCGTTCTTGGTCGGAGCTTCCGACGGCAGCGAAGATCTTCTGCAAGAGGACGCGACCGCGGTGTTCAGCGCCGCGGGCCCGAACGCGCAAGGCGCGATGAAGCCGGACATCGTCGCTCCGGGTATGTACGTGGTGGGCGCGATGTCTTCGGACGCGGACCCTCGTGACAACGGCGGGCAGGGGGTGTTCGCCAGTCAGGGCCGTTGCGGGACGCCGGACTACGAATGCTTCGTGACCGACGACGACGAGCACGCGGTGACGAGCGGCACCTCGATGTCCTCTCCCATCGTCGCGGGCGCGGTCGCGCTCTTGTTCGAAAGCCGCCCGGAGCTCACGCAAGGCGAGGTACGTGCGTTATTGCAAGCCGGCGCGCGTCAACCTATCGGCACCGTTCTGGCCGAGCAGCAGCTTGGCCCCGGCGCGCTGGATCTGAACGGCACGCTCGCCGCGCTCTTGGCCGAGGATTCGCCCATCCGGCGCGAGCCCGCTCGAAAGAGCCGCATCGCGCTGGCGGCGTCGTTCATCCATCCGGGCGGTGGGCAGCCGCTGCAGGGCTTGCTCGAGCTCCGCGATGACACGGACCAAATCGCGGACGGCTTCGACGAGCGCCGGCTGGCGCTGGAGGTAGACGGCGGGACCCTTTCGCTGCCGCCAGCGCGGCGCGCTCCGGGGCTCTACGGCTTCGAGGTGACGGCGCCGCCCGGAAGCGGCGGGCAAGACTTGCACCTCGCCCTGCGCTTCGACGGACGACTACTGGCGAGCCGCACGGTTCCGATCGGCGTGGATCGCTGGGCGGCCGAAGGCGAGCCGATCGCGCATGGCGGCTGCAGCATGGGTCCGGTCCCACGCGGAGCCGCTTTCCTGGCATCAATGCTCGTGGCCGCCGCCGTCCTCCGACGACGCCGTTACATCGAGACCAAGTAGACGGTGCACGCCGCCGGCTCGAACGGCTGAATATCGGGGTCGAACGGGTACGCGAGGTCGACGCCGCCGACGTTCACGCCCGCAATGATGATGGCCTTCGCGCTGTCCAGCCGCAGCACGCGCGCGTCCGCCGAGCGCGCGCGTTCTTGAAATGGCACGTCGAAGCGCCGCACCTCGCGGCCTTCGCGATCCACGAGCAAGATGCGCCACTGGAAAGCAACCGGCGCCTCCCACTCTGCGCGAAAGCCGATCGCGGCGCCCATGGGCGCGTCGTCCAGCTCGAGCCAGATGAGCTGCGTACCGCTCGGCGCCACGGGGGTGCCGGACAGCACGCGACGGGGCAACGTCGAAAAAGGTATGACCCAATCGAAATGAGGGCGGACGAACGAACCGGCGAAGCCGAGTGACGGGAAGCGCGTGCCGTCGTCGCGATCGCCCGCGAGCGCACGGCGCAGCGCGAAGTCCACCATCAAGTCCGTGTAACGGGGCAGCTCCTCGTCCAAGCTGTGCCTCAGCACGTCGAACAAGTCCGGCTCGTTGTCGAACAGCGCCGCGCCCGGCGACGTGCGGCTCGCGGCCGCCGAATACATCGAAGCGCTGAGCAGGCCGGGCGAGGCTGCGCTCCGCGTCGTTTCCAGCAGGTCCAAGAGCAGCGCGTAGCCGCCCGTCTGCGACAAGGGCGCTTCCGGGTGGCGCTGCGCGTCGTCCACCGCTTGCACGTCGAGCGACGTCTTCACGCCGCCGATCCACCAAAGCTCCAGCGAGAGCGCGCGGCGTGCTTCCGGCGACTCGCCCGCGTCCAGCGCGCTCGCCACCGCTTCGCCGACGCACAGCGAAGCTTGGCGGTCCAAGAGCGCGCCGCTCGCTCCACCTCGGCAAAATACCGCCGCGCGGTCCCAGTGCCCAAGCTCGAGCGGCTCCTGGCTGACGGTGAGCTCTTGGGGCTCCGCCGACACGTAGAAGTCCAGCGCGCTGCCGATCGGCGCGGGAATGCCGAGCACCAGCACGGTGCGTTCGTAGGCGGTTTCCATTGCGCTGAGGGCGGCCGGGAGCAACCCGTCCGCCGCGACGGAGGTCGCGTGGACGCACACCGGACGAGTGAAGGAGCAGCGCGCGGCGGTGGTGAGCGGACGCGGCGGTGTCGCGGCGAGTGCCGGACCGGTGGGCAAACGCGGGTCCAACGGCGCTTTGGTGACCACCTTGGTGACCGGGCCGCCGAACAGGAGCGGCGGATCGCGCTTGGGGGGCTTGCCGGAGGCGTGCAGCGCGAGGCTGCTCGCCAGCAGTGCCGCCCGAAGCGCAACCTTCATGCCCATGCTCGAGGCATCGAGCAACTACCCCCGGCCGTCAACGTCAGACTACGGGGTCTGGCAGTTCGGCGAGCGCGTGCAAAATCGATGTCTGACTTGCCCCGCAGCTCAGGACCTTGCTCACTTGCTCGGCAAGCGCCCCCACGGAGTGCGCGGCTGAATCCGACTCCAGACAGCACAGCACGGCATGAGCCGAGGCCGAGTCCGCCAAGGAGCAACCGCAGGCCAACGAACCGAGGTACGTCCAGCAATCGGTCCGCGCCTCTTGTAGCTCCGCGGCGGTCGCGCTCCCTTCTATAAACGCCAGAGCGAGGTCGAGTTGGGCGGCCGCGACGAGCGGAGCTTGCGATAGGGCTAGGCGAGCCAGACCTACCTGTAGGCGATGGACAGCGGCCGGCGATGCGCTCGAAAGCGACGACAGTGCCGCGTGAATCGCCGGAGAAAGCCGCTCCATTCGCGGAGTTCTGCCACCTCCGAGCCGCCACCGCACAGGGGCCTGACGACAGCGGCGGACGCCCGGCCCCAGCGGGGAAAAAACCCACGAGAATTGACAGTTTGTGGCGGCCCCCGCCTATACTGGCGGCTCTGCGAGCAGAGCTTTTGGCTCGCGAAAAAGCCCATGGCTACCCGCTATAACCCTTCAGGCTCAGTGAGCTTCGACCTCGTCCGGGGCCGCGTCGATTGCGGAGGCGACCACGTGCTCGTCCCGGCGGACGCGCTGGTCGACCTCTGCCGCAGCGCGGGCGACGAGGCCGTATCGGATTTCGGGCGCCGGCTCGGCACCGCCGCGGGTCGCCGCGTTGCGGACCGACTGGGCGACACCTCGAGCGCCGCGCTCGAAGAAGTGCTGGAGCATCTGGGCGGAGAGCTCGCGCTGCTCGGCCTCGGCTCGCTCGGGCTCGAGCGTTGGGGGCGCGCGCTGGTGCTCACGGTGGACGGCGGTCCTTTCGGCTCGCAGCTGGATCGGTTGCTCGGAGCGGTGCTGGAAGGCGCCCTGCAGCGCGCCTTCGGTCGCGACGTGCACGCGGCGAAGCTGATGCGTGAAGATCGCCAAGTGCGGTTCCTCATCGCCAGCGCCGCGGGCGTAGGCAAAGTGAGTGAGTGGCTGGGCGCAGGTCTCAGCTACGGGGACGTGCTCACGCGTCTCCAGCAAAGCGCGGGTGCGGCATGAACAACCAAGAGCAAGTATCCAAGCTTCAAGGGCTTTTGGCGCGCATCCAGCGCAACGTCGCGCGGCCTCGCAGCGGTGCGGCGCTCCCGCCCCCCGCCGCCTTCGCGCCGCCGCCCGCCATGCCGGCCACGCCCCCGCCGATCGAGGCCGCGGCTCCGCCCGCCCCCCCGTACGTGGCGCCCCCCCCCC
>JAQSWN010000170.1 GCA_029266615.1 Polyangiaceae bacterium
GCACGCGGCACCCGCGCCGCCGCAGCCACTCATCCCGGCACCGGTCCGCCGCGCCACGGCCGCGATGCGCGCCGCCGTACCCACGACACGAACAGGTCGGCGATGTAATCGCGTCCAGCCGTTGGCCTTTCGTGGTTCGTAGGAGGCGCACATTCGGCGAGCGGCCGAGCCTGCTAGGCTCTCGTCGATGCGAAAGGTAGTCGGGGTGCTGCTCGGGGTAGCCGTGGCGTGGCAGGTTTCGCTAGCCCGGGCTGAGGGGGAAGAGCGCGAGGCGGCTGAGGGCGAAGCGACGCGCGTGGCCGCGCCCCCCGCCGCGCCAAGGCGTACTTACGATGCCAACGCCAACGTGCGGGTCGGGCTGATCGCGGGCGGGAGTGGCGCGTTGGCGCTGTTTTATGGGCTGCCGTGCGTGGGTGGGGGCGGGATTTGGTGCGTCCCGATCGCGGGTCCCGTACTCGTGGTGGCGCGGGACGAGCGGCGGCACCCGACGAATAGCGACGACGGCAGCGACGGTGGCGACGGCTTCATTCCGCCCGCTTTCGTTTATGCGGTGGCCGGAGGGCTCGGGGCGCTGCAGCTCGCGGCGGCGGCGCTGGTGACGACCGGCGCGCTGCTGCCACGGCGCGAGGTGACGGAGACGGAGACGACGAGCGTCACCGTCCTACCGATGGTCAGCAGCTCCACCACGGGCGTCGCCGCCGTGGGCACGTGGTAGTCGGCAAGGCTCGTGCAGCGCCGCGCGCGAACGAGCTCACATCACCATGGCGTCGATCAAGCCGGCGGCGCCCTGACCGAAGTTCTGCGTCGGTACGCCCGCGGCCGTGATGAGGGTGTTCAGCAGCTTGTTGTTGCCCGCGCCGCCCGCGTTAATGTACTGCCCGGTCTTCAGGTAGCCGCCCGCGTTGCCGGCGATGATGATGGGCAAGTCGTTGTGGGCGTGGGACGGGCCGATCGCGACGTGGCTCGTCCACATTGCGAAGGCGTTGTCGAGGAGCGAGCCTGAGTCCGTCTGGTAAGCGGACCACGTGTCGAGCAGGTGCTTGAACGTGTTGATGCGGATGCGATCGATGGCCGCGTGCTGCTTGGCGGCGTCCGGGATGGCTTCGCCACTGGCGCCGTCACTCCGGACGCGATGGCTGATGTGATGAAAGTTTTCGAGCTGCTTGCCGTCTACCGTGTACCGCGTGCCGTCCGTGCCGTCCCCCACTTGCAGGGTCGCGACGCGCGTCGAATTGCAGGCGAAGGCCAGGCCGATGAGCTGCATCTGCAGCTTCGCGACCTCTTCGAGCTTTCCGTTTGCTCGGAAAGCGTTGCCGGTGTTCATCGCCTGGATGGCGGCTACGTCCAGACCCTCCGCCGAGCAGGAGACGCCCATGCCGGTCATGCCGTTCTCTACGTCGCGAATCGCCGTGAAGTGCTGGTCGAGGCGATCGAGGTCGGCCTTGCTGAGCTCGGGCCGCGCCTGGAGCCACTTGAGCTCCTCGCGGACGAGGTCGTTGACGCTCTTACGCTTGAGCGCAAGCCTATCGGCCATTCCGTTCGGCTCGCCCGTGCCGGACTCGAAGAGCCCCATGAGGCGTTGGTACACGTTGTAAGGGTTGCCTTCGGCAGCGCGCACCTTGCCCGCCGCGCTGAACGATAGCTTCTCGTCGATGTAGCCACCCTTCATGCCGGAGTAGAGGGTGAGCGGCTCTACGCCGAGCCCGGTTGCGATGACCGAGTCCGCCGACGGCCCGGTAGAGGTCGCCTTATTGGCCGTACCCGAGATGGGCGCGGCCGTGAGGCACATGGCAAGCCCTTGGGCGTGACCGCACCCGCCCGGGGCGCTCGGATACTTCACGCCCTTGACGATGAGCAGCTTGCTCGCGTGCTCAGCGAGGATGCCGGTGCTGCGGCTCGCTGCGTCCGCCTGGAGACTAGCCGTCGTCAGCGCTCCTGTGGCGGTCGGCCAGAATGTCTCTGGTTCGCTCGCGTACTTCTGCGCGACGCCGTTGGCGGTGCAGATGAAGAGTGAAAATACCGGTTTTTCCCCGGCCGCCCACGCCGAACGCGAGGGCATTCCTTCTAGGAACGGCAAGGCGACGCCCAGAGTTCCGGCACCGCGAAGGAGGTTGCGTCGCGATAGCTTCGGTCGAAAAGTCGTCATGGTGCACCTCCGAGAGCCGTCGTAAATTCTTTGCTGCTCACGATGGTGAGCAGCGTGTCTTTGAGCGAACGGCGCTGGTCGATGCTCGCGTCTTGCAGCGCTGCGATCATCGTGCCGTCTCCGCCCGCTACGTCTCGCGCGAGCGCGAACTCGCTCAGGCTCGCTGCATAGCAGCCGTGGGCCTGGGGGCTTTCGGCGAGCAACGCGCTGAGCTCCGCCGCGTCCTTGAAGGGCGTGGGCCCGTTGCCGAAGTCGTACGTGCCGCTGGTGTCGATCGGCTTGCCGTTGTCCATGGTGCGCGCCATGCCGACCGCGTCGAAACCCTCGAACGCGAACCCGACGGGGTTGATGAGCGTATTGTGGCAGCCGCCGCAAGAGCCCACGCCCGTGTGCGCTTGCACGCGCTCGCGGTTCGTCTGCCCAGGTACGAAATCCGGCAAGGGAGGGATCACGCCCGCGGGTGGTACGAGCTCTTTGCACAGCAGCCGGCGCGTGATGTCCACCCCGCGGTGGATGGGGTCGGGATCCTGAAGCGTGGCATTCTGCGCAAGAAAGCCGACCCGAGTGAGGAAGCCTGGTCGGCTTTCGTCCAGCATCACTTCGCTGAGCGCGCTGCCCATTCCCGTAGCTGCGAGACCATAAAAGGGGGCGCTGGCGTCGTTCACGAAGGCGAGCCGCGACGTCAAGATGTCCCGGAAGCCCTGGCCTGACACGAAGAGCCGATTGAAGAATTCCTTGTCGGCTCGTTCGAGAGAGTCGTTGAGGGTCGCCGCAACGTAGGTTGGAAAGCGCGCCGGGTCTTTCGCAATCGAGGAGTAACGCGAAAGGCCGAAGAGCTGAGAGTGAAAACGGTCGACGATGGGACGAGCTCCCTCACCCTCTAGTAATTGGCTCGCGGCGCTCTTCAGCTTTTCATCGTCAGCGAGCCCACCTTGCTCGGCCGATGAAAGAAGCGTCCCGTCGGGAGGGGAGTCACGGAACAGGAGCGAAAGCTTGGTTGCTAGCTCGCCCCCGCTCAAGCGCTGCCCTTTGGCCGTCAGCTCCACGCGGTACAAGAAGTGAGGCGACTGGAGCAGAGCTTCGATGACGACGCGGGCGCCGTCGGCGAAAGCGTTGCCGCTCGCGTAATACTCGACGCCTGCGGCCAATAGCGCGGAGAAGCGCTGCTCCTCTTCCGGCATCAGCGCGCGCCGGTAGGCGGCGTGCCCTAGCTTGCGGATGAAGCCCGCGGTGTCTTGCGCGCTTCCGAGCCGGGCGAGCGCCGCCGGGTCTTTACAGACCTGATCTGCGAGTTGCTCGGCGACGCGCTGGTAGTCCGCCCAGAGCGTCTTCGTTACGTAGAGAGACTTCTCGTTGTTGCGAAACTTGCCGTCTGGCGGATCAGGCGAGAACCCGCTCGACAAGCCCGAGGCCTGGGGCAGCTGAAGTAAGTCCCGCGCCGCGTTCTCCCACTGCTCGTGAGTGAGCCGCACCACGCGGAAAAATTCGGGCTTGCCGTCGAGCGGGACTCCTCTAGGCAGGATGACTCCTCCCGTACCCGAGCCCCCGTTGGTGACTCCCCCGGCCCCCCCTGAGCCTCCACTACCACCCGCCTGGCCCGCGTTTTCGCCGCCGACCGTGCCGGTGCAGCCCGCGAGCCCGACCAACACCAACCATTTAATGTCCCACATGTTGACCCACTCAAAGACAGTGGCGCGAGCCGCTCGAGTCCGTCGAAGAAGGAGCGCAAGTCTGGGCGTCTGACGCCACACACACATCACCGCACCAAGGATAACGGTCTTTACCGCGCGCCCTCCTTGCGTGTTCTCTCCAACTCCAACTCGCAATCCGCAGCCACTCCGCGCGACCGTAGACGCACCTCGCAAAAGCGAGTGCGTCTACGTTGCAAGTTCGGGAGACCCGCGAGTCATCTGCCCGGGCGGCGACGATCGTGAGCCTGCGGACGCGAGCGCACGGAGCGTTTCACGCGCCGCGCGCGACGGTGCCGGTTTCGGCTTCCTTAACGCCTTTGACAGGCGGGGGGTGCGCGGTGGCGAAGAGCGAAGAATAGGTGATGCCGGCGAGGGCCGCGCCCACGATGGGGGCTAGCCAGAAGAGCCAGAGCTGCGCGAGGGCCCAGTCGCCTACGAACACCGCGGGGCCCGTGCTGCGCGCGGGGTTGACCGAAAGGTTGGTGACGGGGATGCCAATGAGGTGAATCAGCGTGAGCGCGAGGCCGATGGGGATTGGCGCGAAGCCGGCGGGTGCACGGCTGTCGGTCGCCCCGAGGATGATCATCAGAAAGAAGAACGTGAGCACGAGCTCGGCGACGAGCGCCGCAACCATCGAGTAGCCGCCCGGGGAGTGCTCAGCGAAGCCGTTCGCGGCAAAGCCGCCAGCGGTAGAGAAGCCCGGCGCGCCACTGGCGATCACGTAGAGCACGCCTGCGCCCGCGATACCGCCGATGACCTGGGCGCCGATGTATGCCGGCAGCTCACGCGCGGGAAATCGCTTCCCCACCACGAGGCCGATGGAAACCGCGGGGTTGAGGTGACAGCCCGAGATGTGACCAATGGCATAAGCCATGGTGAGCACGGTGAGGCCGAATGCTAGCGATACGCCGAGCAACCCGATGCCAACTTTGGGGAAGCCAGCGGCGAGCACGGCGCTGCCGCACCCCCCGAAGACCAGCCAAAACGTGCCAATGATCTCAGCCAATGCGCGTCGAGAGAGCGGCATAACCCAGGAGACTACCCGCTAATCGAGCGACGGCCCAGCAAAGTAATCGGCGCCCACGACGACGCATCCGACTCATCCACTCATGCACTCATCTCTCCCCCGATCCACCGCACGCCGTCCGCGATGAATGACGCCATCTACTCACCACGACGCGAAGGGACAGCGCGAGGATGTCCGCCTGAGGGCGGATGACGAGCGTCTGAGCAAGCGCAACGGATTGCCTCGTGTGACCGCGCCTCGCGGCAACATGCCGCTTTCGTCGCGTGGCGGGTTGCCCTTCGGTGCGTTGCGAGCCCATCGCGCTCAGCGGTACCGAGTGCGGCGCGTCCGCGCCGGGCGTCCTCCTCGCCATGACATGTCGGACGACGGCCAGGTCTTTACCGGCTTCATGACAGAAGCGGCCGGCGCGCCTCACCGGAAGTTTTATGCCGTGTTGCCTCCCGCAGCGTATGACTGACCCGGGCGAACGGCGCACGGGTCCGCCCAGGCTGCGGGAGGAGGACGGAGGACTGCTGCGCGCTCGCTACGGAGTGAGCACCGCGCGGAAACGGACCTTGTTGCTCATGACTTTGTTGAACCCTTCTTCGGCGCGCTCCAGCGGCAACCTCTCGATTTGGGGGCGGACTCCGGACAGCGCGCTGAAGCGCATCGTTTCTTCGGAGTCGATGGCGGTGCCGCTCGGCCAGCCTTGGATGCGTTTGCCGCTCAGCATTCCGAACGCGGACACCGAGAATGAATCGCCCGGGGCCGCGACCAAGAGCAAGGTTCCGCGGGGCTTGAGCCCATTGACGACGTCCGAAATCGCGGCCGCGTTCGGAGCGGTTGCGAGCACCAGGTCTGCGCCGCCGAGCTTCTGCAGGCCTTGCGCCGCGCTCCCGCTGCTCGCGTCCACGTATTCGTGAGCGCCGAGCTTACGCGCGAGCTCTTCTTTGTCGGCGCCGCTGGACACCGCGACGGTCCGAAAACCCATGCGCGCTGCGTACTGGATTCCCAAGTGGCCCAGGCCGCCGATGCCCTGCACTGCCACCGTGTCACCCGCGCGCGCGCCGCTGTTTCGGAGCGCATTGTAGGTGGTGATACCGGCGCACAGGAGCGGCGCTGCGTCCACCGCGCTCAGCTCGTCCGGAATGCGAGCCACGGACTCCGCGGGCACGACTGCGTACTCGGCGAAGCCTCCGTCGTGACTGATACCGGTCACCTTGGCCTTCTCGCAATTGATGAAGTGACCTTTGCGGCACGCCGTACACTGGAAACAGTGGCCACCGTGCCAGCCGACGCCCACGCGTTCACCCTCTTTCCAAGACGTGACACCAGCGCCGACCGCGTCGATCCGACCGGCGATTTCGTGGCCGGGAATTCGGGGGAGGACGAGGCCGGGGTAATGAGCGAACCTGACGAGCGCGTCGCTATGGCAAATGCCGCACGCCTCGACCTTGACGCGGACCTGGCCGGCCCCCGGTTCCGGAACGTCGCGCTCCACGAGCTCGAAGGGGGACTTGGGATCACGCACCTGAACAGCTCTCATTTTGGCCATTTTCGCTCCCGGCTCACGGCGCCAGAAAGTGGCGCGGTTGGTACCTTGCGCCGACGGCCCGCAATGGCAATCCCGGCGAGCTACAGAACGCAGCCCTGCTTGATGCCGTGCTCGGTCTTCGCGTCGTACTCGGCTTGGGCCCGATCCATCCGCTCTTGGGCGCGTTCCGCCCGGTCCTGAAATTTGGCCGTCAGCTCCTGACACGAAGGCTCGGGGATGAGCGCGGCGAGCTCGTTCCGAAGCGCGGTCGCGTGCTGAATCGCGATCGCGACGTGCCCCTCTTCGTGCGCAGTGAGCGCCGCCAAAAAGCGGTCCCAGGACCGCCGCAGCGGCGCCGGCGCGCGGTCCCGCTCCTGCCAATCCGGCAAATGTACGACCAGTGACAGCGAGATGGTGGCGTCGCGAAGCCCGCCCCCATCCGAATACTCTTGGCACCGCCCCGCGACCGGGATGGACGCGACGGTCATCCCGACCGCTTGCGGATCCGGCCAAGTCGCGGCCGCGTGCTCGTGCATGGAGCGACTCAGCTCCGTGACGGTGCTGCCGTTCACGGGGTACGTCTCGTTACGGCGCGTCACCTTGAGCTCTTCCACTTGTGGCGGCTCCGAGTGCGGCAACAGCGCGCGCGTTGCCGGGCTCACCTGCGAGCCGCCACATCCACCGAGAGTTAGGGCCAGAACCACGAGCCACGCCGCGCGTCCGAGCATGGTGCTCATGGTAGCTCGAAATTCGACGCGCGCTTACGGCGTGGCGGCGCTCGAGACCTGGGGCTCCCAGCTCGAGCCCGTCTTGTTCGCACAGAAGCCGAACACCGTGCTCGCGTTGGGAGCCAGCTGCTGGTTCCACGAAAGGGACCGAGCAGTGAGGGTCGTCCCCGTGGTCGTGAAGGCGGCGGACCAACTCGAAACCACGCTGCTCTGGGCCAAATTGACGACGGTTGTCCAGCCGTTGATCGCGACCGCGGAGCGGTTCATGACCGTCACGTTCGCACAGTAGCCGACGTTCCACGTGGAGCTGAACGAGAGCGTCGCCGTCACGCCAGCAGGGGCAGGCGTGGCGCATCTGCCGGCGGTGCAGGTATTGCTCACGCAGTCCGTGGCTACGCTGCACGTCTTGCCCACCGCGCAGTCTTGCGAGCAGGAGCCGCCGCAATCCACGTCCGTCTCCGTGCCGTTCTTCGTGCCGTCCGTGCAGGTCGGCACCGCGACGCATTGGCCAGCCGTGCACAGGTTGCTCACGCAATCCGTCGCGAGCGAGCAAGCTTTGCCAACGCCGCAGGCCCCGCAAACCGCGCCGCCGCAGTCCACGTCCGTTTCTGCGCCGTTCTTGGTACCGTCCGCGCACGGAGAGCCCGTGACCGGCACGAACCCCACGGACACGCCATCTATTTGCACGTCGCCGGCGCCCGGGCCGTCGATGAACAAGGCCGAGGGAACCGCCGCGCCTTCGTAGCTCAGGCTCGTGAGCGCGCCGGGGGCGCAGGGCGCCGACGCCAGAACGACGCCCGCGCGGTCGACCAAGCCGCACGTCAGCGACTCCGCCGTCGTGCTCGCGAAGCGCACGCTGAGCTCGCCCTGCAGCGAGACCGCTTGCCGCGCCAAGAGCAGCCGCTCGCCGGCGTAGAGAAGCGCGGCGAACCCTTGGCCGCCGTCGCCCACGAAGCGCATCGGCATCGGCCGGTTCGCGGACACGCCGGGTACGACTAACGCCGCTTCCGCGCGCTCGTAGCCGGTGTCGAACGAGTTGCGGGACACCTCCGGCGTGACGTCGACGAGCCCGAGCTCCAACGAGCCGCTCGGCGTGACCACGCTCACCGACTGCGAGCCGCTGCTCGTCGCGGTGAAGGTGGCGCCGCGCAGCAGCGTGTCCGCGACTGCGCCTTCGAGAGCCACACGCAGCACCTCCGTGCCGCCGATGCGCAGGGCGACGGTCGGACAACCACTGCCGGGGTTGCAGCTGCCGCGAAGCGTCCCACCCAGCGCGACGCGGTAACGTGCGCCCTGCTCGAGCTGGACGGATCCGATGTTCGTGGTGGCCGCTTCCAGCCGCACGCTGGGCGACCGCCAAGGATCCAGATCGGAGTAAGAGCCGCGTGCCGCGAACGCAAGCCCACTTTGCGCCCTCGAGCAGCCGCTGCGGCCACCCAAGCTGAATGAGCCGAGAGGCTGGCTCGCGCAGTCCAGCGCCCACGCCGCGCTCGAACCGTTCATGACCGTGCGCGTCTGGATGAGGGATGAATAGCCGAGGTGCTGTCGCCCCGGTAACGGCGTCGGCTGCGCGCCCACCCCGGGGAGGTGCTGGCACAAGAGCCCGGCAAATGCGGCGCCGCCCAATGCGGTGGGACCGAGGAGCTCCCACGCCCCCGTCACCACGTCCTCCTGTAAGAAGCCGGAGCCGGAGGTGCCGTGACACCCGAGCGCGTCTGTCCACACCGTGAGCTGGTTGACGTCCGTGACTTTGCGCGGCCACGTGCCGTCAGGCCAAGCGACGGTTTCGAGCGGCAAGAGCTGGTTGCGATCCAGGTAGTGGTAGTTGTCCGCGTACTGGTTCGGGTACTGCACGTAGTGACGGAACTTGTCGGACGTCGTCGCCTCGGTCTCGGCAATGTCGTACACTTCGTGCTTCCACGGCACGTACAAGTCGGCCCCTTGGCGCTCGCTGCTCGCGACGTTCAGGTAGCCGTAGCGGTCGCCGGGGCGCCCTTCGCAGCGAAGCAAGGCAACGTCGTTCGCGGTCGCCGTGCTCGGGCAGTTGACGCTGCCGAAGCCGCAGCGCGACACGAGTGTGCACGCGTAGCGGTCGACATGATAGCCGTCCTCGGCGCCGAAAGTGCCGTGCTGATAGTCTGGAAACGAGCCGGTGAGCGCGGTTTTCGGTCGCCACACCTCCTCGCGCGCCAGTTGCAGAGTCGGCCGGTACATCTCGAGCTGCACGGTGTCCGTCAGTACTTTGATGGAGTCCGGGTCCACGCAGTGTGCGGCCGTGACTATGTAGCTGGGTGACACGAGCGTCGCCCCGCACGTGAAGCGCACCTTGCTGCCGTGCTGCACGATGGGCACTCCCGCCGCGTCCAGGTAAGGAGCGATGACAGCGCCAGTCGCCTGGGTGGGAAACGAACGGCGGCGCAAGCGCGCCTGCAATGCGTCGAGCTCCTCCCCGGGCTGGAGCGGCGCGGTGGGAGTGAAGGCAAAGCCGAAGCTCTGCCCCCAGTCGTGCAGCTCGATGCCTTGCCCTCTTTCCCCGAGCGCCTCCGCCGGCTTCTCCGTGCTGTCGGGCGCCTGACAAGCGACGACACCCCACGCCAAAAGCGCGCCCAACCCAAACCCGTAAGTCTGCTTCATCGACCACCTCCTCTTCAGCGACCCTACCGAGCCGCCATACTCCCACGACCGCGCGCATCTTCCTCCGCTTCGCGGAGAAAGCAACCCTCAGCGGCTCGCCCAACCGTCCAACAAGCCGAGGAGGTAACGTCCCGCGGCTGCGAGATCTGGCTCGGAATACTGCGCCGGATCGCGGTTCACCAACGCTTCCACGAGCGCAGCCCCCGTCGCGCGCTCCTCGAAGCGCGCCTGAAAGATGGCGTGGGACGTCCAGCTTCGATGCAGGTAAAGCCACGGCGCTTCGTAGAAGACGAACCACTTGTCCTCCATCTCGCGCGGCACCACTCCCTTTTTGAGCCAGGCCCATTGAACGGGTGTGTACGTTCGGTCGAAGACCTCCGCTCCGAGCACGGCATGGTTGCTCGGTAACGCCTGCGTCGCCCCGTCCTGTCGCCGAGCGGCGGGGCGAGTGCGCTCCGCGACGGCTTCGCGCAGCTGCGCCGCGTCCGGCTCGCTGAAAGCCACGAGCGAAATCAGCTCGAAGTCGGGAGCGCCTTCGGCAACCGCCGCGGACATCAGCGCCGTCGCACATTCGTAGGCTGCGATGCGCGAGGCGAGGTAGCGGGGAAAGCCGTAAATGCCGGTGCTGATCGCCGGGAACGCGACGCTGCGGGCGCCGTGAGCGCGCGCGAGAGCGAGCGATGCGCGGTAGCACGAAGCGAGAAGAAACCCTTCCCCCTGCGTACCGCCGCGCCACACCGGACCGACCGTGTGCACCACCCAGCGCGCCGGCAAATCGAACGCGGGGGTGATGCGCGCTTCGCCGGTGGGGCAACGCACGCCGGGGCGCACCTCCGGAAGCGCGCGGCAGGCGGCCAAGAGCCCGGGTCCGGCCGCCGCGTGAATCGCGCCGTCGACCCCGCCTCCACCGAGCAGGCGTTCGTTCGCCGCGTTGACGATCACGTCCGCCCGAAGCCGAGTGACGTCGCCGGGCACGACTCGCAGCTCGCCCATCCGCGGATTGTGGCCCTGGATGGTCGCTCGAACCAGCCCCGCGGGGTCGGCAACGGCCCTGTTACCGGCCGGAAACGAGCGAAGATCCGGACGGTGCGGCCTCGTTCGCGCGGCGCCTCGAGGCACGCTAGGCTTGCTCCACGATGAAGGCTTTCGCGAACATGAAGAGTCGCTGGTTCCTGCCCGCTCTCGCCGCTCTCTCCTTGCTCGGAACCGCCGGTGGTTACGCGGCTCACGCCTACGCTGCGGAAGACGAAGACTGCTGCGCCGCCGGCGCGGCGTGCTGCAAGCCCGGCGCGCCCTGCTGCGAAGGCCGCGAGCACTCCCTCGCCCAGCGCTGAGCCGAGCCGAGCCGGCGCTCCTCGCGTCTCTCACCCTCGTCGACCTCGAACGGCGCGGGAGCTGGCTCGACGGCGTGCACTCGCGCTAGCTACTCCGCCACGCCGTCGCGCAGCGCTGCTGGTCTCTCACGAACCGTGTCGAGTAGGGACTGATATCCCGTCTCGACCTCGGCCGCGGTGTACTCCTTGCGCGGATCCGCCGCGATGTGAGCTTGCACTTGCGCGTAGTACTTCTTGGCGAGCGCTTCCAGGCCCGCACCTTCGAAGCGCGTCGCCGTCTCCTTCACGACCGTGACGTAGGCGGCGCGGCAGGGCTCGCTCGTGAGGCAATCGCGAAAAATGCGACCCGTGGTGACTTGCCCGTTCGGACGGTCGTATTGGCGCGAGAGCTCGAGCGGCAGAATGTGGGGTCGCCCCGAGTCGCGGTACGGCTTCATCGACATATCCATGCCCCAGGGCAGCATCACGAATTTTTGCGTGGCCGGGTCACGGTAGATGCGGAAGTTGTTCGGGTAAAATACGGTGTACGCGTACATGTCCCACTGATTCACGGCGGCCTCGGCGGCCGTGAATCGCAGAAAGTGGGTCATGTCCAGCTGCGCTCCGACGTCGTCCAAGTAGGTCTGCGGCTTCGCGCTCGCCACGGCCGCGATCAGCGCCACCATGTCCGTGCGGTCGTTCTTCTCTTCGTTCGTCTCCAGATCGAACTTGGTTTCGTTGCCCGCCTCGAAGTCGACTTGGCCTTCTTCGTACAGGTTGCCGTCGTCGCTCGAGAACCAGCGACGCAGGAACGTTTTGTCTTCCGTCTCTACGTTGGCGTACAAGCCGAACAGCTCGTCGTTCACGTACAGTACGGCATGGTTGCAGCGGGGCGCGGGCAAGCCGAGCTCGCGGAAGAAGTGGTAGGCCAGCCGCTCGGCGAGGAAGGCGGGGTCTTCCACCATGTTGTTGAAGGTCATGCGTCGGAGGCCGTGGAACCCTTGCTTGCTCACGAACTCGTCGAACTTCAACTTGAAGGCGGCCTTTTTGTCCAACGTGCGGAGGCTCCCCTCCCCTTTGATGCGCACGCCAATATCCGCCACACGCTCGGTGCCATAACGGAGCGCGCCCCGCACGTACACGTCCGGATCGCGACCGAGTGCGTCGAGCGACTCGGCGGGCAGTTCCAAATCGAAGCGCGGCACCACCTCCGGGTCGTACAGCTCACCACTCGTATCCACGACCGGGACGCTGGTCGTACCGGCGCTGCCAGCGCTGCTGCCGGCGCTGCCCGCGCTCATCGCGGAGCCAGAGATGCCGGAGCTCGCGCCACCACTGGAATTGCTTCCGAGCGCGCCGGCGGTGCCCGCAGCAGCCGCGACAGAACCGCCTACTGTCGCCGTGGCACCGGCTTGGCCGCCGAACGACAGAGGCTCGGACGGAGCGCCCTGGCCGCAGCCTATCGCCGCTACCAAGAGGGCGCACCCGATCCACGGCGCACGAAAGCTCATGCCCGCTTGGATGCATCGAGCGCCGTGCAACGGATCAAGATTCGCCATGCCGATGTCATCCTCCCGCCACGCGGAAAATTGCGCTGCGGCACCACCAGCGCTGCTCCTCACCGGCTGAAAGGTGCGGGACGCGAGGCGCCCAGCTGGGCGCCGTCGCGAAGGAACGAGACTCGGCCTACCCCCCATCTTTGCATCATCTGGAACGGCTCTTGCTATCGTGGGCAGTTGGTGTCGGATCCATTTCAGTCAATCTTTGGGGTTTCAGGGAGCGAGCTGTTCAAAAGTCGGGAGCTCGTCATCGCGCATGGCGCGCTCGAGCGATTCCCCAGCTTCATGCACGAAGGCGCGATGGATAGCATCGAGAGCTTGTGCAAAAGCTACGTGGGCGGCTTGGAGGTCGCGCAGGGCAGCGTCGCCCACGGCTTGCAAACGGCGGTGAGTGGCGTCCACCCGACCGCTCTGTTGAAGCTGGGCCTCACGGTCTTCTTCTCGGACATGAGGCGTTGCCTCCCGCGTTCCGGCGAGTGGCTGAGGGCGGTGGAGGCGAGCTTGGGGTTACCCGAGTGCACTTCCCTCATGGCCTTCGCGAACGCGTCCGGCTCCGGGCTCTCGCTGCATCACGATCGCTACGACCAGCTGTTTTTCCAGATCCGCGGGCAGAAGCGGTTTCAGTATGCGCCCAATCATTACGTCGAAAATCCGGACGTGCAGCTCAGCCCCTTCGGCCCCGCCCACTCGGATTTTGGGCGCACTTATCGCCACGGGTTCCCGCTCACGAGCGAAGAGGTACTGTCGCGCACGCCGCTGCAAAGCGTGGCGCTGCAGCCGGGATCGGCCTTTTTCATGCCGAGCGGCACCTGGCACAGCACGGCCGAGCAAGCGACGGAGTCGCTCTCCCTCGTCGTGGCGGTGCGCGCGCCTTCGCACTTGGACGTGCTGCAGAACTTGCTCGGCTATTACGCGGGCCAAGCACCGGCGTGGCGCGCACGGCCCTACGGTGCGTGGTCGAGCGATCCGAGCGTCGCGGCCGCTCCGACGCAGGAGCTGTCCCGGCTGATCGAAGAGCTCCGGGCGCGGCTTACGCGACTCTCGCCTTCGGACGCGTTCAAGGCGTGGTCCGCGCACGGCTATGCGGTGGGGACGCAAGCCGAGTACCCGATGCACTTGCGCTTCGAACGCTACATTCGCTTGCCGAGCTCCTCGGTGCGCTTCGAAGACGACGCCCAGCTGGGCAAGGTGCGCTGCGTCGTGAGCAGTGGCCCCACCAATCGCCCGCGCGCACAGACCGTGCTGGCGGTAGAGCCCGAAGCTCGACCCGTGCTGGACTGGATCTTGTCGAGCCATGCGGCGTTCTCGGCGCAATCCGTGTGCGAGGCGTTGCCCGACTACGACCTCGCGGAGGTGGAGGCCCTGCTCAATTGGCTTTCGCGCGCGGCGCTCATTCGGCCTCTCCCTGCACCCGAATGGGACCCGAGTTGACCCAGTAGCCACGACAGGTCGGTCCCTCGCGCTGTGCCAGGTCGGGCCAATCTCGGAGGAGTTGCGCTCGTCCCTGGGGTTTGTGGGGCCGTGCGACGTGGTACCGACCTTGCAGTCGCTCCGGCTCGTATGCCCAACCGAAAGCTGAGAATCGGGTGCGTGTTGGTTCTGGGGGGTGCTTTGACCAACTGCGGCGGCACCGTTCAACCGCGTTCGGAGGATACGAACGAACCAGGCGGCACCGCGGGGTCGGCGGGTGCCTCGGGCTCGGCCGGCGTCGCGGGCTCCTCGGGCTCCGCGGGCGGCTACATCGGCGTGCCCGGAACGGGCGGCTACATCGGCGTGCCGGGGACGGGCGGTGGCAACGGCGGCGGAGCAGGGCCGTACGGTGGCTCGACCGGAGTCGGAGGTTGGGTGGGGACTTGCTGTCCGGGAGCAGGGGCAGGGCCGTACGGCGGGGCGCCGGGCATTCCGCAAGGTGGCGCGGGGCAAGGCGAGGGCGGCGAGGTCTCGGCTCCGACCGAAGCCGGCGCGGGCGGCGATGATGGCGGCGGCGGTTACGGCGGCTAGCGGAGCGTTCTAGTCTCTGCGCTGATGTTGCGAGCTCTACGAATGGTCGGGGCGTTGACCGTTCCGTGCTGCGCTCCCGCGCCCTCCGTACCCACGCCGGAGGTCGCGGCGCCGGTCGCTTCGCCATCGGAGAGCCCGGGCTGCGGTAAACGGACGATTGGCGCGGGCGAGCGCCAACTGCAAGTCGCAGGTCACACCGGCCTTTACCTCGTCTCGTTACCGCGGGAGTACGACTCGCGACGCGCCTACCCGCTGGTCTTTGCCCTGCACGGCCGAAACCGAAACCACCACGATTGCCAGAGAACCGACTGCACCGGCATCCAGAGCGAGCTCGGCGAACGAGCCGTGCTCGTTTATCCCCAGTCTTTGCGCGAGCCGCTGAACGCGGAGAAGAGCGGCTGGGAGCACCCCGAAGAGCGTGACCTCAACGTGCCGTTCTTCGAAGCGCTCTGGACGCAGGTCGAGGCTGACTACTGCGTCGACAGAGAGCGCGTCGTGGTCGCCGGGGCGAGCTCCGGGGGCACGTTTGCGCACCTGCTCGCGTGCCGTTACGGCGACCGGCTGCAAGCCGTGGCCGCGGTCGCGGGCGGTTTTCCGAATCCGGAAACGTGTCGCGGCGCGCCCGCCGCCATTTTGATTCACGGCATCGACGATCCGCACGTGCCGATCGCGCGCGGAGAGCTGTCGCGCGAGGCATACGTGAAGCGGTCCGGCTGCCAGCCGAGCACCGTGCCTCCGCTTGCGGATATGCACGCCGCGATCCGTCAGGCGCGGGATGCGAAGGTCGAAGAGGCACGCTGCGTGGACGTGGCCGGCTGCGCTACCGACTCGCCGCTTCGCTGGTGTGAGCACAGCTACGGCGGCTACGACGGGAGCACGCACGGCTGGCCCCCCCTTGGTGGCCAGTTGATTTCGAGCTTCATCGGCAAGCTTTGAGGGGTCGCAGGCGCTGCGACTTGTGCGGCAATGAACGAGGTTTCCTCACGCCGCACGACGGTTGAAACCGCGGAGCACGACTCGTAGATTGAAGCTGGCTGGGGGATGCGCGGTGTTGGCTTTGTCGGTCGCGGCGTGTGGCAGCTCCGAAGAGGACGATGGCAGTCGCGCCGCGGCCGGTAGCGGCGCCGGCGCAACGACGAGCAGCAGCGGCAGCTCTGGAACCGGTGCCAGAAGCGGTAACGGGAATGTGGGGGGCAGTAACGGCGTCGCCGGCTTCTCCAACGACGGTCGCCCGGGGCCCGGCGCGGAGCTCGGACCGACGTATTTTCGGTTCGGCGTGAACGGCGGCTATTACGGACCGGGTATCGATCGCCGGGAGAGCGCGCAAATGTCCCTCGCTGCGGGCGCGAACAGCCTCCGCACGACGTTGCCCGAGTACTACTTGGACAAGTGGGGCGACGACATCGAAAAGGAAGACTACGAGTTTTACGAGACGTTGCCGACCGGCCACCACGCGTGTTTCTTGATCGGGCCAACGCTCGCGCATTCTTCGGCGCCGGCCGGAACGGAGGAGTGGGAGCTTGCGCACTATGCGCCCAAGAATTTGTACGAGCCCATCTTCTTGGAGGACGGACGCGTGAACCCGGACAACTACTGGGCCGCCTACGTGGAGCGCGTCGCCAAGAACTACGGACCTTACCTCGACATTTACGAGGTTTGGAACGAGCCCGACCAGGTGGGCGGCAACTGGCAAGCGACCCAGGCTTGGGAGACCGCACCGCCCAAGCCCGAGGATCTGATTTGGTGGCAAGACACGGTGTTCGCCTACGTTCGCATGCTGCGCGTCACCCACGAAGTGGTGCACCGCTTCGACGATTCGGCGGCGGTCACCACCGGCGGTATTGGTTACGGCAGCTTCCTCAGCGCGCTGCTCCGCTACACGGACGAGCCGAACGCGGGCGAAGTAACGGCCGCGTTCCCGAACAAGGGCGGCAAGTACTTGGATATCGTGAGCGACCACTATTACCCGGTGTGTCGCGGCGGCAGCTCCGACCGAGGCGTGGACGGCCTGCTGGAGGCGCGAGACGACTACGCCAAGCGCCTTTCAGACGCGGGTGAAGGCGAGCGGCAGTTCGTCGTGACGGAGAGCGGCGCGCCGCGCTATGCCCTCGGCGACTACGTCGGCGGCGATGAGTACGCGGCGAGCTACCTCGTGAAAGCGATGGTACTCGGCCACTACGAGGGCCTGCTCGGCATCGATTGGTTCGCCCAGGGAGACGGCGCGGCGGTGGGCGCGTCCATGGACTCGTTCGACTACATGGGGCTCTACTACGACTACTCGCAGACGACGGCCGTGGCGGACGTGAAGCGCAGCCCGCAGGGTGACGCGTACGCTTGGCTCTCGGAGTGGTTGCCCGGCACCGCCGCGGCCCCGCAATCCCTGGCGGCGCTGGCGCTGCCCGCCGCCGTGCGCGGCGCCGCCTTCGAGAAAGGGGCGGGGAAGCTTTACGTTCTCTGGGCGAAGACGGAAGAGGACGAGCTCGCGACCGCGACGTACGAGCTCCCCGCGGACGCAGAAGTGACGGTGCACCGCTTCGATCTCGAAGGCGGCGCGCAGACCGAAACCGTGGCCCCGCAAGGCGGCCAAGTCTCGCTCGCCCTGCGGGGTATGCCGCTCGCGGTCGTGGTACCGTGACCGTATCGCCGCGGCGCCGCGACCGTTAGGGGACGGCCATGTTCGCGGTCCCGGGCGAGACGGGGACGCGCCCGGTAGTGGCCGCGCCGTCCGGAATGCGGCCGAGCGAGTTGCCGTTACCGACGTTGTTCGCGCCGTCCTCGCTGGGGTACGTGAGGTCGTCGAGCCGCACGCCCTGGGCGTCGTGCAAGAAGATGACCTCGCCCTTCGCGGAGATGCCCCAGAGCAGGCCGTCGTAGCAAGGCGAGAAGCCGAAGCACGTCGTCACCATGCCCGTGGAAACCAGCTGCTGGAGGCGCACGAGCACATAGCCCTTGGGGGCGATGGTCGCGCCGAGCGGGAACGTAACGCGGTTGTTCGAGTCGTCGACCACGTAGCAGCCGCCGATGTCCGCCGCCTGCGTGCCGGGATTGTACAGCTCGATGTAGTCGTCCCCCGAGCCTTGACCCTTGAGCTCGTTGAGCACGACGTCCGTCGGCGGGACCGTGGTGTCCGGCGAGCCGCCGGCGCCACCCGAAGGTTCGCCCGCGCTGCCCGCGCCGCCCGATGGAGCGCCGCCCGCTTCCGCTGCGCCGCCGGAGGGCTCGCCCGCGACGCCGCCGGTGGGTGCGCCACCCTGACTGGCCCCGCCTTCGATTTCGCCACCTGCGCCCGCGCCGCCCAGCAGCGGCAGGTCTTGGCCGCCCCCAGCCCCGCCGTTACTCACTCCCGCGCTGCCGCCCCCTCCCGACCCAGCGCTCGTCCCGGCGGTGCCGACCGGCGCGAGGTCGTCGAAATCCGCGCCCACGATGGTGCTGCAGGCCGCAATCGGTAGTGCCAAGAGCACGCCCGCGCGCGCCCAATGCTTCGTTCTGCTCATCAGAAGCTCGACCTCAATTGAAGCGACGCGCCGCCTGGCGAGCTGACCACTCCGAACGCCGCTTGCCGCCGCGCGCGCTGCTCGCTGCCGTCGTCCGAAACCAAGAAGTAGATGCCGACGCCCAACGACGCGAGGCCGGCCACAGCCGCGATCGTGCTCACCGTGGACAGGGTGCGACCGGATTGGGCGGCGTCTAGCCCCGCGGGGGAGCAGAGCTTGTTGGAGCACTCCTGCTCCACGGTGGAGTCTTTGGACATCACCATCGCGCCGGTGACCAGGCTCGTGGCGACGCCGGCCACACCGACTCCACCGAGGACCCAGCCCCAAGTGCGCCGTGAGCCGCTGGTCGCCGGCGCTGGCGGCAGGCCCGCGTCCACGGTGGCGGCTTGCGACTGGGGCATGCCCGGAGCGAGCACGACCTCTTTCCGTTCACTCAACGCAAGCTCGACGGTCGTGAACGCGGCCGCGCGCCCGGGTGCCCGCACCTCGATGCGGTGCGGGCCTGGATCCACCGGCAGCGCCAGATTGAGGCTCGCGCCACCGAGCTCGACGCCGTCGCGCAGAACGACCCACCCCCGTGCGTCTTCCGGCACGCGCAAAGTGAGCTTCGGCACCTTGCCCTGCAGCGCAGCCGCGCGGGCCTTGGCGATCGGCAAGCGGGCATCTTCCGCCGGCAGCGTTTGGGCAGCTTCTTGAAAGCGCTGCCAAGCGGTGGCTACTTGACCGAGCGCCTCTCGGCAATTGCCGAGGTTCAGCGCCGTACCCGGCCTCACCTCCAAGCGGTAGCTCTCTTCGAAGCGGTCACAAGCGGCTTTCGCATCGCCCTTGTCCATTGCTTCGCGACCGGACTGAAACAGTGCTTCGGCGGTGACGCTGTCAGCGTGTGCTGGGCGCGCGCCGAGCGAGAGCAACGCGGAGAGAGAGACCACGTGAAGAGCGCGAGAGAAGCTTCCGAAGCGTGAGGTCATGACCAATCAGTAACGGCTGGAGAAGGGATCGGCGCTCTTGGCGGGAGCGAGAGGAGGAGGCGCGACTGCAGTTGCAGTTGCAGCCGCGGACGCGGGCGGCCGGGCTGCCGCCGGCCCCACGGGCACGGCATTAGCACGAGTGGCGGGCGGCGCGGCGCGGAGGGCAGTGCTGACCGGCTCGGGCGCGCTGACCACGGCCGCCGGCTCTGGCAGGGGCGCGGGCTCGACGGGCGCTTCCTTGCGCGGGGGCGCGGGCTCCGGCGCTGCGACGACGCTCGCCGAGCCGGCTGCAGGAGCCGCGCTCCGACCCGGGCTCCGGAGCAGCCACAGGAGCAACCCCAAAGCCACGAAAAGGCCGAGCAGCACCGCGGTGGCCACACGCCGCTCGATCGCAATCGTGATCGGCTTGCTGTCGCGGGCGGGAGCAACGGGCACGCGCCCGCTCTCCAAAAGCGTGGGCATGTCGTGGGAGACTCGGGGCGGACGCCGGCTGTCCGGCGCGGGGCTCACGCTGCTCGTGAGCGGCACCGGCAAGCGCTCGCGCAAGCGCCGCACTTCACGCTGCATGGCACGCGCGTCGACAAATCGATTCTTCTTCTCGTAGGCGAGCGCTTTGTCGACCAGCGCGCAGACCGAAGCGTCGATGGTCTTGTCTACGGTCGAAAGCTTCGGCGCGGGCTCGTGGATGGCGAGCGCGAGCTGCTCCGTGAGGGTCTCCGCCTCGCGCACGAGCTTGCCGGAGAGGAGCGTGAACATGGTCGCGCCGACACCGTACAGATCGCTCTGCGCGTCCACCTCTTCCCAACGTGAGCGCGCTTGCTCCGGCGGCATGAACGACGGCGTGCCGAGCAGGGTGCCCACGGCCGTCACGTCGCGGTGCGGAACCGCTTGGGTGAGCCGGGCGATGCCGAAGTCCAGCACCTTGAGCCGACCTTCGCGCGTGAGAAATAGGTTGTCCGGCTTGAGATCGCGGTGAACGACGCGTTTTTCGTGCGCGACGATCAGCACGTCCAGCAGCTGATCCATCAGCGCCAGCACGTCCCCCGCCGGCAGGCTGTCGCCATGCCGGTAGGCGCGATCTTCCAGCGTTTCCCCCTCGAGCAGCTCCATCACCAGGTACGGCAAGCCGTCTTCGGAGGTGTCGTCGTCGATGACGCGCACGACCCCGG
Source organism: Polyangiaceae bacterium (assembly GCA_029266615.1). Classification (GTDB taxonomy): domain Bacteria; phylum Myxococcota_A; class Polyangia; order Polyangiales; family Polyangiaceae; genus PMG-095. The sequence goes on from JAQSWN010000170.1 coordinate 20,244, forward strand.
GGTGCTCGATGGAGTTTGCCGTATAGCCCTCGTGCACGAAGCGCTCGCGAACGGTCGGGTTCTGCGCTTGCTCGGGGTGCAGCAGCTTCAGCGCGGCGCGGCTCTGATTACGATGGGTGGCGAGGAACACCGTCGCCACGCCGCCCACGCCGAGGATCTTGTCCAGCCGCCATTTGCCGCTGAGGGTCGTGCCGAGCCGAGCGTCAGCGCCCGGTGCTTGGTTGGCCATTGGCTGCATGGAAGACGCCTCCACCGTAACACCTGACCCGCCCTCGGACCGTAACACGACGTGCCGATTTTTCGGCTTCGAAGCGCGTTCTTCGGTCACTCAAAGGTCACACAATTCGGCTCGAAAAACGGGCGCCTGCGCGTCCTCCGAAACCGTGAGGTAGCTTGAGCCGTCCGCCGTGAATGTAATCGACTCTCCCTGCTCTTCGTCCGGCGCTAACAATTGCCGCGGCGCGCTAGCAAACGCCTCGGCGATGCTCGCCGTCGCAGGGCGCGACCAGAAGAAGACGGACGTGTACGTGCGCAGCAAAATGCCATCCCCCAAGGGGGATAGCTCGCCGCCGGTGATGAGTGAGCTCCCAGGCGCCTGCGTAGTACCAACTTCAATCTGGGTCACCAGCTCGAGCGTCTGCTTCGCCTCCGCCGCTGCTAAAGCAGACGCACGAAAGACGGATGACTTGCCGTCGTTCTCTTTGGTCACCAGCAGCAGCTCCGAGCGCTTCGGGTCGACAAGCAGCGCTTCGCAGTCATGGGCCGCGGTCGGATACGACAACGACAAACGCTCCCAATCGACGACGAGCGGCTCCGGGGCCTCATCCGAAAGGATGAGCGGCTCCGGGACTCGGTACACGTTGATTGAGGCGCGCGGCGTGCCGCCGACACGCGCCTCGTTGTCTCCAATATCCCCCAAATACACGAAGCTTCCGCCACCTGGCCCGGGCCCGAGCGCGATGTCCTCCCAGTCGACGGCATCCGCACCGTCCAGCGCAAGCTCCGCCAAGGTCCGGCCCTGCTCGTCGATGGCGAAGAACCGCGCGGTGTCTCCCGAGTCGTTGTGCACGTAGTACACGCCGGGGTTTCGTGCGCTGGCAACGATGCCAGACACCTCGCTCAACGCAGGGCTATCGAGCGTGCCGACCGCGACCGGCTCAGAATCGCAAGCGCCGCCCGCGCCGCCTTCAGGCGCGGCCGTACCCATCCCGCCGCCCTCGGCCGCCTCTCCGCCGAGCGCTTCCGAAGGCGTCCCGGCCGCGCCGCCGAGCGGAGCCTGACCACCTTCACCGGCGCCTACCGAGCCGCCTGCACCGGCAGAGCTGCTCGGCGCGCCGGACTCGTTCGTATCCGCGCCGCCCTGCGGTCCGGGATCTCCGGAGACGGGAGCCGATGAGCACGCAAGCCACCCCGGAGCGCACACCGCTAGCAACCAGCCGACGGCCTTCATTGAACGATTTCACCATGGCCCGGCCCCCTAACCCTGTCTACCCCGTTGATGACGATTATATGACGCGAGCAAGAGCCTCAAGCTCGAAAAGGTACCGTGCCCGGGCAGGGGTTGCGTCGCCACGGCTCGCCTCGCGCCCCCTCGGCGCGGCGGCATGCGGCGCGGTGTAGGCTAGCGACGTGAAGCTCGGCTCGCTCCGAAGGACTCTTCATCTAGCCGCATTCACGAGGGAGGACCGTTGCGATGAAGACTGCCTCCGTTTGGCTCCTGGCGGTGAGTCTATTGGCTTGGATGATAGTGAAGCTCGTGGAGCGAGCGCGGGTCCGCCGCCTCGTGCTTCTGCTGTCCGAACCTGACGACCAGAAGCTAGTATGGAGCGTCTTCGATGAGATCCGCGCGACCCGGGATACGGACGCCAGCGCCGCCGCATGGCCCGAGCACGAACGAGCCGTCGCGCTGGCGGTCGAGACGAGCGCGATCATCGGCAATGGAGGCTTCTCGTTCCTGTTCGGCTCGGAGCTCGCCGTGGATCCGACCTATCTGCTGAGCTTGCGAGCGCTCGACGCTGTCGGCGCCGACGCTGCGGCGGGCGCTTACCGTGACGCACTCGCGCTGTTTCCTCATGGCTCGGTGCCCGCAGATCTCGAGCGCCGTCGCAGCGCCATCTGCGACTTCGACGAAAACGAGCTAGCCGGGGTCGACGATCGCTTCATGGATGCTCAACGTGAGCTGGCCAGCCAGGTCGGGGCCTACATTCGGGCTCGACGCGCCGCGTTCGAGGCCGAGTGGACAGGCTCGGGCGCAGCGCGCGCGGCCCGGTGAGGCCGCGCGCGTAGCCGCTCCGATCATTCTAGCGCTTCGGGGCACTCTTCTTCGACGACGGCGCACGACGCGGGCGGGTCCAGCTCCGCCGGCGGCTCGTAATCCGAACCGAGGTCGTCACAGCCAGGCAGATCCGCGAGGAGTGTCTTGGCCTGCGTGAGCGTGTCCGTGAAACAGGTTTCGATCTCGCCGACCGTCGCGGTGCAGGCGTCGGTTGGCTCCGTGCACGTATCGTCGCTTGGCTCGTCCGGCTCCGCGAGGCAGTCCTCATAGGCCTTCTTGCAGGCGGCGTCAGCGGCATCGCCCGTTGCACCGCTGAGCAACGTGGCGAGGTAGGCGCCCGAGCCACACGTTGCCTTCTTGGCTTCCGCGCCGCTCAAGATTCCCGCCGCCGCCTCGTTAGCGCTGTCACAGATGGCCTGAAATTGCTGCTCGGTCAGATCCTTACCCTGCGTGCTGTCTGGAACGCCGGAGTCCACCTTGCCCGGCGAGCCCTTGTCGTCGTCCGAGCCGCCACAAGCCACCAACGCCGTCGCCCCCAACCCAATCAACATCATCGATAGACGCATCATCGCTCTAAGCTCCTCTTCACCCGAAACCGGGAACTGCTGGATGTTACGAAAGCGGTGAGCGTCAGCTTCCCTTCTTCCAGCAACCGGTTGGGGGCAGCGGTCGTGCCGCCGCGCGACCAGCTGCGTTGGCCCAAGGGCCGAGCGGAGCCGGCGCTGATGCGTGGTGCTGCCTAGCAACTAGCGCTTTGCCGTAATGAGCTCGACCAGCGTGCGCGCCACCATGTCCACGAGCACGTCCTCGCTCGCGACCATGCGTTTGGTACCGAGTGAGCCGTCTATCCACAGTGTGCTCGCTCCGTGCACGCCCGCCCACGCGACGAGCACGAGCGGCATCGGGTCACCGGCTCGCGCGAGGCCCTCCGCCTGACAGCGCTCCACGCAAACGCGAAGCATCCTGAACGAATCATCCGCCGGGACCTCGCAGGCCTCCGAGAGGTGCTCTTGCAGCTCGGGGCGGAACATGACGCGGAAGTGGCCACGGTGCGCGAGGGCAAAGCGCATGTAGCCCTCGCCCAAGCCACGCAGCTCGGAGGCGGCGTCGCTTCCGGCGCGGGCTGCTCCGCGTTTCATCTCCGCGGTGAGGAGCTCGAAGCCTTGTTCGGCGATGGCGGTGAGCAGCTGCTCGCGACTCTCGAAATGGTGATACGGCGCGCCGGAAGAGACCCCCGCGCGCTTACTGAGGGCTTGGAGGCTGAGGGCGGACAGCCCCTCGTGCTCCACGACGCGCACCGCGGTTTCCAGGAGCACCCGGCGCAGGTCGCCATGGTGGTAACTGCCTGATTTCTTCGCGATCCGCGGCATGCTTTCACCATAGCGCGTTCGCCCATCTTGACGTCTCTTAGATTTGATCTAAGAGACGCTCAGTTACTTCGAAAGGTGGGTCCATGGCTTTCAAGCGTCGCTCGCTCGGCGTGCTCAACGTCGTTTCCTGCGCACTGGTCGCGTTGGTTTCATTCCGGTACCTGTTCGGGCTCGGCCCCGTTCCGCCGAGCATCTCGCAGAACGCGTTCGCGGATCCGTGGCTCGTGCTGCACGTGGCCGGCGCGGCGACGGCGCTCTTACTGAGCCCGCTGCAGTTGTTCCCGCAGCTAAGGACTCGAGCACCGCGGTGGCATCGGTGGCTGGGGCGCGTCTACATGCTGGGTTGCACGGTGGGCGGGGTGTCCGGTGCGGTGTTGGCGTGGGGCTCGGCGGCGGGACCGGTCGCGACCGCGGGCTTCGGTAGCTTGGCTTTCGTGTGGCTCTACACGACGACGGCAGGTTGGTGGCACGCCGCGAGGGGACGTATCTTCCAGCACCGAGCGTGGATGGTGCGCTCGTTCTCTCTCACGTACGCGGCCGTCACCCTGCGCGTCTACCTGGCGATCTTGCCTGCGCTGCCGATCGCGTTTTTGGATGGTTACCGCGCGATTGCGTTCTTGTGCTGGGTGCCGAACTTGGTCATCGCGGAGCTACTGATTCGGCGCTGGCGGTGGGCGTCGCCAGGCACGGCTGGTGCGCCCGGCATGGCATCGCCACCAGGGCAGATGGCGCCTCCCCTTCGTGGTAGCTGAGCGGGCGCCATGTCCACCTTCCGCCGCGTCTTTTACGCCACCTCGCCGGACTCGATGCTCGGTGCCACCAACCAGCAGCTCCGTGATCGCTACGTCATGAGCGACTTGTTCGAGGCGGGGGCGGCGGTGCTGTACTACACGCACTTCGAGCGTCTGGTCGTGGGCGGGGTCATGCCTGGCGCCGACGCCGTCACGCTGCCCCGGCAGACAGAGCCCGCTTCCGCGGCGGGCAGGTCGTTATTGGAGCGTCGCGAGCTGGCGGTGGTGAACATTGGCGGTGCGGGGGCGGTCACGGTGGACGGCGAGCGCTTCGAGCTCGCGACCAAGGACTGCCTGTACGTGGCAATGGGCAGCGAGGACGTGCGCTTCGAGTCGATGAGCGCGGCCGACGCGGCCAAGTTCTACTTGGTGTCGACACCTGCACACCGCCGCCTGGAGACCAAGCACGTGTCGATGGCGCAAGCGGTACCGCTGGAGCGTGGCGCCCGGGAGACGTCCAACGAGCGCGTCATTTATCAGTACGTGGTCCCCAGCACCGTACCGAGTTGCCAGCTCCTGCTCGGCCTCACGATTCTGAAGCCGGGCTCGGTGTGGAACACGTGCCCGCCGCACCTGCACGATCGCCGCTCGGAAGTGTACTTTTACTTCGATCTGCCGCAAGAGCAGCGCGTGCTGCACTTCATGGGCGAGCCGGAGGACATGCGGCACCTCGTGCTCGGACCCGACGAGGCGGTTGTCTCTCCACCTTGGTCCATTCACATGGGCTCCGGCACGAGCAGCTACGCCTTCATCTGGGCGATGGGCGGCGAGAACCTGGACTACACGGACATGCAGGTGCTGGACATCTGCCAGCTGAAGTAGCATCGGCCGAAGCCAATTTTACGTTTTCTTGGCCGGCTTTTTGGCGACCTTCACCGCCTGCGCATGCGGTAGCTCGCCGCGCGAGAGCTGCTCCACCCAGCGCGCGATGAACTGAGCGCGCCCGGCCGGGGTCTTCAAGTTGTGATAGCGGTACGCGATCGCGTACGTATTCTGCCGGTTCAGCGTGCGGAATACGGCCCGCGCCTTCGGCACCTGGTTCACTGCCTTAAGAAATTCGGGCGGCACCTCCGTCGCTTTGGCAGACGGGTAAGCAGCGTCCCAACGACCGTCCGCCTTGGCCGCGTCCACGTGCGTCTGCCCATGCGGAGTCATGCGGCCCGCCTTTACCAATTTGGCGACGCGCTCTCGGTTGATTTGGGACCAACGGCTCTTTTTTCCGCGCGGCGTGTAGCGCTGTAAGAACGCTTCATCGTCCAAGGACTTGCGGATGGCGTCGATCCATCCCCAACACAAGCACGAGTCGATCGCCTCGCTCGGGTCGATGCTCGGCTTCCCGCTCCCCTTCTTGTAGATCTTGATCCACACCTCCGCCGCGCGATCGTGGTTCTTGGCCAGCCACGCCTCGAAGGCTTGCTGGCTCGCGAAGGCGCGGACGGCTTTAGGATCGACGACGACGCTCGCCATGCGTCACTTCGCCGGCTTTTGGCAACGGCCTTTCGGGTTGAGCTCGAAGCCGGGCTTGCACTCGCACACCCCCAGCGACGTGCACTTTCCCCACAGCGCGGAGACGGACTCGTCTTCGTTGCACGACTGGTCGTTTTGGCACGGCGCACGCTTGCCCATGGGCGGGCCCGCGGACGGAGTCACTTGGGCGGCGGCCGGCGCGCAGCAAAGTCCGTTTTCCACGCCGACCCTGACTTTGCCCAGCTCCTGCCGGCCTTCGGGGCAGCCGTTGCGATGCAGTGAGCCGTCGCCCTTGTCCGTGAGGACCTCTCCGGGGCGCGAGCGGCACTCGTCCATGGTGAGGGTCGGGCTGTCGGCGGTGCCAGGCGCCGGATCCGTCGTCGGCGTCTTCGTCTCTTCCGCGACCGCGGACAACGCCGGAATGGGCGCGCTGTCGCTCTGTGGGCGAGACGCACAACCGGCCAGCACGAACGCACCCCAAGCCAAGACGAGAGCTCGCTTCATGCGGGCCAGATTGGACCGAACGCCGCGCGGACGCCACCACCACGAACGCGGCCGGTAGTGACGGCGGGCCGACACGTCGCACCTTGCCTCGGGGAGGCTACCGGCCTGGGACGGTCACGATGAGCCGCCCCCCGGCAGGGAGCGTCGGGCGTCACTCCGGTGGGCGAACGAAGGTCGGCTCGCAGGTGAACAGCACGTCGATCTTCGGAGCGGAGCCTTGCTGGGCGGCCGCGCACGTGTCCGGGCAGAGCAGGATCTTGTTCGCGGCGGCGTCGACGTAAAAGGCGTCGGGCACGCACTGGGCCAGGCTCATCGCTTGACCGTAGGTCTTGGGGGGCGCCACTCCGTCCGGCGTGTACGAGACCGCGACGGTGCTCAGATCCAGCGTTTTGCCCATAGGAGGGAGCGGAACCGGGAACTCACAGTCGATGACGGCGTGGCTCGCGACGTCCTTGGCGATCTTGTCGAAGACGGCGTCGAACGCGGTGAACTGGCAAAGTGGGAAACGGAGCCCGCCCGTCGCCCGGCTCAGCTCCTGATACACGGGGCCTGGGTTTTCGACGATATCGTTGTTGCCCGTGCACAAGCTCGTTTGTATCGGCTCGTCCGGCAGCCATGGCTCGGTGGGGTTCGGTTTTTCACCGATGCCGATGATGCTGTGGAATCGGAAGTTGGGCGTAGCGGTCGTGCCGAACTGCGGAGACTTGGCGACGATGGCGGCCGTGAACTCAGCCGCAGTCATCTCCGCCGAGTTGTCGTCGGTGATCTCGAGAAAGACCTTGGACGCGTTGGGACGGAGCCACATGCCCCAGCCTTGAGGCGCGAGATCGTACTCGTCCTGCTCCGTGCCGTCGAACGTGTCCACCACGATGACGAGCGAGTTCAGGCTCTCCACCTTCAGGCTGTACTGGTAGAAGCGCTCGGTAAACGCAGGTTGATCCGGCGGCGGCTCACAACTGGGGTTCGCGCTGAGCGGTGCGGTGACGCAGATGGACGTTTTGCGCCCCTGCTCCTCGTGGCGAGAGATGACAATCACTCGGTAGTCGACGCCGCTCGCCTCCAAGATGTTGGCGAAGTTGACGTTGAGATTCCTCTCCACTGCGTCAATCTCCTCCTGCATGCTGCCGGAGTTGTCGATGGCGACGATGATGTCGACCGGCGCGCGCGTCACCATTGCCGTCACGGGCACGGTGGCGCACGAGGGGCCAGCGCCGCCGCTGCCGGAGGCGCCGCCGGATCCGCCCACGTCCACCACGAGGCCGCCGGCAATACCGGGCAGCCCCCCGATGATGGTAGCGCTACCAGACGTGCCGGTTCCGGGTCCCGCCCCCGTGTTGTTGTTCCCACTCGAGGGCTCCGAGTTCGCCGAACAGGCAAGGAGCAACGAGAGCGCGACAAATCCCTGCCCGGCGCGCCAACAGACACCCTTCGACATGCCTCGTAATGCCGCTGCGGCACCAGTCGATCACAGGGCCGAACGATTTCGACTCGAATCTTCGATTGGCGCGCGCGGCTGCATTTTTCCGCTGCGCGCGACAGCCGAGCTCGTTACTCGTCTTCCCGTGCTTGGTCCGCGTCCTCGAACAGGCGCGTCAGCATCGCCTCGTGATCTTGGAGGAAGGCGCGAGTTACGGCGTAGTGCTCGGTGTCTTGGTAGCGCGTGAGGTGAATGCCGTCCCGATCCAAGCTGTAGATGCGGGCGCGCGGGTACGCCAGCACCAGCGGCGAGTGCGTGGCGATGATGAGCTGGCTGCCGCGCGTGACCAACTGACGCATGCGCGCCAAGAGAGCCAGCTGCCGAGTCGGTGACAGCGCCGCCTCCGGCTCGTCCAGAATGAACAGGCTCTGATCGCGGAAGCGGTTCGTCATGACCCAAAGGAAGGCTTCCCCGTGCGATTTTTCGTGCAGGTCTTCCCACCCGTAGTCACGATAATTTTCCGCCTCCGTGGAGACATTGAACATGGTCTCGGCGCGCAGGAAGAAGCCGCCGCGCTCCCGCTTGGCACCGCGAGCGAGCCGGAGCGCTTCGTGCAGCGAGGACTCGCTCGGGCGGCTGCGCGTGGTGAAGCTCTTCGTTCCTCCCTCGGCGTTGAAGCCGGCGCGAATCGCGATCGCCTCGATCAACGTGGACTTGCCGGAGCCGTTCTCCCCGACCAAGAAAGTAACGTGCGGGTCCAGCTCGAGGCGGCCCATCCGCGCGACGGCAGGGATCGAGAAAGGGTACTGCTCGAAGCTCGACACCTTTTCCGCGATGAGCTCGACGTGAAGCAGGAACCCGCGCGCCGACCGTTGAGAGGGGCTCACGCGCCGTCCCCGCGAAGCCACCTACCGACCGCCGGCAGCGTAGGCACGTCCGCCTCCGCCCAATCGAGCTCCGCGAGCTCTTCCGCGCTCACCCAAATGACCTGCGAGTGCTCGACGAGCGAGAGCTCCCCCGCGACGAGCCGAGCCGCATAAACATCGAGCTCGATGACGCTGTCGCCGGCGGGCGCGCGGCCGGTGCCAAGCCGCGCGCCGACCTCGATGAGTACGCCGAGCTCTTCCCGGATCTCACGCACGAGAGCCGCCTCCGGCGCTTCGTCCGGCTCTACCTTGCCGCCCGGAAACTCCCACTTGCCCGGCAACCGCATGCCCGGACCTCGCTGCGCCACCAAGCACCGCCCCGAACGCGCGATGGCGGCAGCGACGACGTGAACGACCCGGCTCATGACCGCGAGCTTACACGTTGCTTGAACGACCCGGGGCGAGACTGCATCCTAACCGCCATGAAGGGCAACCGACGCCGCGGCTGGTGCTTGGCGATACTGAGCACGTCACTCCTGGTCGAGCGTCGTCACCTCGCAAGCTCCCTAGAGCGGGCTCGTTCGAGCGCCGTTGAGAAGGTCCGCGACGTGAATGTAGTCGCGGACCGCGCTCACTCGACCATCTCGTAGCTCGAGCACGATCACGGCGTGAGGCCGAAACACTTCGCCTTCGCGCCGGTAGTGCACGAGCGAAGGCACGCCTTCCACGTCCGCCACGCCGAGCCGATACTCCCAGCCGAGCTTGGCGTAATTGGTGAAGTATTGGCCCCGGAACGGCCCCGCGGTGCGGCCCACGACCTCCAGCCGCGCGTCCTGGGTGAGGAGCGCGCGCACCCCCTCCCAGTCCCGCCGATTGAAACGAGCGGCGTACTCTTCGATGAGCGCGCGGTGGTCCGCGGACATCGAAATCGGCGCCCGGGTTTTCACCGCCGCCGCCAGCTTCTGCCGACCGCGATGGATCGCGGCTTTGACCGCCCCGACATTGGTGCCGGTCACCTCCGCTGTCTCCTCCAGCGAATAACCGAGCACGTCCCGCAGCGCAATGCTGGCGCGCTCGCGGGGCGGCAGCTGGGTGAAGATCGCGGCAAGCGCCGTGCTCGCGAGCTCCTGCTGCTCCAAGCCGAGCGCCACGTCGGCGCTGTCCGGCGCGTCGTCGTCCAAGGCCACGAGGGCGCGACGCCGACGTTGCCAGTCGATGCAGCAGTTGT
>JAQSWN010000382.1 GCA_029266615.1 Polyangiaceae bacterium
GCTCATTGGCGGCGGCGCGGCGGTGGTCGGGCGCAAGACGGGCCGAGGACTCGGCGCGGGCGGAGGCGCGGTCGGCTGCAAGGTGCTCGGCAAGCGCGTTACCTCGTGCGTGCCGCTGCGCGAAGGGAGCACGCCCAGGGCCGAGAGCCAGGGCACGAGCTCTGAGTCGTCCAAGGCGATTTGCGAAGCTTGGGCCAAGCGACGGAGCGCGGCCGCGAAGTCCCGCGCGCTATTGAAGCGATCGGCAGGGGCTTTGGCGAGGGCTTGGCGCAGCATGTCCCGCACCGGCGCGCCCAGATCTGCCCCGTACTTGTCGAGCGCGGACAGGTCCGCCTCGTAGATCTTGGTCAGGATGTCGAACTCGTTTTGGCCCGAAAATAGCGGCCGCGCGATGAGCATCTCCGAAAGGATGATGCCGACCGTGAACAAGTCGCTGCGCGGGTCGACCTCGATGCCCATCACCTGCTCGGGCGACATGTAGCCGACCTTGCCCTTGAGCTCCCCCGGGTACGTGCGGCGGTCCACGTACGCGCTCCGCACGATGCCGAAGTCCGCGAGCTTGACGTCGCCGGCGCGGCCGATGAGCACGTTGCCCGGCGATACGTCGCGGTGGACTATATGGAGGGGGTTGTCGTTCTCGTCGCAGGCGTCGTGCGCGAACGACAGGCCGGTAAGCACCTCGTGGGCGATGAACAACGCGGCGCCGAGCGGAAAACGCTCCCGCCGGCCGGACACGTAGCGGAGCAGCTTGGCGAGCGAAACCCCCTCCACGTACTCCATGGCCATGAACAGCTCGCCCTGGCTCTCACCGAAGTCGATGACTTGGACGATGTTCGGGTGGCAAAGCGGGGCAGAGATGCGCGCTTCATCGCAGAACATGGCCACGAAGCGCGCGTCCTGAGCCAACTCCGGCAAGATTCGCTTGAGCGCAACCTTCTTGGCGAAGCCGTGCGGACCGGCGCGATAAGCCACGAACACCTCGGCCATCCCGCCCAAGCCCAGCCGTTCGCCGAGCTCGTACGGGCCGAGCAGCGTGCGTGCCGGCCGTGGCTTGCCTTGCATTCTGACTGCTCAGCGTAGCGCGGAAGCTCCCGTCATTCTCAGAAAAATCAAGACCATTTGCGGCGCGCTTGGACTACGGTTTCTGAAGTGAGCGAGGAGCGCACATCACCCCACTCGATCCGCAAGGCAAGCGGTGACGTACTCAAGGTTTCTGGGAAACGTCGCACGGTAGCCATCACCGGCGCGGCGTCATTCCTAGGACTCAATCTGATCGGCCTTTTGGAGGACGATCCTCGAGTCAGTAAGATCATCTGTCTCGACACCACCTCGCCGCCAACAGTGGGAGCGAAGTCGCGCTTTTACGAGCTAGACTTGGTTCACCCGGCGGCAGAAGAGCGGCTCGCCGAGGTGTTTGCGGCCGAAGCCGTGGACACCGTCGTGCACCTCGGCCTGCTCGAGTCCCCTTCACGGGAGACGAGCTACGCGCATGAGCTGGAGGGCGTCGGCACCATGCAGGTGCTGAACGCCTGCCGACGCGCGCGCACCCACAAAATCATCGTCAGGAGCTTTACCTGGCTGTACGGGGCCCGCGCCACCAACCCCGCGTTTCTGTCGGAAAAGCACCTACTTCGCGCCCGCGGGTCGGATCCCTTCTTTCAAGACAAGCTCGCGGTAGAGGAGCAGCTCGTCCGCTTCCGCCAACCGGGTCAGGGTCGCGTGGTCACGGTCCTGCGCACGGCGCCCGTCATCGGACCGAGCGTGGACAACTTCGTCACGCGTTACTTGCGGCTGGCGCGCGTGCCCACGGTGCTCGGCTTCGATCCGCTGTGGCAGTTCTTGCACGAGGCGGACGCAGTGGCGGCACTGAAGCTCGCGGTGGATCGCGACGCACCAGGCGTCTTCAACTTGGCGAGCGAAGGCGTGCTACCGCTGAGCATGGCGATTCGCTTGCTCGGTCGGGCGCGCTTGCCGTTGCCTCGACCGCTGCTCAAGCCCACGCTAGGCGCGCTCTGGCTGGCCAAAGTGGGCAACGCGGCGCCCGCACTCTTGGAATACTTGCAGTACGCGTGCGTGGCCGACACCTCGGTGGCAAAGAGCCGGCTCGGCTTCGTCCCCGTCTTTTCCAGCCGCGAAGCCCTCAGCGACTTCGCGAGCGCCGAGCAACTGCGCGCAGCCCTGCTGCTTTCCTCGGAGACCCCGGCGTGACCCGCAAAGACAAGAAAGACGAAAAGCTCGCTTCGCTCCTGCGGCCCGCTGCCAAGCGCACCGTGGACAAGAAGCACAAGGCCAAGGGCAAGCACAAGGCAGAGACGGGCGCGGTGCTGCGCGCGCGCACGACGAGCGAATCGCCGCCGCGCGGCAGCTCGCCGAAGAAGCGACGCAATCGCGCGATCGAAGCCGTCGAGCCGGTCGCCGTCGCTCCGCCCGCTCCGCCCGCTCCGCCCGCTCCGCCGTTCGATGCGAAGGTGTTGCCCCAGGTAGATCTAGAGCCGAGCTACGAGCTCCCCGCCGATGGCGACGATTTCGAGGCGCTCGACTCGGAGGCGCCGGAGCTCGGCATCGGTGGGCGCGTGCTACCGCCGCACGTCCGCTTCGAGGACGACGCGCTCGAGAGCTATAGCCCAACCGTGCCGGAGCTGACCGGCGACGTGGAAGGCCAAATCCGCGCCCTGGAAGCGCGGCTGGACGGCCTCATTCAAGGTGCCAGCCGTGGCCAAGAGCCGCCTTCCTCGGTCGAGCCGCAAAGCCTGCCGGACTTGGACGCGGAGCGAGAGCCACCGACCGCCGAGGCGATCGCGGTGGAGAGCGCGGCGGAGCTCGCCGGCAGCCGCTACTACGTCGAAAAGTGGGGCCGCAAGGGCCTTCGCAGCCGCGCCGAAGAGGTAGACGAGTTCGGTTTGGATCGGAGCTTCGACGCCAAGCTCCGGCCGGTGCTGGACTTCGTGTACCGCCGCTACTTCCGCGTGCAGACCGAAGGTATCGAGAACGTGCCGAGCGAAGGCAAAGCCGTCGTCGTCGGCAATCATTCCGGCTCCATCCCGCTAGACGGGCTCATGCTCCGCACCGCTCTGCGTACGGATCACCCCGCGGGGCGCGATCTCCGCTGGCTGGCGGAAGACTTTTTATTCTACCTGCCGTTCGCGGGCGTCTTCATGAACCGCGCCGGTGCGGTGCGAGCCTGCCAAGAGAACGCGGAGCGGCTCCTGTCGCGCGACAACCTCATCGCGGTGTTCCCGGAGGGCGTGCAAGGCATCCGCAAGCTGTACCGCGATCGCTACCGTCTGCAGCGCTTCGGGCGCGGCGGCTACATCCGCTTGTGTCTGCGCACGCGCGCGCCGCTCATCCCCTGCGCGATCATCGGCGGAGAAGAGTCGAGCCCGCTGCTCTATCGCTTCGACACGCTCGCGGATCTGCTGCGAATCCCGTACCTGCCCGTCACCCCCACGTTTCCGGCGCTGGGCGCGCTCGGCCTCGTGCCGGCGCCGACCAAGTGGCGCATCAAATTCGGCGAGCCCATCTCCTTCGACACCTACGGGCCGGAGGCAGCGGACGACGACCTGCTCGTCGGCAGGCTCTCGGAGCGCGTGCGAAGCACGATCCAAAGCATGCTGGATACGGGGTTGAAGAAGCGCAGAAGCGTCTGGTTCTAAGCCCGGCGCCCGAACGGCCATGAAGGACGAGGCTCGCTCCGGCGTCGCCGTGGTGGACAAGCCACGCGGCTTGACCAGCCACACCGTGGTCGCGCAGGCCCGGCGGCTGTTCGCTCGTAAAGACGTGGGCCACGCCGGCACGTTGGATCCGATGGCGACCGGCGTGCTGCTCCTGCTGGTCGGCCAAGCCACGAAGCTCTCCGGCTACCTCACCTCCGACTCCAAGCGCTACGCGGCCGAGGTGATGTTTGGCCGCGCCACGGACACGCTCGACGCGGAGGGTCGCACGACGGAGGAGGCGCCGCTCGCAGCCGACCAGCTGTCTCCGGAGCGAGTGGAGCAAGCGCTGGCGTCGGAGCGAGCGCGCACGGAGCAGGTGCCGCCCGCCGTGAGCGCGATCAAGGTGGACGGCGAACGCGCTTACGCCTTGGCGCGCAAAGGCGAAGCGCCGGAGCTGGCCCCGCGCGCGGTGCGGGTGCTAGAGCTCACGTTGCTCGAGCGCACGCCGAATGCTCTGCGCGTCGAAATGCACGTCTCCAAGGGCT
>JAQSWN010000171.1 GCA_029266615.1 Polyangiaceae bacterium
TACCCACTGACTCGGCCCTTGCCCAACCGAGTTTTTTCGCATCCTCCGTCTGCAACTTTGCTTGGCTACGGTAGCGACGGCCAAGGCGCCCCACCGTCCTGGCCGTGCTTGGAGGAGTCAGGCGGTTACGGGCGCCGCCTGGCGTTCACGAACGGACAGCAGCGCCACTAGGAGCAGCGCCAACGCGAGGAGCATCACGCCCAACGACTCGGCCCCGTAGACGCGCAGCGCCGTGCCGATTGCGATGGGCAAGAGCGTGAAGCCCAACTGCCCCGCTGCGCCCTGAAAGCCGATCAGATTGACGGCGTGGCTCGAGCCGACGGAGCGTGGCGTATCGTGCATCAGCATGGGGAAGATGGGGGCCAAGCTGAGCCCGGTGAGCAACAGGCCGAACGCGGTGAGCACGCCAGCGAGCGCGCCCAGCTCGAGCAACGCACTCGACGTCGCAATCAGGGCGGTGCCGAAAACAGCACCGACCGCGGCGCTCTGCACGACCCGCGAGGCGGTCATCCGCTGCGAAACAATTCCGATCAAGAAGCGCCCGACCGTGAGCGACGCCCAGTAGAGCGTCGTCATCAAAGCGGCGGCTTGCGTGCTAAAGCCGCGTCCGTCGTGCAACACGCTCGCTATCCACAGGCCGGAGCCGCACTCAAGCCCGCAGTAGACGAAGAAGGCGGCCATGCTCGCCCACGCCGCGGGGAGCCGAAGCGTAGCCGCGAACGGAAACTGCGGCAGTGGCTTCTCGCTTGCTCCGTGGGAGGCGCTGGGCAGCGCGCGCCGGCTCAGCACGAAGGCGACTCCCAACACCAGCTGGACCGACGCGATCAGCAAGTAAGCAGTGCGCCACGTGCCGCCCAGCGCGACCGCGGCCGAGAGCAGCAGCGTGCCGAGTGATACGCCTACCCCCCAAAAACCGTGGAGCCAGTTCATGTGGCGTGAGGACAAGCTCGTCGACGCAAAGTGGTTGAGCCCCGCGTCGATCGCGCCATTGCCGAGGCCGAGAAGAAACCCGAGCCCCGACAAGACCGCGAGCTCCCCCGACACCGAGTAGCCGAAGATGACCGAGGCAGTGAGGAACGTCGTGAGCACGAGGACCCGGCCGACGCCGAGTCGACGGAGCGCGATGCCGCTGAGGAAGTTGGAGAGCGCCGACCCACAGGTCCCGAGCGCCAACATCGGCCAATTGTCGTTCAACGCGACCGACAGCTCGGCGCGCATCTGGGGCCACGCCGCACCAAGGATGCCGTCCGGCAGCCCCATACTGACGAACGCGGCATAGATGAGGAGCAATACGGCGAGGCGCGGAGGATGAGCGGTCACGAGGAGGCGTTGGCCTGGTTCCGCCACAGGCTAGCCGAAAAGAGGGCTCTGATCTCGGCTGCGTCGTCGTCGAATCGTGCGAGCCCGCCGAGAGGCGCGGCGGGTCGGATCTTGGCGCGACCACGAAAAAGGTTACTGCTATGCTCGGGCCGTGACGTCTGCGCGCGCTTTGCACCGAGCGACTCAGACCGCCATGAACGCGACCTTCACGCTGGATTGGCTGGCCCGCTCCCCGTACCGAAACTTGCACGCGCGCTTGCTCCGCGCGCTCGAACGCCTCGACGCCTGGCCGCAGCCGGAGGCTTACGACGAGCTCGTTCGGCAGGTACCGCAGGCCTCGGACGCCCAGCTGCCGCGCTTCGTGACGCAGAGCCGTGAAGCCGTCCGTCGGCTCGGCGGGTACGAGCAGCACGTCGCGACTTTGCGCGAGGTCCCAACGCGCGAAAATAACTGGCACGACTTCTTCAACATGGTCGTGTGGGCGCATTTTCCCAAGCTACGCTGGGCGCTCAACGCGCTGCACGTGGACCCTGAAGTAGGGCCGAAGGATCCGCGCAACGGCCGGGCTCCCGCGCAGAACCTGGCCGCCACGTTCGACGAGTCCGGCATGTTGGTCGTGAGCACGAGCCAGGATCTGCTCGGGGACCTGCGGGAGCTACGCTTCAAGCGCTTCTTTTGGGAGCGCCGAGCGGAGCTCGTGGCAACGACGCGCTTCTGGCACGTCGGCCACGGCACGCTGGAGTCGTTGCTCGCGGCGCACCCGGGTCTGGCCGCCAAGGCGCTCCTGCTCCACGTGGCAGAGCTGCCAAGCTCGGAGCACGGCTGGGACACGCTACGCTTCGAGCTGGACGAGCGTGCGGCAGCTTTGGTCGCCGGCTGGCGCGCCGAGCGCACGGTACTGGACCCCGTTCCCGTGCTCGGCATCCCCGGCTACTGGGACAACGCTCGTCCCGAGTTTTACGACGATGAGCAGCACTTTCGCTTCGAGCGTAGGTCGCGGCGCCCCGGCGCTGGCAGCGAAATCGTTACTTGAGGATGCAGGCAGCGCTCGTCAACGGCGTCGGGCGGACGGACGAGTTCTTGATCCCATTCGGGTGATCCACGGCTACGTCGCTGGCCCAGGTGCCGGTCCAATTGCCGAACATGCCGTCGCTCGTCATGTCGAATCGGCCCATCTCCTTGCAATCGTTGTTCGGCACTGAGCCCCAGGACCAGGCGAGCCAGCCGATCTCGTGCTTCTTCGCTTCGTCCAGGAGCACGGAATATGCGAACGGCGCCTGGTCGCACTGGTAAACCGCGTGCTGCGCGAACTCGCCGACGATCAGCGGCAGTCCCGCGTCCACCGACTGCTGGAGCTCCGTCTTGACCCGCGTGCCCTGCGGATCGCTCCACCACATGTGCACGCTGAACATCAGGTTCTTGTCGACGGCGAGGAGCTTGGGCCCGCTCGCCTGCAGCCGGTCGATGTCCTGGCCCCAGGAAGGGGCGTCGATGATCAGCGGCGCCTTGACGCCTTGGGCGCGGATCGCCTGAATGGCGGCGGTATACGTGGATTCGAACGCTTCCGCGGTGACCTTGTCGTCACCGGCTTCGTTGGCGATATTGAGGAGCAGGTGCGCTTGATGTTCCCGCAGCACCGCCACCACGTCCGCCTGGGTCCAGTACTGCACGACGGTGGGTACGAGGTCGAGCTTCCCTGTCGCGCTGTGGTGCTCCACCATCGGGATGAGCTGCGCGGCGACCGCGTTGTCGATCGCTACGTCCAACTCCGCGGCGGAGCCTTCCTCGTTCCACACGATGCGCACGGCGTTGGCACCCGTCTTGGCGATCTCTGCGAACTCGGGAACGCCGTCTTTGCCGGGGCTCCAAACGACCATTTCGTTAACGCCGCGGAGCACGACCTTTTGGTTGCAGCGGTCGTAGAGGAAACGGCCCTCGACACGAAAACCGTCGCTGGTCGCCGCGCCCCCAGCTCCGGCCGTTCCGCCTCCGGTGCTAGCGCCTCCGCCGGCTGGCGCTCCGCCGCTGCTCGCGCCTCCGGCCGCAGGCGTGCCGCCCACTGGCTGGCCTGCGGTACCCGCCTCGCCGCTGCTCGCGCCCGCATTGGTACCGGCGCCCCCGCTGTTTGAGCCCCCGATGGGCCCGGTAGTGGAGCCGCCGCTTCCGGCCGCGTTTTGCATGCCGCTATTCGAGCTCGAGCATCCGGAATCGGTTCCACCCGTTCCAACGCTATCGGTGGTTAGGAAAGCGACCCGAGCGCGGCGCTGAACGAGCTAGGGGTGCTTCGCCTTCCAGGCTTGGTACTCGGTGAGCACTGCCGCGGGCCAATTGCCGTACCAGGAATAGCCGACTCGCCGCTCGTTCTCGATCTCCGCGAGCGAGTAGCGACGCATGTAGAACGGATCCTCGTCGCACTCGGGCACCTCGCAACGACTCGAGAAGATGGGCTTGTTGGTACCCAGCTCGTAAAATCTCGCCCACAGCGGCGAGGCGGCCGGGTCCTGCACGACGACTCGGTCCTCCCCGGTGGGCTGCGAGGCGTCCGTCGTAGCGTTGACACGAAAGCCCGTCAGCTTCACGGCTTGGAACCACGCGACGGCGCCTTCCACGGCGGCTTGGATTTCTGGAGTAGTCGGCTCGATCGTCATCAAAAACCGCACGATTCGTGCGCCTTCCGAGCCGCTGACCGACGGTAGCTCGTACGTGCGCGCCTGAGCGGGAGCAAGCGTCACTTCGTCGTGCTGCGCGCACCAGCCGCGCTGGCCGCCCTCCATCTTGATTTGACACGCGAGGATGCACTCGACGCCGCGCGCCACCGCCGCCGACGCGGTGGTCCGGAGCGACATGTCCGCGGAGCCGTACGGCGCATCTCCGCGCGCGATCGCGCGGAGCACCGTGAGCACGTGAATCATCGCGTCGTCGTTGAAGGTGATGTGCTTGTGGTACCCGGTGGGGTTTGGATAGACCTGCGGCCAGCCGCCGTTGTCGTACTGGGCCGCGAGCAGGAACTTCACGCCGCTGAGCATCGCTTCGCCGTATCGCGGGCAGCGCGTCGCCTCGTAGACCCGCGCCAACAGCTCGATTTGCGTCGTCGTCCCGCGGTTGTCGATCGTCGATCCGCCTTTGGGTGCGGCGCGCGTCGTCATGTCGACGTTCTTGGGCCAGCCGTGATCCGCGTTCTGATAGTAAACGACGTTCTCGGCGAGGGCGCGCGCTTCGGCGCTGGCGTAAAAGGCCTCCGGCTGCTTGTTGACGGCATCCCAGGCCACCGTGACCGCGGCGCTGCTGGGCACGCCGCACTCCGCTGAAACGCCGCCGGCTCCCCCCGAGTCGCTGCCAGCAACGCCTCCTGCGGCCGCGCCCGCGACGCCCACGACGCTGTCGCCGGCCGCGCCTGGGGAGACGCCTCCACTGCCACTTCCCGCGCCTCCCCCTCCTGTGCTTGCGGTAGAGCCTCCCGCCCCGGCCGAGCCGGCCCCCGCCGTCGCTTCAGGCGCAGGGGGCGGGCTCGAGCTGCAATTAACGCCGAGCAGCACCAAACCGGCCAGCCCGAACGTCCACAGGGGAAAGCGCATGTCGCTTAATGCGCGGCGCGCCGCCGTCGATCACGCGGGCGGCCCCGGGCGCGTCGTTCAGCATCCCTTGGCCAACGAAGCCGTCCCCGCGTCGGCACGAACGCTGCGTGAGCTTGCGCCGCTAACCAGAGGCTCGAAGCGCTCGTGCCGCAGGGCGCCCGCTTTCGCTGGCCCCCTCAGTCGGTACCGCAGTCGGGTCGACGCATCGGCCCCGCCGTCGTCGCGCTTGCCCGGCGGGAGGCCTCGCCCTAAATGGAAGACTCGCGAAGGGAAGCCCATGTTTGGACTCATCGGAAAAATCGTCGCGCTGCCAGGGCAAAGGGAAACGCTGCTCTCGATTCTGTTGGAGAGCTCGGGCGGGATGCCCGGCTGCCGTTCCTACGTCGTCGCGCGCGACCCGAAGGAGCCGGACGCCATTTGGGTGACCGAGGTGTGGGATTCGCAGGAGAGCCACAAGGCCTCGCTCTCACTTCCCGCGGTGCAAGGAGCCATCGCGCGCGGCAAGCCCCTCATTCAGGAGTTTGGCGCGTACCACGTGACCGAGCCCGTCGGCGGCATTGGGCTCTTCGCTTTGGACTGAAACGGGCGCGATGCGCGCGCGCATCGCGTGACGCCGTGAAGCGACGAGCGCGGAGCCCGACGCCGGCTGTTCCACGTTCACAAAGCGTCCAGAATCGTCTTCGCGTCGGCGGGGCGGAGGTACGCCAAGTGGCTGGAAGCGAGGTCCAGCTGGGCGCGCTTGGTGCTATCCTCACCGACCCTCTTGCGTAGCTCCAGCAGCTTGGCGACGAGCTCGAGCTCCGGCAGGCCATAGCTAACGCCGAGCTTCTGCTGCAAAATGCTCAGAAACCCGTACTTGAACTCGCGGGTCGGCTCGATCATCGTGCCCTCGCCGTAGTCGTTCCAGGTCGCGAGCTGAATCGAGTCCACGGCGCCGGCCGCGAGGCCCTTCTCGAGCGTACTCGCGAAGGTGGCGGTGTCTTCATGCGCGATTTCGAACGGGTTCGTCCCCCAGCCTCCCTCGCTATAGAACGCGCGGAACCCTGGGTACGCCGAGCCCATCTGAACCCCGGAAAACTGACGCGCGTAGAACGAGTCGAGGTGCCCATTGTCCTTGTAGACCCAGGCGTACTCCCCGGCACCGAACTGGCCTGCTTCCTTCGCTTCGTACCAGAGGGTGAGGAGCGCGGGCCGCTGCGGTAGGACCGAGAACAAGTCCCCCCAATCGTCCGGCGATTGCAAAACTTGGGGTCCGAACACGAGCAAGAGCGGCGCGTCGCCGTGCTTCAGGTAATTGGGCTCGCTAAAGTAGTGATCGCGCAGGTAGCTCATGTCGTTTCTGCCGGCCACGCGCGCGTCGGGCGCTTCCCCGTGCTTGATGTTCTGGTCTTCGTATACGACCGCGAAGCCGAGACCAAAGTCGGCGGTGCGCTCGATCATGGCCTCCGAGTTTTTGACGTTCTTCGGGTAGTCCAATCTTTGTAGCGTGCCTGGCCAGTCGATGAGCACGCCGTCGATGCCGGCGTATTTCATGAGCAGGAGCTGGTACTCGACCACGTCCGCATCGCCGGATGCGTAGGGACCGATCAGCGGGTAGTAGTGCGAGGCGACTTGCCGACGGTCCGCGCCGTCTTGCTGATCCGGGTCCTTGTTGGCCATGGTCCAGTGAATGCCCCATTGGCCGGTGCCGGAAGACTGAGGCGTCTCGAACCAGGGCATGACGTGGGCGTAGATCTTTTTGGATTGGGTCTTGGTCACGCGCGGCACGTCCCCATTGTTGCCGGCGCCTTGCGGCGCGCTGCCGCCGGCGGGCGAACCGGCGAGGGCGCCGCTGCCAGCAGCGCTCATGGCGCCCGAGCCACCCTGGCCGTTGCCACTCGTCGACTGACCGGCGCTGGCCGTTCCGGCAACGCTGTTGCGGCTGCCTCCGTCTTCTTCTTGGTCCGCGCCGTCCGAAGACCCGCGTGAGCATGCCGTGACGAGCACCCCCGCTACCAGGACCCAAAAACCCGTTCGTTGCCGACCGGAGAATGCGTTCGCCAAGCGACTAAGGTGCGCTGCGCGAACGAGCTTCGCAACGGAGTTTCGCGGCTATGTAGTCGCTTGCGGCGACCTTGACGTGAGGAACGCGACTCGCGCTTCACCGCGCGACGAATCGTGCACCGAGACAGGCACGGTTCAATTCCATCTTTTACCGTGGGCAGCTCGGTCCCAGCGACTCAATTCACGGCTCCGCCCGCCTTGGTTACGGGAGCGCCCCAGCCGCTGTAAGCGGCGTCGAAGCGCTCCGCGAGCTCCGTGAGCTCCATCGTGATCTCGTGCACGGTCTGAAGCTTCGCGTCGTGCACCTTGCTGCACTCGAGCCCCTCACCGTTATCACTGACATCGAATCCTAGCTCACGCAGCGCGTCGAGCAGCTCCGGAGGAGCGACCTTTTCGTACTCGATGAAGTGGTCTACCGGCCGGGGCAGAGACGCGTCGTCCCCTTGATGACGAAGTTGGTCGCACACACGACGGTCCATGATCCACTGCAGCCGCTCCTCGTCCGGCAGGAGGAATTCGTTGAGGTATTCGGCCTCGGGATCCTCTTGCAGTTGCACTTCCACGGGAGCCCCCGTGATCTCGGCGAGCCAGGTCGCCCAGGGGAGGTCTTTAGGACCATAAACCGATAGCTGCCAAACCCCCTGGTAGCGCAGGCGCCCCACCGGCTGGGCGCCGGCTTGCTCCGCGCGGTCGAACACGGCGTCTTCCATCGGCGTGAGCCGATCCATCTCTTCTCGCGTGCCGAGCCCCTGGGGACCGGGGTCGGCCATGCGGAGGAACGCGTGGTGCACGTGGTCGTTTTCGGCGGCCGGGTCTTCGTAGCGGTAGCGGAGGTTGATGAGGATGCTCGCCGGCTCTCCATCCACTCGGCACGGGTAGAAGTCCCACTCGTTCTCGATACCGGGCGTTACGTCGTCGCTCATGCTACCGCCACTATCCGCGGCAACGCGCCCCGGTGCAAGCAAGGCTCGCTCAGGCTTTGGACGCGACCGCGCGGCCCTCGAGCGGCGCTGGCCGCTCGGCCCGAGACGGGCCTGGCTCGCGCCGCAGGGGCCCCGTGATCAGCCGCGCTCCGCGGTCGTACGACACGAACGACCACAGCCATTGAAAGAGCACGAGCGCGCGGTTGCGGAAGCCGACCAGGAACATCAGGTGGAGCAGGAGCCACGCAAGCCAGGCCAGCGTGCCGGATAGACGCAGCTTGCCGAAGTCCGCGACCGCGGCGGAGCGGCCGATGGTCGCGAGCGCGCCCTTGTCTCGGTAGCGGAAGGCGCGCAGCTTCTCACCACGCAGCGCGCGCATGATGTTGTGGGCCGTGTGCCGCCCCTCTTGCACCGCAGCCGGCGCGACGCCCGGCAAAGGCTTGCCGTTTTGCACCAAACAGGCGCCGTCCCCAATCGCGAAGACGTTCGGGTGGCCCGGCACGGTCAAGTCTTCCTGCACCAAGACCCTCCCCGTGCGGTCCAACGGAACTTGCAGCGCGCGCCCGAAGCCGGCCCCCATGACCCCCGCTGCCCACAGCACCGTGCGAGTGGCGATCCGCTCACCGCCGACGTCGACTCCCTCTTCGTCTATCTCGGTGACGCGCTGTGAAGTACGCACCTCCACCCCCAAGCGCTCCAGCTGCTGCCTCGCCTTTGCGGACAGCTCCGGCGCATACGGTGGGAGGACGCGGTCCGACCCCTCCAGCAAGATGACGCGCGCCTGAGCCGGGTTGATGCGCCGGAAGTCTCGCGCCAGCGCGTGGCGAGCGATTTCGCAGAGCGCGCCGGAGAGTTCCACCCCCGTCGGCCCGGCCCCCACGACCACGAACGTGAGGTACGCGTCGCGCGCGGCCGCGTCCCCCTCGCGCTCGGCGAGCTCGAAAGCCTCCAGCACCCGGCGCCGAATCTCGAGAGCGTCACCGATGCTCTTCAACCCGGGCGCGAGCGCGCCCCAGTCGTCGCGCCCGAAGTACGAATGGCGCGCGCCCGTCGCGACTACCAAGTAGTCGTAGCGCAGGGACCCTTCGTCGAGCAGCAGCAGGTTTTCTTCGAGGCGAACGCCGCGCGCCTCGCTCAAGAGCACCTCCACGTTGCGCTGCCGCCGCAGGATGCGACGAATCGGCACCGCGATGTCGCTCGGATTCAGGGCGGCGGTCGCCACCTGATAGAGCAGCGGTTGGAATAGGTGATGGTTTCGTCGATCGACCAGCGTCAGCTTCACGGGCGCGTTCGCCAGCGCGCGCGCCACGTTCAGGCCCGCGAAGCCGCCGCCCACGATCACGACGCGAGGGACAGAAGCCGTCATTCGATCACCGCAAAACGTTCGCCGAAGGCGCGTTGCCGAGCGATATCCCTGGCGTTTCGCGTGGCCCGCTCGGAGCCACTCGCCGCCTCTTTTCCGTAGTCATTTGGGCGATCAGGCGCCGTGGGCGCTGGTCCTAGAGCAAGGTAGGACAACCGGGCCGCCTATCGACCGCGCCAAACCCTTCAGCCCGGTGCGGTGAGGCCGTTCGGTGAGGGAACACGGGCCCATGCCTGCGCCTCTTCAACCTCACTCCATCTTGGGGCGGTACCAGCTCCTGGTGCCCGTCGCGCGCGGCGGGATGGGGCAGGTGTGGCTGGCTCGGCTCCAAGGAGCGCGCGGCTTTCGCAGGCTCGTCGCGATCAAGACGCTGCTACCGAACGAGGCCGATCGCCCGCGGCTCGAAGCCATGTTGGCGGAAGAAGCGCGCCTCGCTGCGCTCGTCCACCATGCCAACGTGGTCCACACCCTCGAGCTCGGCGAGCACGAGGGCCTGCTCTACCTCGTCATGGAATGGGTGGATGGCGAGCCCCTCGGATTTCTGCAGACGCGCGCGGCGGAGCGTGGCGGCTTGCCGCTAGGCGTGGCGGTCTCCCTCGTGAGCCAGCTGCTGGCGGGGCTGCACGCCGCGCATGAGCTGAGCGACGAAGCGGGTCTGCTCGGAGTCGTGCATCGCGATGTGTCGCCCCACAACGTGCTGGTCACCTATGAGGGCGTCGCCAAGCTTCTGGACTTCGGCATCGCGAAAGCCACCGAGCAACCCTCTGGCAACACCGGCACGGGCGAGATCAAGGGCAAGTTCTCGTACATGGCGCCCGAGCAAATCTTGGGCGAAATGGTCGACCGCCGCTGTGACGTCTTCGCGGCGGGCATCCTCCTGTATTGGCTGACTACCGGGCAGCATCCTTTCAAACACCACAACACCGCGGGCGTCATCCACGCCATCACCGGCTCTGCACCGGCTCCCGTCGCGTCGACCCACGTATCGGGGTTCCCTTCGGCGCTGGAGCGCGTGCTCGTCAAAGCGCTCGAGAAGGACCGCGAGCAACGCTACGCCACCGCGGAAGAAATGCGCAGCGCGCTCGAGCAAGCGATGCCGGGCGCGTTCGGAGACTCGGGCCGCAGCTCGCTGCGCGACTTCATGGCCCGCGCGGTCGGCGATCGGCGGATCGCGCGAGGCGAAGCCATCCGCCGCGCCCAGCTCACGGCCGATCGAGAGAACGAAAGCGGCGCGCGCTCGCTGCAGCCAGCCTCCTCACAGAGCGCTTCGTCACTCGGGGCAATTTCGATTTCGCAGCCGGCGCCGGACGGCGCGCCCTCTCCCCCCGCGGCGGCGCGGGACACAAGGCAACGTCCGCCCCTCGGCCCGTGGCTCGCCGCGACGGCTGGTGTGCTGCTGGCGCTGGGCTCCGTGCTGTCGGTCGCGGTCCGGGAGCAAACTCCCTTCTACCGCAGCGCCACGACCGGCGTCGCCAGGGGCGCCTCATTGCCCTCGGCGCCAACGCGTCCCGTCGCTTCTTCGGCGCCGCCTGCGGCGAGCAGCTCCTCTGCGGCGAGTAGCGTGGCCGTCCCCTCCAGCGCGGCCCCGCCCATGAACCTCCCGAAAAGCGGAAGCGGGGTCGAGTGACTCACACGACGACGCGCACCGTCACGTCGGGCTGAATTTTCAGCGTCCCCAGCATCGCCCTGAACGGCGTGATGGAAAAATCCGGCTGGTGCAGCGTGAGCGTCAACTCTTGCCGACCATCGCGAGCGCGGGTCTGCGCCTGGAGGGCCTTGGTGACGCCATGGAGCGTGAGCTCTCCGGACAAGTCATAGCCGCCGTCCGCGCGCGGGGTGACGCTCGTCGAGCGAAAAACCGCCTCCGGGAACTCGCGCGCGTGCAGCACTTCATCGCAGATTTGCGCGGCTATCTTCTCCTTGTCTGCCGACGACAGCGCGCTGGGGTTCGGCACGCCGTCTTTCATGGGCGTGTCGACCCGCAGCGACGCCGTATCGAAGCGCGCCGTCACGCTCGCGCCGTCCACGTGAATGTCGAAGCGCGTGACCGCCAGACGGAGGTCGTGCGCCACCTTCGACAGCAAGCCTTCCTTGAAGGTGAATACGAAGCACTCCGCTCGACTCGGATCGTAGCTAGGCACGGCTATTCGGCTCCAGCCAGCGCTCGGTGTAGTGCTCGCGATCGACGGGCCAGACCTCGTACCCGCTGCGCAAGAACGGCGCGGTCACGAGGTTGTGGAGCGCGGTCGGGATGTCCTCCAACCCCCACACGTCGTCACACAGCTCGGGCGCGCGTTCGCGCAAGGCTTCTCCGACTTTGGAGATGACCACGCCGGAGAGCGGCGGCAGTAGGCAGCCGAACGTCACCAGGATGTGCTGCAAGCGCGATAGCACCGCCTGCCCGCCGACTTGATGCTCGGTCACGAGGACGGCGGCTGGCTTCCCCAACCACAGCGAGCTCGTCTCGCTCGGAGTTAGCTCTTCGAACAATTGCTGGAGCAAGCTGGAAAACCCGCCCCAGTACGTGCCGCTGACGAAGACGAGCCGCTCCGCGCACTCCAGAGCCTTCAGCGCGTCCCCCGCGGAGGCGTCACTCAGCACGAGCGCTTCGTGATTCACGCCCGCTGCTCGCAGCAGCGCCGAGCATCGCTCGCTCACGACCTGCGAGTTGCCGCGGCTTCCGCCGAGCCCCGCGTTCAGAATCAAGACGCTCACGAGCGCCGGCCCTTGTTTCGCGTCTCCGCATCCGACCACTCCGGCTCCGGGGCGGCTTCTTGCTCTTCGAGCACCCGCCACCTTCGGTCCTCGCCTTCGAAGTCGTAGACCACGTGCCCCTGCGGGTCGACGTCCACCGTGACCGCGGTCGCTTTCTCGCGAGCGAGCTGCGTGAGGAGAGCGTCCACCTCCGGCTCGGGCAGTTGCAGCGACCTTGCCACCTCCGCTGCGCTGATTGGTCCCCTTCGGTGCTGCACCACGGAGCGCACGGCGTCGAGCGCCACCTGCTGCTGCCGGGCCGTACCGCTTTTCTTCAAGCGACTGCCACCGAGCAAGAGCAAGATTCCGAACAGCAACGAAGCGGCCGCTGTCGGCACCGCGAAAGCCCAGCCGACCGCGACGGGCAAGAAGGCGGAGAGCAAGAAGAACAAGCCGACCGCGAGGGACAGGCCCAGCACCAGCACGGAGATGCCCAAGAGCGACGCGGCCGCACCGCCTAGCTTCGAAGGACGGCCGGCGAGCGCGACGCTCGGCGCCGCGAGCAGAAAGCGCGGCGCGCCGCACGCGGCACAGCGCGAATCCAACCCGCGCAGCACGATCGGCGCGTGCTGACCACATTTCGGACAAGGTGATGCGAGAGGCGAGTCCGTCACGGTGACGTAGCCTATCGCCTCCCGCCCTTCACGTCCCCCCGACTTTCCTCGACAAAAAAGACCCACCGCCGCGACGTCATCAGCTTGCAGCCCCCTTTTATCCACGCGTGATAGTGCTTGATTATGAGCTGGTCGCCCCACACCTTCAGCCTTCGGCAGCTGCAGTACGCGCTTTCGCTCGCTCAGGAGCTCAATTTTCGGAAGGCCGCTGAACGCTGTCACGTGTCCCAGCCGGCGCTGAGCAGTCAGCTCGCGGAGCTCGAGCAGGCGCTCGGGGTGCGGCTCTTCGAGCGCGACAAGAAGCGAGTCCTCGTCACCAGCGCCGGCCGGGAGCTGCTCGCGCGTGCGGCGCGCGTGCTGCTGGAGGCCGACTCTCTCTTGGAGTCAGCGCGACGCTCCGCGGATCCGCTCGCGGGCTTGCTGCGTCTCGGTGTCATTCCGACCGTGTCGCCGTACCTCCTTCCCGCGCTGACCCCCCGCATTCGACAGAAGCTCCCCAAGTTGTCGGTCGCGTGGCGCGAGGAGAAGACGGAGACGGTCGCGGCGCTCCTGGAGCAAGGCGAGCTGGACGGCGGAATCGTAGCGCTCGAGTCCGAGCTCGGGGACGTGGAGCGCGAGACCATCGCCAAGGACGAGTTCGTGCTCGTCACGCCGCCGAAGCACCCGCTTTCGCGGCCCGGCGCCGCCGCCGCCCTCGAGCTGCGCGACCAGAGCGTGCTGCTACTGGACGACGGGCACTGCTTCCGCGAGCAAGCGCTGGCGTTTTGCTCGAAGGCGAAGGCGCACGAGCTCGAATTCCGGGCGACGAGCCTGTCCACTTTGGTGCAGATGGTTGCGGGGGGCGCCGGCGTCACGCTCCTACCCAGCCTCGCGGTGCCGACCGAAACCCAGCGAGCCAAGCTCGCGATTCGGCGCTTCGTGAGCCCGCCCGCGCGCACGCTCGCGATGGTCTTTCGACCGAGCTGTCCCGTGAAGCCGGCTCTGCACCAGATCGCGGCGTTGGCAAAGGAGAGCTACGCGGAAGCCGCGCTCTAGAACGATTTTCCGCCGGCTTCGCACCGCCACCTGTACCAGCCGCCGGCGCGGAGCTAAACCCCCGGGCTCGTGACCTCGACCTACGACCTGGACCTTGACCGCGCGGTGGCGGCCCTCCGAGAAGGGCGTCTCGTCGCCTTCCCCACCGAAACCGTCTACGGCCTCGGCGCGGACGCCGAGAACGAAGCGGCGGTCGCCCGCATCTTCGCGGTCAAGGAGCGGCCGCGGAACCATCCGCTGATCGTCCACGTCGCCAGCGCGCAGGAGCTACCGCGTTGGGCCGCCGAGGTGCCGGCGGCGGCGGAGCAGCTCGCTGCTGCCTGCTGGCCGGGTCCGCTCACTTTGCTGCTTCGAAAGGCGGCGCGCGTGCCGACCGCGACCACCGGAGGTCTGCAAAGCGTGGGTCTGCGCGTCCCGGCCCACCCCATGGCGCTGGAGCTGCTGCGCCGCTTCGGCGGCGGAGTGGCGGCTCCCTCCGCCAACCGGTTCGGGAGGGTCAGCCCGACCAGCGCCGCCCACGTGCGCGCGGATCTCGGCGACGACGTGGACGTATTGCTGGACGGCGGCTCGTGCGACGTCGGCGTCGAGTCCACCATCGTGGACCTCACCGGCACGGTACCGGTGCTACTCCGACCCGGCGGCGTGACGGTCGAGCAGATCGAAGCACTCCTTGGAGTTAGTGTCGGTCGGTGCGCGAGCGCCGAGGTCCGCGCGCCGGGCATGCTCGCGTCGCACTACGCGCCGCGAGCGAGGGTCGAGCTCGTGCCCGCCGCCGCGTTGGCGGAGCGCGCCGCGGAGCTGTCACGACGCGGACAGCGCGTCGCGGTGATGCTCGCCCCCGGCGACGCCGCTGCTCGCCAGGAGCTACGCGCCGACGGCGGCGTGTTCGTTCTGGATCTCGGCGGAAGCGATGCGGACGCGGCGCAGCGGCTCTACGCGGCGCTCCGTCAAGCCGACGTCGACAGCGCGGACGTGGTGCTCGCTAGCGTTCCGGAGTCGCGCGGCTTGGGCGCGGCGCTGGCCGATCGGCTGATGAAGGCTGCGGGCCCGAGGTAACGACATTGTCGAACCGCGCCTGGCCCCGCCATCGGCTGGAGCGCGCCGGTGCCAGGGTGCCCCGAGTGCCCGGGCCCGGGTTACAGATGACCCAGGGGGGACAGGCGGGACGGCCGACTGACGCGCCCTTTTCGATGCGTCAGCCCGAGAAGCTGTCGCGAGATTCGAGCTATTTTCTCGGGCTACCATGACGAGGCCTTGCACCTTCGAACAAGACCTTGTACCCAAAGATTAGACCTACATTGGCATACCCATACCTGTCCCGGTCGGTCCGCCAATCCTTTCTCGCCTGAGCTTCCCCCCCGTGCAACCGCTGTCGCAAGGCCTCGTCATCGCAGAGCGCTATCGTCTCGAGCGCAAGCTCGGCGCGGGCGGCATGGGCTCGGTGTGGCTCGCGAGTGACCTGTCGCTCGACAGCACGTGCGCCATCAAACTCGTCGACCCGGACAAGGTCGGCAACGAGGAGGTGCGGGTCCGGTTCCAGCGAGAGGCGCGCGCCGCCGCGCAGATCCGCTCCGCCAACGTCGTGGACGTCTTCGACCACGGCTTGTGGCGGGGCGTGCCGTTCATCGTGATGGAGTACCTCCAGGGGGAAGATCTCGGCGCGCGGCTAGATCGCCAGGGGCGGCTCGACCTCGCCCAGACCTACGACATCGTGGCGCAGGTAGCGCGAGCCCTCGTGCGCGCCCACGCCATGGGCATCGTGCATCGCGACCTAAAGCCGGAGAACATTTTCCTCGTGCCGGGCGACGATCACGAAGTCGCCAAGGTGTTGGACTTCGGCATCGCCAAGCTGGACCAGTACTCCCTGCGCGACAAAACGACCAAGACCGGGTCGTTCATGGGCACGCCGTACTACATGAGCCCCGAGCAGGCGCGAGGGAAGAACATCGACTGGCGCTCGGACTTGTGGGCGCTGGGCGTGATCGTGGTCCAGTGCCTGACCGAGAAGTTTTGGGAGCGCGCCATCAATCGCGATCGCGAGCTGCGCTTCCAGTCCGCCAAAGAGCTGGCCGACGCGCTCGCCCAAACCGCGATGCTGGAGCGCCGCGAAATACCGACGCTGCCTCCGCGCGCGTCGCTACCGAGCTTGATCGACTCCGACCAAGCGAGCGCGCCGGCGACGACTCACAACGTCGGTCGCAATCCGTTCGACGCTGCGGGCCAGTCCTC
>JAQSWN010000383.1 GCA_029266615.1 Polyangiaceae bacterium
GGTGGCGCGTTCTTCGCTTCGCGGAACGACACTTTGCGGAACGGCGCTGCGTCGAACCGCGTACACCGCGAGCCCGCCCGCGACGAGCAGCACCACCCCAACCGCCGCGCGCCTTCCGAGCCCGCGGCGCGGGACGCCGGGAATGGAACCTGCGAGCTCGCCGGGCAAATGCGGCGCTTCGTCCGGGTCTGAGAGGTTGGCGTTCGACGGCTCTGCCGTTCGCCCGAAGATGCGCTCCACTCGCGCCGCGGCCAGCCCCCCTGCGGCCCCGCCGAATTCTCGAAGCGCGACGCTGAGCTCTCCGACGTCCCGGAACCGGCGCTGCCGGTCCTTCTCCAGGCACCGCAAAACGGCCCGCTCGAGGCCGTCCGGAATGTCCGCGTGGTGCGCTTGCAGCGGAAGCGGCTGCGTGGTCATCACGTTCGCGCAGAGCTGAGGACCGCTCTCCCCCGTGAACGGCAATTGCCCCGTGAGCACCTCATAGAGCACCACCCCGAGCGACCAGATGTCGGTCCTCGAGTCCACGCCTCCCGGATCGATCATTTGCTCGGGGGACATGTGCGACGGCGAGCCGATGCTCTCCGTTGAGTCCGTCAGCGAGCGCTGAGGCCCTAGCGGAGAAAGCTGCTTGGAGATTCCGAAATCCAGGACCTTGAGGTGGCGTGCGCCGCCGGGCCCTTCTGCGATGAAGAGGTTCTCGGGCTTCACGTCGCGGTGCACGATGTGCTTGGAGTGCGCTTCCGCCAACGCTTCGCAAGCTTGGAGGGCGAGCGCGACCGCCTCCTCGACGCCGAGCGGCCCGCGCGTGGTCACGAGTGACCGAAGGTCTTGTCCCACCAGGAACTCCATCACCAGGTAGGGGCTCCCGCTCGGCAGCCGTCCGCAATCCATGACCCGGCACGCGAACTGGCTCTGCAGCTGCGCCGCCGCGCGCGCCTCGGTCAAAAACCTCGCGACGGCTCGGTCGTCGGAAGCGCGCTCCGGACGCACGAACTTGATCGCCACCGGCGTCCCGAGCTCTAGGTGAGTCGCCACGCAGACGATGCCCATGCCCCCGAACCCGATGACACGCTCGACTCGATACTTCCCCGCGACGAGCCCTCCCATAACGATCGGCGGAGACGGCGTCGGCTCGGCGCCCTGCGTAGCACCGACGCCCACGCCATCGGGCGCAAGCGGGGGCCACCTCATGGTCATGCCTCCCTCTTAGCGCTGTGCTCCCACGCGGACCAGTGTTCTCCGCCGTGAGGCGCTCGTGCTAGCGTCGGCCTTCCGTGGATCGGGCGCAACTCGAGGCGCTTTTGGCCGCGAAGCTCGGGGCAATGGCGGCGGCGGCGCGGCGGACCAGCTTCGTAGTAGAGCTCGACACCGGCCAGAGCGCGCTTCCGTTCCGGCATTCAGCAGGGCAGAAAGCACAATCGCTCGGGGTTACAAGCGTGGACCAGCACCGGCAAGACTCGCGTCGCGGAGCCGTCCGTGATTGTGAGCGACAACGAAGACTGCACGAGCCCAACCTGCGTGAAGTCCATGGCCCGGTCGGCCGACAACGTAACCACCGACCAACGCTTGCCCGCGTCGTCGACGTAGTAGGGCTCGCTGGAGGTCGTGTTTAGGCACGTGCCTCGCCCATCCCGCTCGCACTCGACGCACGTCGCAGTGCAGACCCCGCAGCTCCCCGCGCCCGGGAAGCTCAGCTCGACTCCATTCACGTTCACGCTGTCGCGCGAGCCAGAGCACGAAAGCGGCACGCTCGGGCAATCCTCGCTCCCCCCGCTCGAGAAGCCCCCTCCGCCACCCTCGCTAGCCAGCGCGGCTGCGCCGCCCTCGCCGCGCGGCCCGGGCTCGTTCCCCCCCACCCCGGCGGCCGTCGTCCAGCCTGCTGCGCTCACCGCCCCGGCCGCCGCCGAGACTCGCGGCCCCGCCACCTGCTCCGCCGCCGTCCGCGCTCGACGTTGAATGACCGCCGCACGCTGCCAGCAAGAGCCCCGGCGCCCAGGACCACTTCGCGTCCGCCTAGCGCAGCGCCGCTCCCCAAAGTTGCTGCTATCTCACATGCGCTGCACGAGCATGCGGCGAGGGTACTGCGGAAGCGTCCCCCCGATCACGGCAATCGTGCCACTTCGTTTAGTCCCTCGCTCGATGGAGCTGTCGCCCGTCGGAACTGCGCGTCTCACGGCGGCCCGAAAGCCCTCGCAGCTGCCCGCGCTCTTCTCGGACCCTCAGGACGACGTCGCGGTCATTGCTTGCTCGAGCTTCGTGCGGACCATCGTCAGGGGTAAGTGCTCGACTCCGCTCGGACGAACCGGCTTGGCCGGGTCCGTCACCCATAACAGGCCGTCAGGATGATGCTTCGCGGTGGTGGTCGTGTTCATCTTCACGAAGCAGTCAGAGAACGGTACGGGCGCTCCCTTGTCGCGAACGATCAGCGTGTCGTCACGCACTTCGCTCGCGAACAGCGCGCAACCGACGATGAAGGAACGCCCCTCGAGGCCTCGCGTTTTGAAGACTTTGGCGCCGGAGGCGGTTCTCGCCGCATTCACACTGGCATAGGCCTGCTCCGCGAGCGCGTCGGTGTCGAAGAGGAGCCGGCTCTCCTCGGCCATGAGGGGCTCGTCCGTGGCGACAGGGGCGCCCAACAGGGGCAACAACTTTCGGTAGTCCTTGGGGATGAACATCGCCTTCCCCCCGCGATCCTCATAGTCGTGCATTGGCTGCTGGCTCAGGGCCGTGCACATGGCGATGGCGGTATCTTCACCTGCCAACGCCAGGGCTTTGCCGATTAACCGGTCTTGCGCCTGGTATCCAAAAAGAATGGCGTTGCGGTAAGCTTGCGAATCGCGCTCGCTGGGCTTGACCGCAAACCCTTCGGGGTCGTGGTGTGACCAATACTTGTGTTGGTAGTGAGCGGTGGCGTTGGAGAAGAAAACGCCGACCCGTGGCGCCAATGGACCAGACCAAAAATGCTCGAAGACGTCCCACAGCAATCGATCGAGGATAGTTGCTCGACGCCACTTCACGTCTTTCGATGAGATTCGTTCGCTCGTCAGTTGCTTGGCAATCGCCGCGCACGATTCCAGCGAGAGGCCATGGCCGGCAAGAAACCGCATCGCCGACAGGACGTCGCGCTTATCCAGCTTTTCAGCACGAGCGTGCCCGTTCACGGCGGCCCGAATGAACTTATAAAGAGGCTGCAGCCTACTCGAAGGCGTCTGCGACGCCGCCCATGGATCAGGCAAGAATACCGACTTACCACCTTGCGCGAACTTGACGTTCATCGGCGACAGTAGCAACACTGGGTCTAGCGTTTCCCAAAAGGCCGAGTGGCGCAATTTGTCGGCTTCGTCCAAATCGACGATGCCGTGCTCGGACAACGGCACGCCAGTGTGCACCGTCACCCACTGAACCCATGGCTCCAGAAGCTCCTCGGTCGTGTGCGTGATGAACTTGCGCGAAGCCCTCTGCAACCGGTCGAAATTCGGCAGGTGGCCTTGACCGATGAACGTGTCGAGGAGTTGCGGGCAGAGCTCGTTGAGCTCCAGCAGAATGAGGCGCCTTCCGGTATGCTCGGTATTCATATTCGATCCCCTGTGAGTGCCTTCTAAGCAGATCCGTTGATCGTGTCGGACCGCGATATAGGGCGCGCATTTGCTGCTGTCGTCAAGCCGAGTGGTGCGTCAGCAAACACGGACGCTCGGTATCTAGAAGTGCCTGCAAAGCGCTTCTGACACAGTGAGACGGAATGCGCCTCCGCTCCTCACGTACGTCTGGCTCACTACATTTACACTCCGAACGAGCGCGTCTCGCGCTCACGTGGCAGCAAGCGTACGAAACCGTTGCCCAGGCGCGCCACACAGCCGGCACGGCGGACGCGCGTGGCTGTTTCGCGGATGTGTCTTGCTTTGCGCAGGTCACTTCTTGGCTAGGTCGTAAGCCTCCAGCACGGCGCCGAGCGTGTGCTGTTCGGGCGCGAGGCTTTGCGTCGCGAAGCCAAAGATGACGGCGAAGATGGCCAGTACCAGCGCGGGCTTGTAAGTGCGGCTCAGCACGCCTGCGGCCCAGTGACCTCGCTCGTGTCGTTGATTCTTACGATAGAGAGCGCCAACGACCGCGACGTCCAGCAGCACCTCCGCGAGCAGGAGCGGCGACGAGTAAACCACGAAGCCGAGCGCGACGATGCCACCGAGCAGGG
>JAQSWN010000172.1 GCA_029266615.1 Polyangiaceae bacterium
GTCGCTTTTGCTACAGCCCCTGGTGGAGAACGCTATGACTCACGGAATCGCTCGGTTGGAGGAGCCCCGTCCCCTCCGGGTTCGGGCCGAACGCCGCGGAGCACGGCTGTCGCTGGAGCTCGAAAACGGCGTGGACCCGTCGCCGCGCGCGCGGGACGGCGGCGTTGGCCTCGCGAATGTCCGGGCCCGCCTCTTCGCGCAATACGGCAAGGACGCGACTTTACGAATCGAAAGGGACACGGAGCGCTTCCTCGTCCGGCTCGACTTGCCCGCGGCTGCGCCGCAAACTGAGGCTCGACCATGACCGCGCCGAGCGCCGAGCGGCGCGTCCTGATCGTGGATGACGAAGAGCCGGCCCGGCGTCTGCTCCTCGAGTACCTGCGCGCGCACCCGCAATGGAGCGTGGTCGGGCAAGCGAAGAACGGCCTCGAAGCCGTGAAGCTCACCCAAGAACAAAAACCAGACCTGCTGTTGCTGGACGTGCAAATGCCCAAGCTCGACGGCTTCGAGGTGCTCGGGCTCATCCCGGCCGAGGTCACGGTCGTGTTCACGACCGCCTTCGACGAGTACGCGGTGCGCGCCTTCGAGGTGCACGCCGTCGACTACCTACTGAAGCCGTTTTCAGCCGAGCGTTTTGGGCAAGCGCTCGCGCGGGCGGAGGCGCGAGTGGGCACGCAGCGCGCGGTGGCGGCGCCCGAGCTCGCGCGAGCCGCGCGTGCTCCGGACAGTCATCTCGAGCGACTCGTGATCCGAGACGGCGCGGAGCTCTTGATCGTGCCCACGGCGACCATCGACTACGTTCGCGGTCAGGACGACTACGTGGAGGTCTTCCACGACGCGCGCTCGTCCCTCACTCAGCAGACACTCCAGCATCTGGAAGGGGCCCTCGACCCGAACCAGTTCGTGCGCGTCCACCGCTCGTATTTGCTGAACGTGAGCCGGGTGGCGCGCATCGAGCCGTGGGGCCAGGGCAGCAAAATGGCAGTTTTGAAGGACGGGCGCACGGTGCCGGTCAGTCGCTCGGGGGAAGCCAGGCTTCGCGCCGTCCTCGGCGTTTAGAAACGCGGGGCTCAAAGGCGCCCACCATCCGCGGGCTGACGAGGAATCGGCGTGACTCGTCATGCGGGGTGACGCCGCGCCGCGAAACTGGCGCGCGCACTTCACCTCACAGGGTGGCTACACCGGCTACTCAACGTCAGCTATCACCGCCGCGGACCACCAAAGGACGATCAGCCGAGCCCGAGTCAATGGCATAGATGGGCGATGCCCTTTGCTATCTTCTCCCGTCGGGCAATCCCGCGTGTGGCGAGCTACGGGCCGTGGCTGACGGCGGCGCTGCTCGCGAGCGCGGCCGCGTGTGGAGGCTCTGAGCCTCCCAATCCTGGCGCCGCGGGTGGAACCGGTACCGGCACCGGTGTCGCCGGTGCCAGTGCCGGTTTTGGGGGCGCGGCTGCGGGCGCAGTCGGCAGCGCGGGTGCAGCCGGGAACACGGTCGGCAGCGGCGGCGCAGGAGCGAGCGGGGGAGGAACGACGACCACGGGCGGAAGCGCCGGAGCCGCTGGCGCTCAAGCGGGTGGAGGAGCGAACGGAGGCACTGCGGGCGGAAGCGCCGGTGGCGCCGGTGGGACCGCGGTGTACTTGCCGAAGTTCATTCTCGGCGCGGACGTCACCATCACGATGGAAGACGAATACTGGGACGCGAACTACACGGACGCTGGCCAGACCAAGTCGCTCGAGCAGATCTTGAAAGCTCATGGCTTCAACTTCATTCGCATCGACACCTTCGTGAACCCCGGCGCCCCGGGCGGTTTCGCGGCCGACAAGGAAGAAGACTTCCGCGACCTCGCGCACACCATCACGCTCGCCAAGCGCGTGAAGGCCATCGGCATGGGCTTCCTGCTGGACTTGCACTACTCGGACACGTGGACCAACCCGGGCGCGCAGGGCACCCCCGCGGCGTGGGCCGGGTTATCGATCTCCGCGCTGGAGACGAAGGTCTACGAGTACACGAAGGACGCGGTCACGCAGCTGAAGAACGCCTCGGCGATGCCGGACATCGTTCAAGTCGGTAACGAGATCACGGCCGGCATGCTGTGGGACCTCGGGCGCGCCTCCGGCAGCGACTTCGCCAACTTGGCGACGCTCCTCAAAGCCGGTATCCGCGGAGTGCGGGAAGTGAACCCGGACATTCGCGTCATGTTGCACATCGAGAAGTGCCACAACCTGGAGACCTCCAAGTGGTGGCTGGACGGCGTGCTCGGCGCAGGCGTCCAGTTCGACATCCTCGGACAGTCTTGTTACGCGGCGGCGCCCAACGGCGTTGCCGGCTACCAGGGCACGCCGGAGCAGTGGAAAACCACCTTTGCGGCGCTTGCCGCAGATTATCCGAACCTGAAGTTCATCATCGCCGAGTACTCCGCGCAGCAACGCGCCGCGAACGACACGATGTTCAACTTGCCCAATGGTCGCGGGCTCGGCACCTTCAATTGGGATCCGACGCGTTCTTACGACACGCACCCCAACCATCCGCTGTTCACCACCAACGGCGCCTGGAATCGCTTCGTCGCAATTCCGGAGATGATGGCGCTTTACGACAAGATGGCGACGGACTACGGGCTGCGCTGATCGCCGTCACGAGCGCTCGCTCGCGAAGCACTGACGAGCGCCTTTCGTGCCGCCGCGAGAACGGCTTCGTTGGCCCCCGCCCCATCACGGCGGGGTGGCTGCGAGGCGCGGGCACGCGAGCTTCTGACGAACGCAGCGTGCGGCGAGCTGATTCAAGTAAAGTGACTGCGGGAACAGGGTGGCTCCCATCCCTTCCCCCTCGACGAAATCCGGTGGAGTGCCAGAGTCGAGCGTCGCCCAGTAACCGTTGGAGAAGCTCTTGGGGCAAAGCTTGGCCTCCGCGCCCGCGGACGCGCGCGTACCGATGGCGTAGCCCCAGCCGAGCTGCGCGGTTTCTACGGCGCAGCCTTGCGCGCTAGCGTGATTTTTGCGCACGTGCAGGTTCCAGAAAACGTGCTCGGTCGCGGTGAACCCGCCGCCAGTGCTGGTGGTGCCGCGGTTGACGGCTTGAAGCCAGGCCCCGTTCAGCTCGATGCCTTCGTACAGGTTCGCGTGGGCCAAGAAGCGGTGGGAGTCGTCGCTCAGGCGTGAGCTCACGAGCTTGCCGCCATGAAACACGTTGCCCGACACGGCTTGGTTGAAGATGAAACCGTGGCGAGCGTTGCTGGCGCTATCGTTCTCGAACAAGCTGTGGTTGCCCTGCACGTGGAACGAGTAGCCGTTGCCGCCGCCGCCTCGGTACTGCGGACGCCCGAGATCGCAGTTCTCGACCGTGATTCGAAACGCGGACTGACCGAGAAAGATGCCGTTCGACAGCAGCTCCACCCCGGACGCCTCGTTCTTCGACGGAACGAAGCTGTCTACGTCGAATAACCAGCTGTCGTGCGCTCGGTCCACGTTGACGAGCTTGGACGCGTGGACCAGGTAACCGATCGAGCCCATGACGCTGTCGTAGTCTTCGTCGTGGGACGCTTCGGTTCCGCTGGCGCCGCTTCCCGTGCTCTGCACCATGCCGATGGCCAGGCTCTCGATTCCGGATTCTTGGATGTGAAAGCTGGTAGCGCGTAGGCGCGCCTCGGAACGACGTGGCGGCCCAGAAATCGCCCTCTCCTGTGTTCGCCGCGTCCATGCGGTGCTCGCCGCGGAACGCGTTCGTGTTGTCGTTGCGCACGACGATGAAGTCGCCCGCCTCGAAGCTCGGTGCCGCGCTCAGCTTCACCTTGCGCGTCGGCGGTGTCGTACCCTCCGCGAGCGTGAACGTGGCGGCGCCCTCGTCGAAGGCGCTGCCGAAGGGCGCGCGTAGGGCGATGACGCTCTTTTCTCGTGCCCGCGCCGCGTCGTCGAACAGGAGGCGCGTCTTGTCGGGCCCGGCGCCGCGCAGGACCAAGTTGCTGCACGGGATGCTCAAGGATTGGGCGGAGTTTGCCCTCGGCAGCGCGAGCAAGTAAGTACCGGCCGGCAGCGCGACGACCCCGCCACCCTGCTCGCAAACATCGTCGATCGCCGCCTGGATGCTTGCGGTTGCGTTCGTCGTACCGTTGCCGAGCGCCGCGTCGACCGTTGCTCGGGGTGCGCCTTGGCCGTAGGGCGGATTTTGCTCCCCGCGCCGGTAGCCGGCGTAGGAAAAGTCGTGCAGAAGGCGGCCCTGCGCGTCGGCCGCGCCGCCTTCGTCCCGCGGGTTCCAACCCTTGGGGTAGAGCGCGCTCCTCCAGCTGCCGGCCGGCTCCTCCTCCGTCGGAACCGAGCTGCTGCCGCCGCCACCTACGGAGCCGCCTACTCCGCCCGCAGCGCTACCCCCGGTGGCCACGTCGCCACCGGCCACGCCCGCAGGTGAGCTCTCCCTTTCCGCTACCGCCGCGGCTGGAGTTTCCGAGGCGTTTCGACGCGGCCGACTCCGCTGAGAGTGAAAAGCGATCCGGCAACGGGTCTCCGCGCCCACGAATAGCGCGTTACCGGTGGAGCGTTGGTTGTAGGGTGCGCGCCTCCGTGCCTGCCGCTTCCGAGCCCAAGCTTCGCCTGCCTCATCTGCCCGCGCTGGACGGGTTGCGCGGGCTGGCGTTGCTGGGCGTGCTCTTGTTCCACGCGGACGGCGCGCTCGCCGGCGGCTACCTGGGAGTCGACCTCTTCTTCGTGCTGTCCGGCTACCTCATCACTTCGCTCTTGCTGGCAGAAGTGCGCGACACCGGCCGCGTCGATCTCTACGCATTCTGGGTGCGGCGCTGCCGGCGCCTGTTCCCGGCGCTGCTGTCATTGATGCCGGCGGTGGCGGTGTACGGCAAGTTCTTCGCCCGGCCAGAGGACTTGCAGTCGCTGCGCAACGAAGCGCTAGCCAGCCTTTCGTACGTCGCGAACTGGCGCGCGATTTGGGGAGATAAGAGCTACTGGCAGCTGTTCAGCGCGCCGTCCCCTCTCGAGCACACGTGGAGCCTCTCGATCGAAGAGCAGTTCTACATTGCGTGGCCACTCCTCGCGGCTTGGCTCTTGCCTCGCCGTGGCGCGCGGGGGCTCCTTCTGGTTGCGCTCGGGCTGAGCGTGGTCTCGGCGATCGCGATGTGGCTGCTCTTCGTCCCCGGCGACAACAGCCGCGTGTACCTCGGTACGGATACCCGCATGGGGGCAATCTTGGTCGGCGCCGCGCTTGCGGTCGTGTGGCGCCCAGGCCGCGACGTTTCATCGGCAGCAGTGAAGTCGCTGGACGCGGCAGGCGTGGTCGCAGCCGTAGTGCTGGGGGTCGCGTGGTGCACCCTCCGCGGCACGAGCCCCCTCCTCTACCGCGGCGGCTTCTGGCTGACGGAGCTGTGCGTGCTCGTGCTCATCGCGTGCGCGGTCGTCGGACCACGCAGCCTGGTCGCGCGCGCTTTCTCGATTCGTCCGCTCACGTGGCTCGGGTCGATCAGCTACGGCGTGTACTTGTGGCATTGGCCGGTAAACGTCTTCCTTTCCGCGGAGCGGACGCAGCTGCATGGCGTCACCCTGCAGGCGGTCCGCTTGGCCGTCACCTTCGCGATCGCGCTGATTTCGTACCGGTTTTTGGAGCAGCCGATCCGGCGCCATGGCGTGCCCTTCAGTCGGCCGCAATTCGTGCTGCCCGCGGTCGTCGCCGCGTCGGTGCTCCTCGTCGTGCAGTCTACGGAGGCGCGGGCCACCGTCGCCGCGCCGCCGCCGCCGGAGCTCTCGCCTCACGAAATCAAGGAGCGGATCCTCGTGGTCGGCGACTCCACCGCGAACGCGCTCGGTTGGGGGTTGCGCGGCCTTCATCGGCGTGGGCTCAAGGTCGAGCTGTTCGGCAAAGACGGCTGTAGCGTCATCTTCGATCGCTGCCTGGGCGAGCAGTGGGCGAGCCGCGCCACGGAGCTGCGCGCGGACGCGACGGTCGTCGTCGTGGGCGGCGCGTTCCTGCACGGCTTTCATGTGGAGGGCGAGTGGCACACGGCGTGTCACGCCGACTGGGGAGCCAAGCTGCAGCACGTGCTCACCCAGCGCCTCGCGGAACTGGCCGGTACGACGACGCGGGTCTTCCTCGCGACGCTCCCCTACGCGGTCGGTCGGTACGACAACGAGGAGCACCGCGCGCAGATCGACTGCGCCAACGCCTCGGTGCGCCGCGCGGCCAGCGCGGTGCCGGCCGTGCAAGTACTGGACATGCAAGCTCAGCTTTGTCCCGCCGGTCGGTGCCAGCTCACCCTGCCGAACGGCGAGCCTCTGCGGCCCGATGGGGTGCACTTCTCGATGCCGGGCGCGACCGGCACCGCACGGTGGGCGATCGCGCAACTCAGCCGCTGAGGCACTTGCTCAGAATCACGCTGCGAAAATTCGTGTGCGACCACTGCGCGTGGGTGATGAGCCGGTACCCGCGCCCCTCGTAGATGGCGATCAGGTGCTTCGCGCCCTCAGAGGTATCCACCGCAATTTCCGCGGCGTTGAGCTCCGCCGCGCGCGCCTCCAAGTGGCTCATCAGGCGGCTGCCCCAGCCACGACGTTGAAAGCGCGGCTCGATCGCGAGCTGGCTGAGCAGTGCGACGTCGGCTCGATCGTAATAGGGGTGGTGCGATGAGGGGAGCGTGGGCGGCGAGAGCAGAGCCGTGCCGACGACCTCACCTCCGTGCACGACCACGTAACACTCTCGCTCGGCGATACGGTTTCGCGTCACCTCGACGCTCTGGTCGACCGCCTTGTAGCGGTAACCCATCGCTCCGAGCTCGGCGTAGCCGCGGTGCAGCAACGCGGTGAGCGCCTCGAGCGAATCGTCGCGGCCGAGTCGCCGAATCTCGATGTCGCCCATCCTGTAGCGATTAGACCATGCGGCGTCGCCGTGCAGCAAGCCAGCCCAGAGCCAAGGCGAGCCAGAGCGGCGCACGGCTTCGCTCCGCGCCGAGCCGGCACGAGCACCCGGCGTCTCCTTCGCCCCCTTCCGGAGCCTGCCCGCTTGCGCCGCCACCCGCCGCGCCAGCAACGGCTCCGGAGCCCGCCGCACCGGCGCTGGCGGGGGCCGTTCCTGCCATCGGCAACCCAGAGCTTGCGCCGCTGCTCGCGCCCGCGCTGCCCGATGCACCGCCGTTCGTCGCCGAGCCCGCCACGCTGCTCGTGCCGCCCCCGTCCACCCCGCTGGCGCCGCCGCCCATCTCCCCGCCGCCGCTGCCACCGGTGCCCGAGGTCGGCGCGCCGAATTCGTAGGCACCTAGGTCGGGCGCGGAGCCGACGAAGGCGAGCTTCACGTCCTCACCTGCATCGATGAGCTTGCTGCCCTGCTTCAGGTGCAGAAACTCCGTGACCGGCATACCTCCGCTCGCAGGGCGTGGCCCGAGGCACCCCGTGTCCGACACGCTCACGAAATCCTCGTTCGTCGGGGCAAGCGAAAGGTCCCAGCTGTTGCTCTTCGTGTCCACGCCCATCATGTTCGTGTTCTTGTTCGGGAAGCCGACGTTGTTGCGCATGATGTGCGCCTTGTCCCCCGTCAAGGTGATGGTCGTGTTCGGCTCGTCCGGTGGGCTCGCGAGCATGTTGAACGCGGTTCCGTTACTCCAAGCGGTGTTGTTGTACCAAGTGTTGCCACCCGAAGAGTGGTTCGCGTAGAAGCCCGCGGCGGTGTTCTTCCACGCCACGCAACCGCGCAGCACGTGGCGAATACCGGTCTTGCTGCTCCCCGCCTTGAAGCCGTTGCCGTTGCCGCTAGAAGGCTTCACGGTGCCGCCTTCCGCGAGGCCGTTGTACATGCCCCAGCTGGACTCGGTGATCACCGGCACTTCTTGCGAGATGTAGTCGTACCCGTCGTCCGAGTTGTACCAAGCGCGGCAGCCGCGAACGATCGTGCTCGGGCCCGTCGATTGATAGTGCACCCCGAAGCCGTCCCCGTTCTGCCCGTCACCCTGGCTGCCGTTCTTGTCGTAGTTGTCGTGTGAGTCGCAGTTCAAAATTAGATTGCCGCCCTGCCCCCCGTCGATGAACAATCCGGGGCCACTGACGTGATGGATGTCCAACAGCTCGAACGTGTTGTTGCTCGCCCCGCGGCTCCGCACACCCGAGTTGGAATGAGAGCCGTCGCCGTCCATCGGCACGTTCTTCACTTCGATGCCCTTGAGGTGCAGCCAGCTACCCGTTATCGCCACCCCCTCCACGTCCGCGGCTCGGTTCGTCGTCTGGTAGGTGGCAAAGTCCAGCACCGGGCGCTCGCCCTGGAAGGCGAAGAACTTGATGCGCATGGCGTCCGACTGCCCGCTCTTGTTCAGCTTGATTTGCTTACTAACTTGATACGTCCCCCCACGGAGCCACACCGTGTCGCCCGCTTTCGCCACGTCGCTCCCCTTTTGTAGGGTCGCGAACGGCGCTGCCTCATTTCCCTCGCTCGAGTCGTTCCCGGTCGGCGCCACGTAGTACTCCGCGGCCCACGCCCGGCCGCTCACCACGCAACTGACCAGCAGCATCGCGCCCAACCAACCAACTCGAGCTCGCATGCGTAGTAAAGGGGCCCAACGCCGCGGACCGTTCCTAGTGTTTCGAGGAGGCATCCGCGCATCTCGAAAAACTTCAACTGCACTGCTGGCGCCGTCGCGCGTCTCACCTCATCGCGGGCGGTCCGTAGTCGGGCACGGCCGGAAAATCGGCGCCGACCTTTTGCGAAGGGGGCGCGCTGCTTCGCGTGGCGCGTACGGGCACGTTCGAAGCGGCGCCGTAACCGTACCCATACCCGTAACCATACCCATAGCCGCCGCCGTAGTTGTTGACGACCACCGGCACCTGCGTCTGCACGTTGACCTGCATGGGCGCCCCGCTCGTCGCCGTCCCACTGGCGCGGGGGGATGGAGCCGCGTAGCTCTCGCCGAGCGTCACCGTGCGATTGAGACGCGGCCGCGCCTCGGGCGGAGCTTGGACTTGGGCGACATCCAGGGCATTAGGCGGATTGCGCTCCTCGACCGGTGCGCTGAGCCACTCACGACCACTGGTCGTGGCGCACCCCGTGAGTAGGACTCCCAAGACCGCCATGGCGCGCAGCTGCGTCATGGGAGAAGCGTCGCATGAGGCCTGGCACGCGTCGAGCCGCGGGTTCCGAGGCGCTTCGTCTCGGGCTTCTTACCTCGCGAGTCAGGAGTCGGATGACGACTAACCCGCTGCGGAGGCATAGATGTCTTCGTCACTTTTCCCCGTTTGCGTCAGCGCTGACCCGGGCTGTCCGAGCCCGTTCGAGGTCGTGAGCTGCGACGGCCCGGTAGACTGCGAGTACGAAGGCGAGCACTGCATCACCGGAACCCACAGCCAGTACTGCGCCAGCCAGGGGGGTAGCGCCACGTGGTGCCGTGTGGACGCGCACTGCGTCGACGTCCAGCCGTGGCTCGCCGACGTACCATGCGGCGCGAACGGCACGTGTGCGTTCGCTGGCCGGTAGGGCCCTAACTGAGGGGCTCGGGATCCAACGTAGGTGCCGAGCGGTGCGCCGGCTCGTGACGCGCAGGCGCTTGCGACGGCACCTGCCGAAGGCCGGAGCCCGGGCGGAATGCCTGCAGAATGCCCCAGCCGAAGAGTCCGACGCACAGCAGCATCAGCAGGGTGATGGCTCGTCCGCGAACGTTGGGGGAAGCGCCTGGCCGCTCTCGCTCCATCTACTGTGAAGCGTAAAGCGGCCGAGGTTTCAACGAGGTAACGGGTCGTTTGCGTTTTCTTACCGAAGCGCTTCAGCCACGAGGGTGGCGCGGAAGTACGGGAACGTCGCTTCGTCGTTCGTGGCGGTACCGGTGACGGTGCGACCGTCCAGCGAGAGGAAGGTGGGGAGCACGCGCCACCCTGGGGGGAGGTTCAGCAACGTCGCCAAGGGACGGAAGCCGTGCACGGCCGTCCACAGCGTGTATTCACCCTCCAAGGTGAGCAGCAGCACCTGGGCGCGCGAGCTCCAGGCCAGCGCGTGGCAGCGCTTGCCGCAGTCGATGACCTGAGTGCCCTCCGCGCGCCAGATGCCAAGCTTCGTCACC
The DNA here is from genome assembly GCA_029266615.1 of Polyangiaceae bacterium. Taxonomy (GTDB): domain Bacteria; phylum Myxococcota_A; class Polyangia; order Polyangiales; family Polyangiaceae; genus PMG-095. The sequence goes on from JAQSWN010000172.1 coordinate 10,026, forward strand.
GTGTGATCGTAAACGATGGAGAGCCCGTCTGCGGCGACGAGAGGCGTGGGCGCTTCCGTCTGGACCTTGCCACCGACACCTGGCTCCCATCGGAATACATGGTTGCCCGGGCAATCGTCGACCGGAAAGCAGCCCACGCCGAACGCAACTTTGCCGTCCCAGGACAGACTCCGTACGGGGTCGATGATGAGGGAATCGCTGGCGCCGTTCGGCCCGTACCACGCCGTCCACGGACGAGGGAACTCGGGGAGCGCCGAAAGGAACGACACGCTCGAGCCGTCTTCCGAGAGCGTGACGTAGTTGTGGAAGTGAGGCCCCTCCTCCGGCACGTATCCTCTGCCCCGCAACTCTAGCGTTCCGTCGCCATGCCGCAGCGCAATGATCGAGGCATCGCAGCTCGCTACGGCCGTCGGCGTCTCCACCTGGTAGGTCCCGGCGACGTTACGTTGCTCGAGGATCGAAAAGCCTTCGCCCGTCGTCCAACGCAGGATCGTGGTCGTCTGGTAGTCGTACCTGACGCCGGGCGTGGGGTACCACCCGACCGCGGTGCGACCGTCGCCGCTCCAATCACGAATCCACTGGGCGTTGGTGAACGGGACGTCGCTCGGCAGTGGCAACACCTCGAACTCGCCCGGCGCGCTCGCGCTCGCTTCCGGATCCGCGCAGCCAAGCAACGGCTCCACCACGCGGTCGGGGGTGCTCGGCGCGCCAGCAGCGCCTCCCGCGGCATCGCCCGCCGAGGCATCTCCGGCCGCGGCTTGGCCCGCGCTGGATTGGCTGCCGCCGGAGCCGTTGCCTCCGCCCCACTCCGGCCAATGATCGCAATACGGCGGTACGAGACCGAGCGCGGAGATCGCAAAAGCCCATTGCCCCTTGAAAAAATGATTCAACATGCACTTAGCCCTTCGTTCGCGATCGCGCGCAACGCGCGGCGCGACTCGCGAGCTTAGGAGCGCTCCGTCGGAGTGAGTGACTCAGATCGTCATGACGCCGACAGCCGCGGCGCCGTACTGCCACACGCCAATTCGCCGCAAGCGCGGCGGATCGTGGCGACCTTGCCGAAACTCCGATCCGTGCTCTCTTAGCGAACCACCCATGAGCGACCGCGACGACCCGAAGACGGCCCCGCTCGTCACCCAAGACCCAAGTGCGCTTCCCGTCCGAGAAGAGGAGCTCCCGGTCGTGGCGCGCATCATCGTGGAGGTGCGGTCGGACGGAATGCGTACGATCGCGCGCGGGGCGATGGAAGACGCCGCTTCGAACACGCGCGTCGCCATCGAAGCGAGCGGCGCAAGCCCGCTGGAGCTCGCGACCGCGCTCGCTAAGAGCATTTTCGCGGCTCCGTGGCTGCCGAAGCGCGCTCCGCTCAGCGCCCTGCGCGGCCTGCTCAAGAAGCGGGGCTGACGTCGGCGCCAACCCCGCTTCGGCTGCGCTCTAGTCGTTCGGGCGCTCGACCAAGCAGGCACGCAACGCTTCCAGGCGTAGACCGCACACGAGCGCGCCCGTCAGGTTGCGGAGCAGTACGGACTTGCCGCAATCACTCGCCGCCATCACCAGCTCCGGCAAGCAACGCAGGCTCGCCTCGGGCTCGCCATTCTTTTCTATGTTGCCGGCCCCCTCGGCGCCGTGCGTGCTGCTCGCCGCCGCGCCGCCGCTGCCGCTTTGGGTAACGGTGGCGGTCGAGGTCTCAGGGCTCGCCTCGTAACAAGAAGCATTCACTCCGCAAATGGCTTGAGTCATGCCCCCCCATCGGGCCCGCATGCGCCGAGTTTCGCGAAATGAATGCGGCACTTGGCCGGAGCTCGCCAACCTCGAAGGCGGGTCGATTTTCTTTTTCGCGCCGGCGCGCATGGCTCAGCGAGCGCGCTCACTCCGCGGTCGCTTCTCGCCCCTCGTTCAGCGCGAATTGCTCTTCCGGAGAGAGCACGAGCCGATGCCGCCCCACCGCGGCAAAGTAGATGAGGCCCGCGACGTACCAGGCGAGCGCCGCGTACACGCCCTTGAGGTAGGCCGGGTCTTGGAACTGGTAGTACATGGTCCAGAGCGCGATCACGATGGTGAGACCAGCGCCGACTACGCCGAAGGGGCTGCGGTAAGGCCGCGGGATGTGCGGAAGCTTGATACGTAGCAAGATGAACGACAGCCCCTGAAGCGCGTAGGAGATCATCGCGCCGAAGACGGCCATGTTCAGCAGTGTGCCGCCAATGATGGCCCCGCCCTCCTCCGCCCCTCGTGCGAACCAAATCACGAGCAGCACGAAAAGGCCGAGCGCGCTCCCGGTCAGAAGGCCCATGTAGGGAGTTTTGCGCGTACCGTGAGTGAGCGACATGAACGGTAAGTAGTAACCGGCACGGGATAACGAATAAATCTGGCGCCCGTAGGCAAAGATGATGGTGTGAAAGCTCGCTACCAGGCCGATGACGGCGAAAAGTGCGAGCAGCTTGGCGATACCGGTACCGTAGAGGACGCGGAAACCGTCGAGCAGAGGCTCGGCCGACGTCGCCAGCGAAAAAGCGCCGCGCATTTGCCCTTCCGCAGTACCGCCGATGGAGGCGTTGAGGACCATGATCGAAAGCCCGAACGCGATCAGCGTGAAGATGCCCAAGATGAGCGCTTTGGGCATATCCCGCTTCGGGTCGTGAGCCTCCTCGGCCGCCAGCGGCAACTCTTCGATCGCGAGGTAGAGCCACACCGCGAACGGCATGGCCGCGAACGCGCCGGACAGCCCGAAGGGCAAGAACGGCCCCCCGCCGTTCGGCAGCTCCAGCGGCTTTCCGTCAGGGCCAGCCGCCACGTTCAGGGCCCAACGCGAAAAGTTCGCGTGCGGTAACGCGCTCACGCAAAAGAAGGTGAGCACGGCGAGGGCCAGCAGCGTAACGACGACCGAAATCTTGAAGCTGAGCGCCACTCCCCAGTAGTTCAGGAACGTGAACACCACGTACGCCCCCACCCACCACACCGGTTGGAAGGACGGCGGCAAGTCGAAGATGCCGTTCAAGTAGGAGCCGATGAAGAAGACGATCACGGCCGGCGTCATCACGTACTCGATGCTCTCGGCAAGGCCCGTGACGAAGCCGCCCCACGGCCCCATCGCGCTTCGCGCAAAAGAGTAAGCGCCGCCCGTGTGCGGCAACGCGGGCGACATCTCGGCCAGCGAGAAGCTCAGGCCGAGGTACATGACCGCGATGATGAGCGAAGCGAGAAACAGCCCGCCCCAACCGCCGGACGCGATACCGAAGTTCCAGCCAGAGAATTGGCCAGAGATGACCGCGCCCACCCCGAGGGCCCACAACGACCAGATTCGGGCGTGGCGTTTCAGCCCGCGCTTCTCGAAATACTCCGAGCCGGCCTGCTGATAAGTGACCGTTCCCACCGTCGTTTTGTCGGCCATTACCGCATGCTGCTCGCCCCGCGGTTGCCCGTCGATGGCCCGCGCGAGTCCGCTTCATTTCCGCACCAACTCCATTCCGCTCCGCGCTGCACATCGGTCTGGGAAGGGAGAGCCATCGCGCCGCTTTCAGGTTGGGGCTCGGCAACGCGGCGGACTCGCGGTATGCGAGCCGCGCCTATGCACCTTGCTTGCTCGCTTCGCCTCATGTTCCTCGCCGTCCTCGGCAGCGTCGGCTGCGCCCACAAGACTCCGCTCGCTTCCCCGGCCGCGCCGCTGACACCACCGACGCGCCTGTGCGGCGTAGGCGAAGCGCGCCCGACCTGCCGCACCGTTACCGAGGTCGAGCGCTTGCTCGGGAACGCCGAAATAGTCGGCATGGCGAACACGCCCAGCGGCATGCAGGGCGCGAAAATCCTAACTCTAGAGAGTGACACGAAGGGGCCGAACGTCGTCCTGCGCGGCAAATGGCGACCGCAGAGCAGCTCGGACCTCATCAACGAGCCGCGCAAGGAGCTGGCCGCCTACGCGGTGCAGAAGCTGTTCTTGAAAGACGAGGACCTCGTCGCGCCGCCCACCGTTGCGCGCTGCTTTCCGCTCGAAGAGTACCGAAAGTTCGTTCCCGACGCGCAGCCGACCTACCCCGAGGTGGAGTGCGTGATGGGCTTCTTGTCCTACTGGCTCGAAGGGGTCAAGACGGTAGGGTCCGCGCGCAAAGACGGCATGCTCGGCGAAGGCTCCGGCATTTGGGACGCCAAGCTCTTCGAGCGAGACGCCGAGTACCGCCGCTCCGTTTCGAACGGGAACTTGCTCACGTACGTCATCAACCACGGCGACGCTCACGAAGAGCAGTTCGTCCTGGAGAGCGCGCCGCGCGGCCTCCGCGCGTTCGTGGTCGACAATAGCATTGCGTTTCGCAGCATTAAAAATCCCATGCTGCTGCTTCGCCAGGACTGGTCCGCCATTCAAGTCCCGCGCCTCGACAAAGACGCGGTGGAGAGGCTACGCGCGCTCACGGACGCGGACTACGCGCGCCTCGCGACCGTGTCCGTGCTCGAAAAACGCGACGACGACGAGCTCTTGCAGCTACGCACGTGGAAGGAAGAAGCGGGCAACGACTCCGCGTTGTCTTGGAACGGCAAGCAGCTGCGCATCGGCCTGACGCCCGGAGAGATCGCTTTGGTCCGAGGGCGCATTGGAGACCTCCTGCGCCGCTCGGACCTCGCGAAGCTGCTGGGCGACTAGGGCCGCGTTGGCTCAAAGCCTGCATGCCGGGTCGGCGCCACGTCAATCTGAGGCTGGGGCGCAGAATCCGCACGGGCGTGAGGCGTTCGCTGCGTGGCAGGCGACTAATCCTGGCTAGCGCCATGGAGCCGATTACGCTCGGGCGTCGTGCGACTCCGCTTTACGTCAGCGCTCTTGCTCCCACTCCTCACTCTAGATTTGTCCGCCTGCTCGTCGGACGGCGCCGCCTCGGCTTCGGGCCGCGCCGGTACGCCAACGACCCTGGCGGGGGCCTCAGCGGGAGGCGGCGCTTCGGGAGGTAGCACGAGCGGCGCGGGTGGCGTCTCGGGCTCGGGGGATGCCGGCACGGCGTCGGGCGAATCGGGGGGAGCGGGCGGAACAGCCGGAGCGGCGGGGGTCGCAGGCGCGATGAGCGGCGGGGGAGGCTCCGCCGGCACCGCGGACGACTTCTGCGCTCCGAAGCTCGGGTTGGCCTTCTGCGAGGACTTCGAAGAGCACGCGCCGGGAGCGGCGACGACGGTCGGCCCTTGGTCACCGGCCATGAACGGCGATGGCGCGACGATCGAGATCGATGGGGCGGCAGCGCACTCGGGTAAAAATTCGCTGAAGGTTCGCGCCGGCGGCTTCAACGCGTTCTACGTGCTGAACGTGGCGACCGCCGCAAAGGCGGTGCCGAGCGCGCTGTACGTGCGCGCTTACGTGCGCATCACGGAGCCGATGGCGGGCGGGCACAACACGTATGTCGTGGCGGACACGCTCGCGGCGCCCGGCCAAGGCAACGCCTTCAAGATTGGCGAGATGAACGCGATGCTGATGTACAACGTCGGCGGGGATGCGCACGCGACATCTGGTACGACGACATCGCGATCGGCACGGCCCCCCTCGGCTGCAAGTAGCCGCTACTTCGTGACCCAGGTTCCGGCGAGCCCGGACTCGCAGCTGCTCTTCAGTTGCGCCACGGTGGCCTGCCCCCCTTGGTAGTAGTGAACCGCGCCGGTGATGCCAAGTTGCGCTGACCCGTGCACATAAGTGCAGGTCCCGAGCAGGCTCGCGTCGGCGCAGCTAGCTTGCCAGGTCAAACTGGATTGCGCGCATTCGGTTTGCAACGCGGCTTGTTGCGCCGAGCTCCCGCTGTACTCGTTGCAGTACTTGGCCGCCGCGTTGTTGCACGCGCCGAGCGGCTGACTCGAGCCGCTTCCACCGGTACCGCCCGTGCCAGCCGCACCGCCGGTGCCAGCCGCACCGCCGGTGCCAGCCGTACCGCCGGTGCCGCCCGTACCGCCGGTGCCGCCCGTACCGCCGGTGCCACCCGACTCGCAGGCAAGGTCCGGCTCCGCAGGCGTTTCCGCGACCGCCCAATCCGGGCCAGCGACGGCCGGCGCGCTGAGGAAGCCGGAGTAGTCGACGCGCGGCAGCTTGATGTCGTCGAAGAAGTCCTTGATGACGCCGATGTTCGCGGCTGTACCCAGCTGGTTCATCTGCGCCGTCGCCGCGGAGCCCCAGTAATTACCGGTCGCGTCCACGGGCGGGTCGGAAGCCTTCCCGCTCAGCACCACGAACGACTGCGGCACGCCGGCCGCTCCTAAGTTGTTGTTGTGGAAAGCCATGACAGGCGTCCCCGGAGAGGCGCGCAGAAGCTCGACGTCGCAATGCTCGATGACGGCCGCGTTGGACCAGCCGCGGACCTCGAGCGTTGCGATGCGATTGTAGCGGAGCTCCATCGCGAGCCATCCAGGGTTGACCCATACGTCGCCGAGGTGAGAGTTCACGATGCGACTAGCCAGGAGCGTCGTGTTGTCCGCGATCGTACCAATTCGGCTAGTGCTCACGTAAACGCCAAAGGTGAAACGGAATGGGGCACCCCCCGTCAAAGTGCCGATATGCGAACGAGTGATGTAAGCTCCCACTGCGGCGGAGTTGGTATTCTCGAGCGCCAGCTCGCCGTCAGTCATCTGCACGTAGTCCAGGCGCGACCCCGCCACATACGCGCCACTGACCTCATCGAACGTAATGACGTCCTTTTCGCCGTCCAAGCTGAGCCACGCATCGTGCATGACGATCGGTTTAGAAGCCGTGCCGAGCGCGGTGAGCTTGCCCAGCACCACCAACAGGGAACCGCCCTTGAAAATCACTGTCACGCCTGGCTCTATCGTCAGGTCGCCGGCGACCGCCGTGTCGGCCGTAACGACGTAAGGGCCGGCCGCGGCCGTCCACACGGTGTTCCCCACGATGGCGCCGGATTGCTTCGTCGCGCTGCGGTCCACGAAGAGCTTCTTGCCAAGGACGTAGGGGGTAGCGGCATTGCCCGCTGCGTCCACGAAGCGCCCGGTGAGAGTGGCGCTTGGTACGTCAGCGCCCGCGGGGATCGTGTAGTCGAGCTCGTAGATTCCGTCGCCCGCCGTCGCGTCGCCGCCGGTGCCGTCGTCCTTCAGGGTCGCGGTGCCGACGCTCTGAATCTCCACCGTGGCGGTGCCGGACGCCTCCGCGGCCAAGCGCAAATGGAGCGGCATGTCCACGAACGCGACGCTATCCGGACTCGTGCTAGCACCACAGATCTTCGGCGCGATCGTGTCCAGCGTGTATTGGTGAAGGGTCACGGGACCGCGGTTGCCGGCAGCGTCGTACTGGACGATGCGCACCTTGGTCGGGCCGTTCTGGTTGATGCCGCAAAGCTGCGCGTTCGCGCCGAGCTTGCTGGACGTCGCGCTCGGCGTCGCGGGCGCCGTGCCGTCCGTCTTCAGCTCGTAGTAGGCGCTCGCGCCGGGCTCGATGCCCGTCACGTCCACGCATGAGAACGCGTTGGCGATGTTGAAGGCACCATCGGCTCGCAAGGTGAGTGCGCTGGGGGGCGTCGTGTCCACCACGATTGCTCCTCCTTGGCCCCCACTGCCACCCTGCTCGGTTCCGGCGCTGCCGGATTTGCCGCCCTGCTCCGTTCCAGCGCTGCCGGAGTTACCGCCTTGCTCCGTGCCGGCGCTACCGCCTTGCTCCGCGCCGGCGCTGCCGCCTTGCTCCGTGCCGGCGCTACCGCCTTGCTCCGCGCCGCCGCTGCCGCCCTGCTCTGTGCCAGCGTTGCCGCCGACGGAGGTGCTCCCGCCTTGCGTGGACGCGCCGGCCCCGCCACTTCCCGCGGCCGCGCTCGTGCCACCCTGCTCCGACCCAGCATCGCCATCGGGCGGTGGCTGGCTCGCGGATTCCCCGCACGCCGCCGCGCTGAGCGCAAACCAACCCACCAGCCCCACGCCGACCTTCGTCCTCACCATTTGAGCCGAGTGTGTACCCAACGCTGCGCATCCGCGCAACGACCATCCTCGGAAGGCACGGCTCTGACCAGTCACCGAATCCACGAGCGCCACGGCGCGTGCCGCGAAGCGGACAATCGCGCAGCGATTGTTGACCGCAGGTCACATGCGCTGCACTAGGGGGGTGGTGCGCTCTGCCCCAAACGCCCACCAGGTTGAAAAGGCGGATTTACTCGCGGCGTATGGAACCGCTCCCACAATCGCGTACCCAAGCTTGTCCGCACATTCGGCCCGAGTCCTGCCGCGGTTCAAGCAACTTGCATTCGTCGCTCCTCAGCCGGACAATCGAGCCTGGTAAGGGAAGAGCACGATCCGTGCGAACGACGGGAGCGGTCTTGAAAGTAGTCATGCAGGTGTCGATGCGTAGGGTGTCAGGTCTCGTGACAATGCTGGGGGTATTGGCTTGCTCCAGCTCCGAGCGACAATTCGACGGACCAGTCGCTTCCGCCGGAATGTCTGGGGAAAGTACGGGCGGGACGTCGGCCAGCGGCGGCGCGGGCGGCAAAGGCAGCGGTAGCCCGAACGGGGGCAGCAACATCGCGGGCGAAACCGAGGCGCCCGGTGGGGAAGCGGGCGCGCCCGCTCAGGCCGGCGCAGGAGCTTCCGGCAGTAGTTCCGGCGCGGGAGCCGGCGGCATGCCTTCAGGGGAGGCGGGCGCCGGTAACGAAGCGGGTGACGGAGGCACAGAGCCGCCCCAAGTCGTTGCGGTGGCGCCTGCGGACGGCGCGTCGGGAGTGCTGGCCAGCGCTTCTTTCGACGTGACGTTCAGCACCGCCATGAACCTGGAGAGCGTGGAGTCCGCCGTGACGGTTTCCACCTTGAGCGCGAGCGATCTCGCCTTCACTTGGAGCTCCGCCGGAAGGAAGCTGTCAATCGCGCCGAAGCTCGGCTGGTCGTACGCCACCGGTACGGACCCCGCATTAGCGGCGCTGAAGTACACGGTCGCAATCACGACCTCGGCCAAGGACGCTCAGGGTCGCTCGCTCGCCAGCTCGTTTTCGGCTTCCTTCGCGACTCGGCGTCGCATCACGCAAACCCTGCCGTCAGCAACCGCGGGGGACTACAGCGACTACGGCCACGCGGTTGGCGACTCTCCCACGCTTTGCAAGGCCGCGACGGACACCCTCCACCTCACCTCATGGTCGAGCGTCGCGAGCTCCGGCACTTTCTTCGGCTTCGTCACGTTCGATACGACTCTGCTCGGCGCCCCTGGTGCAGACAACACCATAGAAGCGGCGAGCTTCGTCGCGACTCAGGCAGCACCCGAGGGAGCTTTCTACCCAACTCACCAGGTGAATGCGGCCAAGCTCGCTTACCAAGCGATCAACAGTACCGTCTTGAGCGCGTCCGTCGTCGCGAACCTGGGCACGTTCTGCACGTCGGCTCAGACGTTGAAACCGAGTGCGAACGTCCTCACGAGCTTGAAGGCCGACTTCGACGCCGGAAAGAAGGGGCACCTCTTCCGCTTGGCGCCCACCCCCATCGACAAAGACGGAACGTCCGCCCACTTCGCTTGTGGCGGTTTCTCGCTGGTCGTGACGCGACTCGCTCGCTGACCGTCCCCGCCCTCGTGGGTCGCGTAGCGTCATCTGCGCGGCATTTCTCAACAGAAGGAGTCTTTACTTCGCTGCCGCAAGCGACGAAGCAGGTCTCCACGCGACGCGGTCGGGGGCCCGTTCTGCACCCGTACGCGATTGTTGCAATGGGGGGGCGGGAAATCGTTCGCCAAGGGGCGCGCGTGGAACCGCTCCCACAATCTCGTGCCAAGCTCCACGCGCCATGACGAAGTCCATCGCATCACTACTTCTAATAGTTGGTGCCGTATCCCTGGCGGGTGCGTGCAGCAGCAACGACGACACCCCTAACGGAGGCACCGGCGCAACCGGCAACGGCGCGAGCGGCTCCGGGAGCTTCGCCGGCAGCACGGGCTTGCCCACCGCTGGCAGCACCGCGACCGCAGGCACCACCGGCAACGGAACCGGCGGCACCACCGCTACCGGCGGCGCCGGCAACGCGGGCGGCAACGCGGCCGGCGGCAACGCGGCCGGCGGCACCCCCGGCACTGGCGGCACCCCCGGCACTGCGGGCAGTGGCGGCATGGTGAACACGGGCGCGGCTCCGGCCGGTTACTGGACCGAAAAGGATTGGCACGGCTGCGCGTGGACCGGCAAGGGGACCGCCGGCGTGACCACCGTGGAACCTTTGGACTTCGTCGCTAAGCCGCCCGCCGACGCGTTCTGCATGAAGGGCTCCGTCGGAACGGATCCCATGTCCGGAAGCGTCGCGCTGCTGGGCTTCAACGTCGCGCAGCCGCCGCCCGCAAGCTGCGCGGTCGGCGTTCCTGGTCCCGCGGTACCGGGCTCTGTCGTTCCCATGGCCGAAGGTATTGCCGTGAACTTCATCAAGCGCGGCGCGAACACTTCGTTCACCTGGCGCGTGCAGATTCAAGGCCCGAAGGGCGAGACGGACGCGAGCGATCGTTGGTGCGCCACCGTCACCGAGACGCAAGGCAAAGTATTCGTGCCGTGGAACAAGTTCACGCCGAGCTGCTGGGCCGCCGAAGGCATGAAGGGCACGCCTTACGCCAAGCAGCCGATCTCCGCGGTCGTGTTCACCGTCCCCGGTAACAAGGACGCGGCTGTCCCGTACGACGTGTGCGTCAACGGCTTCACCTACGGCACCACCGCGGCGGATGCGCCCGAAGGCCCGGAGCAGGTCGGCAACCAGACGGGCACGGTCGGCGTCGCCAACACGACCGACAACACCGGCGACTTCAAGCGCGCCAAGGTGGTCGTGGGTGGCAAGCAGTACATCATCCAGAACAACAACTGGGGCAATCCACTCGGCAGCGACCTGATCCTCACGTACACGAACAACAGCTTCAAGGTGACGGGCGGCAGTGGCAGCGGGCAGAGCGCGCCCGCCTCCTTCCCGTCGATCTACATCGGCAACAACGGCAACGTCATGGACGGCGTGTACAGCACCAAGGGCAATGACAAGCTGCCGATCCAGATCAAGAACATCGTCAGCCTGCCCTCCACGTTCCGTTACAGCGGCAGCACCACGAAATTCAACGCCGCCTACGACATCTGGTTCGCCAACAGCCCCCCCACGGCCGAGTACCAGGACGCGATCGACGGCTTCGTCATGATCTGGCTGCGTGACCCGACAGGCTTCCAGCCGATCGGGGGCTCTTCCAGCATCACGACGGACATCGCCGGCCAGAGTTGGAAGGTGTTTGTCGGCAAGCGCGGCGGCAGTGGACCCAACGCCAACGCGGACGTCGTCAACTTCGTGAACCCGCAGGAAGACAACGACAGCCGCGCTCAGTCGTTCAAGAACATCGACATCAAGGCGTTCATCGTGAAGGCGGCCGACTACGGCAACATCAAGCCCGACATGTACCTGACGGACGTGTTTGGTGGCTTCGAAATCTGGCAGGGCGGCGCCGGCGGCAACCTCGCCGTCGACGAGTTCACGGCCGTCGTGAACCCTCCATGATGTGACGAGCGAAGGGCCCACGGCGCCGGTCGCCGTGGGCTTCCCTCGCACGGCTCGGGTTGCTCGCAGCAGCGCGGCGTAGACGCCCGCTTTCCGACAACCGCCGACGCCGCCAGGAAGCTCGCGCAGGCGGGTGTGGAGGAGGCCGGGTGGGCGGCGCGGGCCTCGTCGTCGGCGCGGTTACGGGCTTCCTCGTCGCCTCGCGCCGCTCGGACCTGAAAGCAGCTGCAACGCAGAGGACCTGTGCGATCCCGCGCGGCAGAGTGACATCGACTCTTACAACTCGCTCCGCCCGATCTCTACCGTCGCGCGGTAGTTTTTAGGCTTTCAGCTCGGAGAGCGGCGTCTTGTTCGCGAGCCCGGAGTCTCCGAAGCCCTTGAAATCCGTCACGCCCATCGCTTCGCAGATGCTGAGCAGCGCGCGCTCGTGTCGCTGGCCGCCGCGGAAGTGGATGTAGCGTCCCTTCGGGTCCTTCTTCAGGTACTTGCTACCGGCGAACACGAAACGCATCGATTCTTGGTTGTGCGCGGAGCCGTCGCCCATGTCGCGCGCCCACACGACGAGCGTGCTGTCCAACATGTTGCCGCCGCCGTCCGGGTCCGGCGTCGCCTCGAGCTTCTTCACGAGGTCCACGAAGCGCTGGGACAGCCACTTCTCCAGCTGGGTGAGCTTGGAGTAGCCGTCGCCGGCACCGGAGTGCAGCATCAGCCCGTGTTCGTCACCCTGTAGGTTTAGCTCCGGCAAGTTGACTTGCATGATTTGGTCGGAGCCGAACTGAATCCCCGCGACGCGGGTCGCGTTGCAAGCGAGCGCGCTGGCGAGAATGTCCAAGTGGACCAGGTTGGCTTTGAGCACGTCCGTGGTCTCGTCCGTGGCCGCGATGTCACCGCCGCAGCCCGCGATCTGACCGCCGCCGCCGCCGCTCAGGCGCCCCTCGATCTGGCGAATCGATTCCAGATGCAAGTCGAGGCGTGCCTTGGCTTCCGAGCCCACGTTCTGGCGCAAGGTGTTGATCTGACCAGTGATCGCGTCGAGGGTGCTCTTACGCCGCGCGAGGAGCTTGTCGGTCTGTTCACCGCCGCCTCCGGTGCTGGGGGCGCCGCCGCCGAACACGGCCTTGAACGCAGCCAAGGGCGAGCTGATGGTGGGCAGGTTGTTGGCGCGATTGAACATGGTCTTACCGCCGCCAGCGGTCGCCTCCGCTCCCAGCAGGAGCGACGGTACGGGCGACTTGGAGCCGCCGGCCGCGAGCTTGTCCGCGATGAATTGGTCTACGGAGATGAGGTGCGGCTGACCAGAAGCGCCGAAGCCCAGGCCGGTGAGCCCGTCGGGGCTGCCGTGATTGTCGCCGGTGTTGGCGCTGGGCATACCCTCCACCATGACCAGGTGGGGGCGGATCGCGTCGAGCGGGGACGTGCTCTCCGAGAGGACGAAGTCGTTCTCGGCCGCCACGCTGGTGGGGGTCCAAATCGTCGGCACCGTCGCCATGGTGCAGAAGAGCACGACGCGCTTGGCGCCGCCGGGGGCGGCTTGGGCTTGCGAGTCTTCCACGTCCAAGAAAGGGAGGAGCGCGGTGCCGGCGGCGAGAGTCTTGAGCCAGGTGCGTCGGTTCAGGGTTCGCATGGGTTGGTTCCTCACTGGTCGGCGACGCGGCGCGAGAAGCGCGCGGTTTTGACGATGGCCTTGACGACGGACTTGAGCGCGAAGTTGTCGACCTTCGCTTGCTCGTTGATGGTGTCGTACGTGCACTGGTCTTCGCTCCAACCGGCGGAGCCGAACGCGAAGTACGACCAATAGCGCACCAAGCACGCGTTCACGGTGTCGGCCGCCTGCGTGGTCAGGTACTGGTTCAAGCCAGGCAAGCCGTCGAACGGCACGTCGCCGTTGGCGTTCACGACGCTGCCGCTGGCGTCGATGGGTTGGCCATTTTCCTGCTCCCATCGACGCCCGAACGCGTCGTAGTGCTCGAAGCCGAAGCCGATGGGGTCCATCAACTTGTGGCAAGTCGCGCAGACGGGGTTCTCGGTGTGGGCCGCAAAGTGCTCGCGCGTGGTCTTGGCCCCGGTCGCGGGCTTGAGCGTGGTGTCCACATTCGGCGGCGGGGGCGGCAAGTCCTGACAGAGCAGGCGCGTCCGCACCATCTTCCCGCGCTGCACCGGCGAAGACTCGCTGGCCGTGGAGTGCGCGGTGAGCAAGCTGCCCTGCGCCAGCAGGCCGCCGTCGCGCTCGCTCGGGGCGAACGTCACCGGCATCATCTGGTCGCCCATCGAGCCGGCGTTGGCGAGCCCGTAGTGCGTCGCCAGCTCCCGGTTGACGTACGAAGACGGCGTGGTCAGCAGCGACAAGAACGAGCCGTTCTGCGAAAACACGGACTCTTCGATCAGGCGGCGGGTTTCGTCGCCCATCGACTTGCGGAGCGAGTCGGTCAGCTTGAAGACGTTGTCGTCTTTGGCCACCGTGTCGAGCTTACCGAGGCCGAGCCACCCCTTCATGAACGAGTACACCACTTCGCGGCCCTTCGGCGACTGCAGCAGCCGTTCGGCATGCTTCTCGAGCTCGGCCGGCTGCGACAGCGCTCCCGAGTCGGCCGCGGCCGCGAGCTCGGCGTCCGGCATCGAGCCCGTGAAGAGGTAAGACAGCGCGCTCGCCAGCTCGTGGCTGGAGAGCTGAAAGCCGCCTTCCGCCGCGGCGCCCAGCTCCTGGCGATAGAGGAAGTGCGGCGACTGGAGCATGGCCGACGTCACCGCCTCCACGCCGTCGTTGAAGGTCGCCTCCGCGGCGAACAGCTTCTCGTACGTCGCGACGTCGGCGTCGCTCAACGGGGCCCGGTGCGCGCGCTTGCCGAAGCCCCGAATGAAGTCCTGGCGGCAGGTCGCGTCCATCGTCGTGCAGGAGGTGAGCTTGTTGAGGTGCGTCGTCACCGCCCACTTTGCGACCGACTCGGCTTGGTCCATCAGCTGCTGCGCGGCCAAGCCTTGGACGACCAGCGCGTGACTATCCACCGAAAAGCCGAGCACGTTGGGATCGCTGAACACGGTCGTGAGCGGCACGCTCGGGTCCGAAAACAAGTCTTTGAGCGTGGCCGTGTACTCGGCTGCCGTGAGTCTTCGCAGCGCGCGCGGGCCCGGGCTGTTGCTCTTGCACGCCGAAGGCGTCGGCAAGGACGTAGCGGGCGGCTTCCCCTGCGGCGGGCCAGCATCACTCGGCGTCTGCCCGGGGGTATCGTTACCACCACCAGGGGGCGCCAAGAAGTCCGTCGGCTCGCCTCCCTCGATGCGACCCGTGCAACCGCTCAGTAGTGAGGCCGCACCCAGCGCCAGACTGGCGGCGAGCCCGAAACGTCCAAGCCGCGTGTCGTTCGTTTGCACCCTTTCGTCTTGCGATTGGAAAAGACGCTTCTCAACGCCGGCCAGCAGGGTCCGCCTAAAATCAGGGGTCCATTTCGCGGACTTTTCCGATCCGCATAGAAAAGCGAGGCATCCTGCGCCGATAACCTCCGGGAGTGACGGGCACGGCGGGCTCGTCACTCCTGGGGGTATTCGTGCTGGTCGTCTGCCGCGCGCCGTGGTCACCCGTCGACTTGCCGGAGCTCACACTCGAGCATGAAGGAGGCTCCCAGCACTCGCCGGTGCACCTCCACGAACTGCTGAGTCATTTCCAGCGCGGCGGCGCGGTCAGCAGCCTCTACGAGAAAGAACCCGCCGATGACCTCTTTGGACTCCGTGAACGGGCCGTCCGTAAGCATGACTTTCCCGCCCTGCAAACGAACACGCGAGGCGAGCGACGTCGGCTTGAGCCCGGCCGCCGATACGAGGGCGCCGGTCTTGGACCAGTCTCCCATCAGCTCGCCCATCGCTTCGTCGAGCCCGGGCGGAAGCGGCTTGCTGTTTTCGTAGTCGGTGTTGTTTTCGATCCGGATCAACATCAGAAATTGCACGGTGTCTGGCTCCTTGAGGCAGGTTCACCCAGGCGACGACCCAGCCCCGGCGGGATCGACACCGCGCTCGCCGATTTCCAAACCCGGTTCCGCGGGCGCTCGGCGGCTGGTCCGGCCAAACCTGGCATAACCGTAGCCTATCGAGATCCAAAGAAAATCGCATTGGCCGGCGGCCGCGGCCGTCACCACCCTAGAGTCATGACCGTCGCGATTTTGAGCGGCGCCACCTCCGGCGCGCTTCACGCCGTTACCGGGCCGGACCACCTGCTGAGCCTCGGACCGGCCGTGCTTCGGGCGCCAAGCGTCGCGCGGCGCATCGGCTTGCTGTGGGGCGCCGGGCACGCGCTGGGCACGTTGCTGCTTGCCCTGCCCCTGCTGGTGCTCACGCAGGTGGTCCACCTTTCGTTCCTGGCGAGCGCGGGCAATCGCGTGGCCGGCGCGGCTTTGGTGGCCACAGCCGCCTGGTCGTGGCGTTCGAGCCGAACGCGTGCTTCTTCGGGCGAGCCCGACTCCCGGAGCCCGCTGTGGGTCGGGCTGCTGCACGGGCTCACCGGCGCGAGCGCGTTGCTCTTGGTGCTTCCTGGTGCTCTCGGTGGCAGCACGTTGCGCGCCGTCGTCTACCTAATCGCATTCGCGGTTGGCAGCATGCTCGCCATGGGCGCCTTGACCCAGGCCCTGGGCCGCGTCGGCGGCCACCTGGAGCCGCGCCTCGTGGCGAAGGTGCAGCGCGCGCTATTGATCGGCGCCCTGCTGATCGGCACTTCTTGGTTGGTCGTCGGTTAGCGGCGAGAGCAGGCGCGCGGCTCGCTCACGTGTTCTCGGGCGCGGGCGCGGCGGCGAGCTCACTCTCGTTCTCGATGTCGCGCACGAACGCCTCCGCGTCCGCGCGTGGCACGTCGTGCGTGCTCATCAGATCGGCAACGATTCGCTCCACGGCTTCTTCGCGGCGGAGACGGAGCCGCACGTTGTGACGGAAGCGCGCGAGCCGCTCGCTGGGCGTGCCCTCCGGAACGAAACGAGAGCTGTCCCGCCTCTGACCCAGCTGGGCCAGCTCCTTACGCGCGGCCAGGTAATCTCGCGTGTTGTCGATCAGGTAAAACCAGGTGAGGACGAACGAGATGACGCCCCACCAGCCGAGGAGCAAGTTGTTCACTTGGTGACGCCGAAAGACGTCCTTCAGGCAGCTGGCGCAGAGCCTGCCTTGCGTCTCGTATTCGCGACGCATGAACAACATGCCCACGTTGTGCCGCAGATGGACGTGAACGGAGGGCTCCGCAGAATTGCAAACGTCGCACATGGTCGAGCTAGGCTCGAAGCCGT
This sequence comes from Polyangiaceae bacterium, assembly GCA_029266615.1. Lineage (GTDB taxonomy): Bacteria > Myxococcota_A > Polyangia > Polyangiales > Polyangiaceae > PMG-095. The sequence continues at coordinate 26,720 of JAQSWN010000172.1, forward strand.
TCTACACCAAGGCCGTCATGAGTGACAGCCGCGTCAATCTGGCCCGGTTTTAGGTGAGCGCGTCACCGCGCAGGTGCGTGCGCACGCGGGCGGCGAAAGTTAGACAAGGCTCAGCTCGCCTCGTCTTGCGTTCGCAGCGGCAGCGTGATCGTGGCGCGCGTACCGCCCCCTTCGCCCCGCTCGAGCTCGATGCTTCCGCCGTGCTTTTTGATGATGGAGTACGTGATGGAGAGGCCGAGCCCCGTCCCCTCGCCCACCGGCTTGGTGGTGAAGAACGGATTGAAGACCTGCTCGCGGATGTCTTCCGGAATACCGGCGCCGCTGTCTTCGATGCTGATGACGTACCATTTACCTTCGGCTCCCGACGAGATGTGCACGGTGCCGGTACCCTCGATGGCGTCGATGGCGTTGGTGAGAAGATTCATGATCGCCTGGTTCAGTAAGCCGGCATAACAGTAGATGACGTCCGGCTCGCCGAAGTGAGTCGTGACGCGAATGCGCCCCTCCAGGCGGTGGTTCAGAATCGTGAGCGCGGAGCCCACGCTGTCGCGGACGCTGGCCGGCTTGAGCTCCCCTTCGTCCAAGCGCGAAAAGGTGCGCAGCTTGAGCACGAGCTCCTGAATTCGCTGAAGGCCGCCCCGCATCTCCTCTGCCCGAGTGCGAGCGCGTTGCCACGTGACCTGAGGGCCGCGCGCAATCTCTGCCTCGAGCTTCGATTCCACGTCCGCGAGGCTGCGCTCTACCGTGGAGAGGTGGCTGAGCGCGAACGCGAGAGGGTTGTTGATCTCGTGCGCGATACCGGCGACCAACTGGCCGAGCGACGCCATCTTCGCCGATTGCACGAGCTGAGCCTGCGCGGCCGCCAGCTGGTCGTAAGCATTGCGGCGCACGCGCGCCATTTCCAAGTGGGTATTGACGCGCGTCAGCAGCTCGCGCGCCGCGAACGGCTTGATCAAGTAGTCGTCCGCCCCGGTCTCCAGGCCCTCCAGGCGCGCTTCTTCGCCGGCCCGCGCGGAGATGAGAATGACCGGAATCGTGTTGGTGCGCTCATCGGCCCGAAGCTCGTTGAGCAAGCTGACTCCATCCATCCCCGGCATCATCATGTCGCTCAAGACCAAGTCCGGCGGGCTCTCACGTGCGGCGTCCAGCGCGGCTCGACCATCCGGCACCACCTGGACCGCCCAGTGCGGCGCGAGCAAGCGCTCGATGTATTCGCGCATGTCCGAGTTGTCGTCCGCCACGAGGATGCGTCCGCGGGAGCCGCTCACGGAATGGGGCGGAGAGCTCAGCCGCTGGAGCCGCGGCGGCGGAGTCGACGGCGCCATCGTTTGCGCTTTCAACCAGCGCTTCGCTTCCAGCAGCTGGCCACGCAGCGCTTGGTCGTTGACGGACGGTGAAAGGCCGGCCGCAACCTTGTCGGGCGGGAGGTGGGACTTACCGACAGGAACGCTGACCGTGAACGTGGAACCGCGGCCGGGCGCGCTCTCCACTCGCACGGTGCCGCCATGCAGACGGGCCAGCTCGTTGACGAGCGACAGCCCGATGCCGCTACCCTCGTAGCTGCGGCCCTCGGCGCCTTGCACGCGATGGAAGCGCTCGAAGACGCGCGGCAGCTCTTCTTCGGGAATGCCGGTACCGGTGTCGCGCACGTGAAGCTCCACGTGGTCGCCATGCCACGAAAGCGCGACCTCCACGCCGCCTTCGAAGGTGAACTTGAACGCGTTCGAAACCAAGTTGAGGACGATTTTTTCCCACTGCGCGGGGTCCACGTACACCGGCTCCGGCAGCGGCGGGCAGTCCACACGGAGACGCAGGCCCGCGTCGTCGAAGAGGGATTGGAAAGCCCCGCCGAGGCCGGCGGTGAGGGTCGACAAATCCGTCGGGGCGAAGCGCAGCTCCAAGCGCCCGGCTTCGATGCGAGAAAAATCCAGCAAGCTGTTGACGAGGCGCAGCAAGCGCAGCGCGTTGCGGTGCACACCGGCGAGCTCCTCACCATCCAGAAAGGCGGGGTCGCGCGACAGCGCGCTCTCCAGCGGTCCGAGGATGAGCGTGAGCGGGGTGCGAAACTCGTGGCTCACGTTGCTGAAGAACGCGGTCTTGGCGGTGTCCAGCTCGCCGAGCTTGGTGTTGGCGTTGCGCAACCCCTGCACCGCTTCGTGGAGCTCACGGCTTCGGGCGATGACGTCCCTCTCCGCCTGCTTGGTACGGTCGCGCAGCTCCTTACCGAGCTCGCTCGCCTCCACCAAGTCCGTCACGTCTTCGACCCGGTGCAAGATGTACGCGACCTGGCCGCTCGGGCTCAGCACCGGGACGTTCTTCGGGCTCCAATACTTCTTCTGGAAAGTGCCGTCCGGGCCGCGAATGTCGTACTTCTGCACGGCCATCGTGTCGGCCGTGCGCGTCTCGACGACACGCTCCAGCGACGCGCGGAGATTGCTCGTGCCGCTCGCACCGAGCTCGTCCGGATTGTCCGGGAAAACCTCGAAAAGACCGTGCCCCAGCGTCGCTTCACGGGTCGTGTGTGTCGCGGCGAGGCGCGCGTCCGTCGCGGCAACCATCGTGAAGCGGGGCGCGTCGGGCAGGAGCACGAGCAGCACGTCCGGCGACGACTCGAACAGTACCCGAAAGTCCGGTTCGCCAAGGCCCATTGAGCAGCCACGTTACTCAACCCCCCGACGATTTCCTAGCGCCTCGGCCGCGCCAGGTTAGAGCGCTACTTGGTGCGGTTTAGCTCCGGCAGCACCTGTCGCGGTGGAGCGCCATACGCGGGCGCGAGCCTCGGGTCCGGACTGCGCTCCTGCGTCGGCACGGGCTTCCCGATTGGCGCAGGCTTTGCCGTAGGAGCCGGGCCCACCGAGGGCGAAGGGGCAGGCGGCTCCACCACTGCGCTCGGCGTGCCGACAGCACTGGGCGGGGTTGCGGGCGGCTCCACCGAGGGCGAAGCGGACACGGCATCGGGCGGGCTGGGCGGCGGCGCTCCGTAAACGGCAACTGCCGGCTCGCGACAACCGAGCGCGATGCCGGCGGCGGACAGGACCGCACCCAGCGCCACCCAGCGACTTCGATCGAGAGGAGTCAGCAAGCGGAGCTCAGCGAGCCTCGGCTCACCCGACGCCAGCGCGACGCCACAGAACGGACAATGGCGCTCCGCCCGGCGGACGTGACGCTGACACCCAGTGCAAGGCAATAGTCCGCCAACCATGCGCTCACGCTACCAGGGCTGCGCGACGACCGCATGGTGGATCTCGCAATCCGGTCTCGGGGCCAGGATGTGCGGGCGATGCCAGCGAGCGCAACACGATCGATGTCGGGTCTGGAGCGGTCCCGAGCCGCGCGTTGAGCTTGTCGATAATTCAAAAAAAGAAGGGGTGTTCGAGACTCGCCACGATGTCACGCATTGGACTAAATTTGCTGAATGAATTCGCGCTCTCGATCGCACATCACGAGTTAGTCGCAGCGGTGACGATCCAAGGGCAGGCTCCGGGCGACGGTCACCGCTGCGACTGATCGGCTTTCAGGCGCGCTGCTCTCGAAATCCTCAACGAAATTTAGTTACTTTTGCCTCAAGATTGATCACATCTTCCGCGGAGGTTCCAGCCCTCTTCGAACTCGGAGAATCGATGCAAGCCGCGTCCGAGAACCTGCCACCCGGG
>JAQSWN010000384.1 GCA_029266615.1 Polyangiaceae bacterium
CGTCTCTGCCCGCCGCTCCGTCTCTGCCCGCCGCTCCGTCTTCGTTCGGCTCCGCTTCCGGGGACGCGTCGTCTCCCACGTCCGCGCCCGCTACGCCTGCTACCCCCCCCGCGCCCTCCGCGGATTCGCCCCCGGCGCCCTCCGCGGATTCACCCGTGACCTCAGGGCATGCGCCCGGTCCTACCCCACGCACCAGCGCCGCCCTCGAGGTCCCGGTGGCCGCCCGTTGAGCTTTGCGGGCCGTGCTCTCCCAGTACTCGCAGCAGCACCCGGAGCCACACGCAGAGCTTAAAAGCGCTGCGCTTGCTGGCGAATGACCCAGCGTCATTTGCTTCGGAGGCCCTGATCTAGAGTCGGAATTAAGTCGCCGATGAGACTAAATTTGCTCAATCATCTCGCTACGGCGACCGCGATCGCGAGGAAAGTCCAACCGGCAACCGTCTCTGCTCCGCGCGGCGTCGCCCGTCGACAAGTCAGGTCCGGGCGTGTGGCTCCCGTCACGGCCGTCTTCGCCACCCCAAGGCCATCGCGCATTCGCTCACGAATCCTTGGCATCAGGCGCGTGGGATCACGGAAGGTAGACGTCCGTCCGAACGCGGAAGGGATGGTCGTCCGATCGCGATGACCTCAACCACGAGGTGACGTCGTTCTGGCGCTCAAGGGTGAGGGCCGTTGTTCTGGTGCTCAACCACGAGGTGAGGTTGATATCCGTCGCGCAGCCGTTCTCCTGTTTGCCGTCGCAGTCGGCGGTTCCGGTCGGGCAGACGCAGTGCTGTTGCTCAACCACGAGGTGAGGTTGTGCTCCACCACGAGGTGAGGTTGTTCTGGTGCTCGACCACGAGGTGAGGTTGCTCTGGTGCTCGACCACGAGGTCAGGTCGTGAGCAGCGGTGCACCATGCCGTTCGAGTGCGCGGTCGCGTCGTCCGGATGCTCAGCGGCAGGGTGATCACGGCGAGGTCGCGCGTTCGGGGTTGACCACGGCCTGTCGCGGCGTTCGGGATGATGGGCGTGAGGCTATGGCGGACGCAGAGAGCACTACCGACCGGCGCTGGACCGAGTCGTCTCATGAGAGACTGTTACCGGCTGGACAATCGTGCTGTTTTCACGGCTGCTCGCGCAATCCCTGCGGAAATTTGGTCGCCTGCGACTTTTTTCTGAGCCTAGGAGAGGCGCTCCCGGCGCATGCGTCAGATGGTGTGAACGCCGCGGGAGTACCGAACCGTCTTTGCGATCATGGGTCCGCCATAGCCGCATCGCGCAGCGTACGCGGGCGCAGACGTGAATGGCGCGAGAGGGGCCGCGGTTGGCGTCGCGCAACGTGGGCGGGCGCAGACGTGGAGGGGGCGAAAGGCGTCGACCTGCGAGAGGGCGCTGCGAACGCGGGCGTCTGGCATTTTTGCCTAGGACGCGGTCGTCTGCGGCCGGGCCGCGATGAGCGCTCAGTCTTCCGACGAAGCGAGGCGTTGCTCGATGGCTTCGAGATGCGCCGAGACTTGCGGATCCCGCTGGCGGAGTGCCTCTACGCGACGCACGGCGCTCATGACCGTGGTGTGGTCGCGGTTACCGAAGGCGCGCCCGAGCTCGGGGAAGCTGCACTTGAGGCGCTGGCGGCAGAGGTACATGGCGACCTGGCGGGCGAACGCGACGCTCTTGTGGCGGTCCTTGCTGAGCAGCTCCGAGTTGCTCAGCCGGAAGTGGCTGCACACGGCGCGTTGAATGTCTTCAACGCTCATGATGTCGGTGCGGCGCGGCGAGACCGTGTTCATCTCGCTGAGCGTGAACTCCTCGTCGATGGGACGGCCCGTGAGAGAGCTCTTGGCGGCAAGGCGGATGAGCGCGCCTTCCAGCTCGCGCACGTTGCTTTGGATGTTTTGCGCGAGGAGGACCGCGACTTCGTCCGACAGCGGAATGCTCTCGATTTCCGCCTTCTTGCGCACGATGGCGACGCGCGTCTCCAGCTGCGGGACCTGGATGTCCGCGACCAAGCCGCTCGTGAAGCGAGACACCAGGCGCTCCGGCATGCGCTGCAGCTGTTGCGGGTACTTGTCGCTCGTTACGATGATGGGGCGGTCCGCGTCGTGCAGCGCGTTGAAGGTGTGGAAGAACTCCTCCTGCGTCTGCTCACGACCGGCGAGGAACTGGATGTCGTCCACCAGCAGAAGGTCGCAGTCGCTGCGGTAACGAGCGCGGAACTCGTCCATCTTGTGGTGCTGCAGCGCCTCGATGAACTCGTTGGTAAAGTGCTCCGCCGAAACGTAGACGACGCGCGCGTCCGGGCGCTCTTCCAGCACCTTGTGGGCGATGGCATGCACGAGGTGCGTCTTGCCGAGGCCGGTGCCGCCGGCGATGAAGAGCGGATTGTAACGCGGCCCACCACCGCCCGCGGACGCGAAAGCCGCGGCGTGCGCGAGCTCGTTCGACGGCCCGACCACGAAGTTCGGGAAGGTGTACTTGGAGTTCAGCGTCGCGAGAAATTGCGAGCGGGAGTAGCGGGGCACCGCTGTCGGTCGCTCCGAGCGACGCGATGCGGGCATGGGCTCCGGCTTGGAAAGCCGAGGAGCGCTGCGCTTCGGCTCACACACGGGCCGCGTGAGGCGATTGGAGATATTCCACGTAACCCGCAAGGCGCTGCCGGGCTCGCCGCAGATGCGGCCCAGGTTGGTCAGCAGGTCCGGCAGGAAGTGCGCCTTCACCCAGTCGCGCACGAACTCGTCCCGCGCGGTGAGGCCCAGCACGCCATGCTCGAAGCCCTCGAACTGGATGCTGGTGAACCACTGCTCGAACGAGGCGGGGGACCGCCCACGAGTGTGCTCGAGGGCCTGACTGAAGAGGCTTTCGCCGGCGCGTGACGCGGGGGTTGTTTCCAAATCCATCACGAAAGATGCGTCCCCAAATTATCCACAGGGCTGTGGACACCAAAGAGCCTAACCATGCTGCCGTCTCCGGCCGCTGGGGGCGAGCCCACAGCCTGCTGTGCTTCTGGGGAAGTCACTAGCGTCACACAAAACGTTCGGTCCGCCGTCGGGCTCGTCACCACCAGGTGACGTTCCGTCGTGCGAAGGGAGGGGGAGCTAGCACTGACCTCGAACAAAGTTCAACCAAGACATTTTCGAAAAGCGCGAAGAGCGCAAATTACCGCGGCCGCGTGAGCCGTGAAAGTTTGGTGAGGACGCGTTTGTCGGAGTCGAGCCAGAACAGCCCTCAGTAAGTCTGCAGACCCACGCGACATTCCGTCGTCGCGGCGACACGGCGTCGTGCGTTCCGCGTCAACTTTCTTGGTTTTGCACGTCAAGCGTCGCGTGCAAAATCACTTCGCGGTGTTGTGCACCGTCACGCACGCAGGCCGAACGGCCAGAAGAGTTTGTGTACGCGCACGGATTTCTTGGCCATTGGTCGAAAGCGCGGGTAGTGCCCACGTGACCGACGCATCGATCTCATGCTCACGCAGCCGTTACGCCTCACTCGACCGAACAGCGCAGCGGCGCTCAGCGCCATCGCATGTGCAGGTGCTTGCTTTTTGTCGAGCACGGTCGTCCATGCCGACCCGAGCGATGTCGCTCCAGAAGTTGGCTACAACTACAACGAGATCGAGACCGCGCGCGTCGCGGGCAAGAACGGCGCGGACCGTGCGCTCGGCAGCAGCGTGAGCGCTCTGTTCAACAACCCCGCGAACATGGCGGCGGCGCGCGTGTACCACGTCGGTGCGCTCGTCCAGGTCTGGCCCGAAGCTTCGCGACAGAGCTACGGCATCGGCGCGGTGGATTCGATCGGCTCGAGCACGCGCCTCTCGGGAGGCCTCGGCGCGAACTGGACGCGTCAAGATCCGGACGGCGTCGATCGAACCGCTACGGATCTGCGCTTCGCGCTCGCGTACCCGCTGAGCGACAAGCTGTTCATGGGGGCGGGAGGGCGCTTCTTGTGGCTGAGCCAGAACGGCGCGGGGCCGCTCGGTCCGAGCTATGCCTCTGCGGGGCTGCAGAACGAGCGCATCGTCAAAAACTTCGCCTTCGACTTGGGCCTCACGTTACGCCCCGGCGGAGGCCTGTCGCTGGCGGTCGTGGGCAACAACTTGAACGGCTCGAACACTGGTTACCAGCCGCTCACGCTCGGCGGCGGCATCGGTTACGCGTTCGACAAGTTCG
>JAQSWN010000173.1 GCA_029266615.1 Polyangiaceae bacterium
AAAGGCATCGAGCAGCTGGACCCGTGCATCTTCGCGCACACGACGAACCTCAAGGAGCTCTTCTTGGGTGAAGGCTCGTTCGACGACTTGTCTCCCCTCGCCGGCGCGACCCAGCTGGAGTCGCTGCGTGCGTCCATCAATCAGGTGAGCGACCTCAAGCCGCTCAGCAAGCTGAAGAAGCTAGATCGGCTGGATTTGGGCCGCACTCAGGTCAAAGATCTGGGGCCGCTCTCGGAGCTCACCGCCATCACCGAGCTTTCGCTAGACGGCACGCCGGTGGAAGACCTCGCCCCCCTCGCTAAGCTCACTCAGCTGGAGACGCTGAGCGTCAAGGGTACGAAAGTGAAAGACCTCTCCCCGCTAGAAGGCTTGAAGAAGCTCAAAAGCGTGGACGGCCGGGACACGCCCGCGGACGAAGACCCGATGAACTTTGCCAAGCTGCGCGGGCGCGGCGTCAAAATCGTCAATCAGTAGGAGCGCGTGCGTTACGCCCTGCTCGTCTCGCCCTCGTCCAATCGCGTCTACGCTCAGTCGGCGCCAGCACTCGCGGCGGCGGAGCTACTCGCGGTCGGTGAGCGCGTCCTCGACGGCGCTATCACCCATGTCACGCAGACAACGCTTGGGTCCGTCGACTACGTCACCTTCGAGGCGCCGGACCTGTCGGAGCTTTCGCGCGGCTGGCTCTCCAACCTTGCCGCCACGTTTGCCCTATACCGTTTGGATGACGACGGCCGGCTCTCGCCCGTGGACCTCACGCGGTGGGATCAGCTCGATTCCGATCTGATCACCATTCAAAAATACTCGGGCAAAACCAACGAAGCCTTCACCAAGCTCTTATTGAACGTGACCCTTGCCGCCAGCGCGTTTGCCGCTGAACGGCGCCCGCTCTCGGTGCTGGACCCGCTGTGTGGTCGCGGCACGACGCTCAATCAAGCGCTGAGCTACGGCTTTCATGCGACCGGCGTGGAGGTCGACAAGAAAGACTTCGAAGCGTACGCGCTGTTCATCCAGCGCTGGGTCAAGGATCACCGGCTCAAGCACACCGCGGTACAAGGGAGCGTCAAGGGCCTCCCCAAGCTGGAGGTAGAGCTCGGGGTCACCAAAGAGCGCTTCAAATCCGGCGACACGTTGCGGCTCACGTACGTGTCCGCGGACACGCACGCCATCAGCCAGGTGTTTCAGCCGCGCACCTTCGACTTAATCGTGACCGATGCGCCGTACGGCGTGCTGCACGGCGCCCACAGCGGTCCGCAAACTGCGCGCAAGCCCGGCGAGCTCCTCCAAACCGCAATCCCGGTGTGGCGCGCGGCGCTCCGTCCCGGCGGCGCCATGGGCATCGCTTGGAATCGGCTCGTGCTGCGCCGAGAAGATCTCGCGCGTGTCCTCGCCGAGAACGGCCTCGAGGTGTGTGATTTTTCTCAATCGTTCGAGCACCGCGTGGACTCTTCAATCGCGCGCGATCTCATCGTCGCGCGCCTCGCCTGAAGCCGAGGCAAGGCTCTTTACAGAGAGGGCGCGCTCACACTGGATTCAGCTCGAGCCGCTGCCGAGCGTCACCGGGCTCGCTTTCAGCGGCACGCTGTGAGCCTCTCACATCACCGTGACGGACTTCGCCAGGTTGCGCGGCTTATCGATGTTGTAACCCTTGGCCAAAGCCACGTGGTACGCGTAAAGCTGTAGCGGCACCGCGTTCAGAATGGGGGAAACCGCCGGGTGGTGCGGCGGAAGCGGGATCACGTAGTCGACGATCGACTTCGTCTCCGCGTCGTCCGCGGCCGCGACCGCCATGATGATGGCGCCGCGCGCCTTCAGCTCGCGCAGGTTGCCGAGCATGCGTTCGCGCGTCTCGTCCGGCGGCACCAAGGCCCATACGGGGCTGCCATGATCGATGAGCGCCAGTGGGCCATGCTTCATCGCTGCGCCCGACAACCCTTCGGCCGGCACGTAGGCGATCTCCTTCAGCTTCAGCGCGCCCTCGGCCGCTACGGGCACGTTCGCGCCGCGACCGACGAACAGCGTGAAGCGCGCGTCCGCGAAGCGCAGCGCGAGCTTCTTGCAGGTCTCCGCGTGCTCGAGCATCAGCCGCATCTGCCCCGAGAGCGCCTCGAGCCCCGCCACCCAAGCGCGCCCGTCTGTCGCGGAGAGGTCGCGTGTCCGCGCGAAGCGTAGCGCCAAGAGCTCCGTCGCGAGCACCTGCGCGGTAAAGGCCTTGGTCGAGCAGACGCTGATCTCTGGCCCGGCATGCACGTAAGTGCCCAAGTCCGTCTCGCGCGACAGGGAGCTGCCGACGACGTTCGTGATGCCCGCGACCAAGCCGCCGCGCAGCTTGATCTCGCGTAGCGCCGACAGCGTGTCCGCCGTCTCCCCGCTCTGCGAGATGCCGATGTACAGCGTGTGGCGATCCACGATGGGATTTTTCACCGCGAGCTCCGCCGCGTCCTCTGCTTGCGCGGGCACGCGCGCATAACGGCTCATCAAGTACGCGCCCACCTGGGCGCTATAAAGGCTGGTTCCGCACGCGAAAAAGACCACTTGGCGGATGTCGAACAGCCGCTGCTCGTGCTGCTGCAAGCCGCCGAGCCTTGCGGAGCCCACCACCGCGTCCAAGCGGCCGCGCATCGACCTGTCCAGCGCGGCCGGCTGCTCGTGAATCTCCTTCAACATGAAGTGCGGAAAGTCGCCGAGGTCCGCGTCGTCGGCCTGGTGCAAGATCTTCTCGATCCGCTTTTCGCGGCTGCGCTGCTCCAGATCCACGGTCTTGATGCCGGTGGCCGTGATCTCGGCGACCTCGCCCTCGTCCAGCACCACCATGCGGTCCGTGTACGGACGCAGCGCGAGCGCGTCGGACGCCACGTACGACCCGCCTTCGCCCAGCCCAATCACCACCGGGCTGCCGATGCGCGCCACCACGAGCCGCTCCGCGTCCTTCTTGTCGACCGCCACCAACCCCGCCGTCCCCTCCACTCTCTTCATTGCCCCGACGACGGCGTCGCGCAGAGACAAGCCCTTGTCCACTCCGCGGCCGATGAGCTCCGCCAGCACCTCCGTGTCGGTTTCCGAGCGGAATTTGGCGCCTGCTGCCACCAACTCCGCTCGCAGCGCCTCCACGTTGTCGATGATTCCGTTGTGTACGATCGCGATGCGGTCGCGCAGATCGGCGTGAGGGTGACAGTTCTCTTCCGTCACGCCTCCGTGCGTCGCCCAGCGCGTGTGCCCAATGCCGACTTTGCCGGGCAGCCCTGCGGGAAACGCCTCTTGCAACGCCGCCAAGTGGCCCACGCGCCGCGCTAAGTGGAGCCCCTTCTCCGAAACGGTCACCACGCCCGCCGAGTCATAGCCGCGGTACTCCAGGCGACGCAGCCCGCTCACCACCACGTCCCACGCTACCTCACGCCCGACGTAACCCATGATGCCGCACATGCTCGACTCCTATCGCTCGGCTCGTTCGCCGGCGCTCGTTAAGCTATCGCTATCCATAGATGCGCCGGCGGATCTGCCGCGCGCTGAGCTCCGGTGCCTTGAAGCGCAACGCCCGAAGCTCCGCGGCGATGCGTTCGAAAATCTCCGCGTTGCTCTCGCCCTGCGCCTGTAGCTCCGCGTGGCGGCGCGCAATGAACTCGTCGACTTCCAGGGCCAACGAGTCCAGCACTTCGTCCACCGCTCGGGACGCCTGCGCGCCGCTGAGCCCTAGGACGCTCACCAGCCGCCGCTGCACATCGCTCACCGAGACACTCACCCGGCCACCTTGCCAGCCCCCGCGCACCCCGTCCAATTTTCTGCCCGGAATCGGGCAAAGCAGCTTGGCGGATGCTGGTTTGCGCGAGGACGTGCTCGTTACGTTGGGGCGCCCTGCCCCTAGCTCAGGCGGGTTTGTTCGGGAGGTGGAGGCCGCACTCGCGCTTCGTCGTGTCTTCCCACCACCAGCGCCCCGCGCGTTCGTGCTCGCCGGGGCGAGGAATGCGAGTGCACGGCTCGCAGCCGATCGAGATGAAGCCTTGGTCGTGAAGGGCGTTGTAGGGCACGCCCTCGTCGCGGATGTACGTCCACACGTCGTTCAAGCTCTGCTCGGCGAGCGGGTTCACTTTGAGGATGCGGCCGTCCGCGCCCTGGTTCGTATCCAGCTGAACGAGCGGGACGTCGGCGCGCGTGGGGCTTTGGTCGCGACGTTGACCGGTGAGCCACGCCGAGTAGCGCGTGAGCACTCGTCGGAGCGGTCCGACTTTGCGAATGCCGCAGCACTCGGTGTGACCGTCGTCGTAAAAACTGAAGAGGCCCTTCTTTCGCACCAAGTCCTCTAGGGGGACCGTGTCCGGCGCCGTGATGGTGATCTCGATGCCGTAGTGCTTCCGCACGCGCTCGATGAAACGATACGTTTCCGAGTGGAGGCGGCCCGTGTCCAGCGAGAACACCGAAAAGGGGTGCCCGGATTTGGCGGCGAGGTCGATGAGCATGACGTCCTCCGCACCGCTGAAGGAGATGGCAGCGCGGGCGCCATACTGGCGAAGGACTCGCTCCACGACCTCCGCGGGTCCCTTGCCGACGAGCTCCGCCGCCAGCACCTGCGCGGCCGCTTCGTCCAAATTGCGGACCATGCCGCTGGAGGGCACGGTCTCCGCAGCGGGGACGAGGCGCTCTTTGATGAAGCCGAGCGCGCTCGTGTAGATCTGCTCGTTTTCGCCGTCCTTCACGATGAAGAAGGGCGCGAGGGTGACGCCCTTCTCCTGCGCGAGCTTCATTCCGGCCGAGCTCTCGTCGTTCTCGTCCGCCCACACGACGTCGTCGATGTACTCCCACAGGCCGCGACGCTTCAGCAGCTCCTCGGCCTGGACGCATTTTTCGCAGGGCTGGCCGTTCTTCAGCCGCTTCTTGACCATCGTCACGTGCATGGGGAGCGGACAATATGGGGCCGGCGAGCCGCGGAGCAAGCCTTCGGCGATCGCTCCGCCCGGCCGTCAGTCAGGCTTTGGGCTCGTAAACGGCCTCGGGCGGCATGGTCTTGGCCTCCGGGCGGGGCGCGTCTACCCACACGTTCAGGCGCCGCAAGTCCTCCCAGACTTGAGCTGGTGAGGTGTAGCGGTACTGTTCGTTGCGGCGCAGCAGGACGCTCACGATGCCGCCGATGGGCGTACCGAGCTGCTCGGCCTTGAGGCGCGGGACGCCTTCTTGAATTTGGCGCAGCATGGCGTCGTAACCCTGAGAAGTATCGATGGGATACTCGCCGGTGTGCATCTCGTACATCAACAGGCCGAGCTGGTAGAGGTCGCTCTGCTTGGTGGTGTAGCCGCCGGCTACGAGCTCCGGCGCCATGATGCGGTGCTGCACGATAGCGGGACGCACCGCTTGCTGGCCGGACAGCTCTTGAGCGACACCCAAGTCGCTGAGCTTGAGCACGAGCTCGTCCCCTTGTTGAACGAGGATGTTCCCGGCGTGCAAATCGTTGTGAATGATTTCGCTGTCCGAAAGGTACTGCAGCGCGAACAAGATCTGCCGCGAGAACTCGACGACGAGGCGATCCGTGAAGGGTCGCCCCACCATGTCGGACAAGCTGTGGTCGCAACGCTCGAGGACCAGGTAAAAAAGTCCTTGGGACTCGAAGTAATCGAACACGTAAACGACGTTGGGGTGCCGCAAGCGGTAGAGCCGCTCCGCTTCCTTCTGCCACTCCTCGCGCACCTGGGTGTACGGGCGCTCGCCGGGGCGAAGCATCTTGAGGGCGAAGGGTTGGTCGAAGGGACCGAGGCAGTCGAACACGGCCCCGAACGACCCCTCACCCATCAAGTCGCCCAGTAAATACGACGCGCCGCGCGGGGACTGAACCGACCCGCCCGGAACCGGAAATACCGGCATTTGTCCTGTCACCCAGCGGCTCATTCCGGGACCATCCTACTCGTCCCCGGGCCTTTGGGGCGGAGGAGACTTGCATTGGGCCAATTGTCCGGCTAAACCCCCGCGCCGTTCATGTCTAATCGATCGATCTGGAACGTCCGTAGGCGTCACGAGTGGCTGACCACCCCCCTCAAGGGCAAGCACCTGAAGGCGCGCAAGCGCGCTCGCTGCGGCCTGCAGGCTGCTCTCGACCGTAAGGCAGCCCCCGCTGCCGCTCCGGCCGAGACGCCCGCCGCGGAGTGAGTCGCCTCTCAAACTTGGCCGGCCCGCGCCGGTTCGGTTAGTGCCTCGGGCATGCGTGCGTTCACGCGTGCCCTTTCGCTTTTGTTTTTCGTCCCCTCGTTGGGCTTGCTTGGCTGCATGCAAGTCGGCGATCAAGAATTGGACGATCAGGATCCGCACGAGCCAGGCGACGCCATCGGCTCGTTCGCCGTCGTTGGCAAGCTGAAGGACGACAGCTGCGGCGCGGACAATTTGAGCGCGCCCGCGAAATGGAGCTTCAACCTGAAGCTTTCGCGCAAAGGCAGCACGCTGTATTGGCTCAATGGTCGCGAAGCGATCACGGGCGAGATCGACAAGAGTGGCCGCTTCGCGTTCGAGACGCGCATCGAGGTCCCGCTCTCGCAGACGCGCGGCGCCGTGAAGGGCTGCGTGATGGTGCGAAGCGACGCCGCTGCCGGCAAGCTCACGAGCTCGGAAGAAGAGCTCAGTGGGGAGCTCTCTTACGCGTACAGCGTCGCGACCGGCTCGGACTGTACGGAGTACGCGCTCGGCGCGGAGGGGCAGCCGCTTACGTTACCGTGCGCTCTCTCGTACTCGCTGAGCGGCGTGCGGTCTGAGCAGTGATGGGCGCAGAGAGGCCGAGCTAGGGACTCAAGGCGGCCGCCGCTGCCGCAGCGCGAGGGTGAAAGCGTAGCACGGCTAAGTCGCGCTAATTTCTGAAGAATTTGCGTGCGGGGGCCTAGCCGAGTCGCAGGGCGCGTGTTAGTTATGAGTCAACGTGCAGGCAGGAGTCTTCTCCCGGAATCATCCGGCGGGGGCCTTACCCCCGCACCTGCACCACAGGCCGAGACCCATGGTCTCCTTTCGGAAGCGCCCTCAAACACCGAACGTGGCGATAGAGTCCAGCAAGGGGCTCTCGCTTCCACGCTCGGTCAGGGCGTCCGGCTATTGCCGGAGGAGGAAGTGCATAATGAACAGTACTTGTGCCCCTAAACCGGAGGTGGACCCTCGGACTTAGCCGGTACGTCCCGTTCGGCCAGTGAGCCACTACTAGCTCCTGTCCGAGTGGATCTGGCTGAGAGGTGACAGGTACCTGCGCGTTGATCGCGCGGCACACCCGGTCACCGGAGCCCGAAAGTTCCTCCGGGAACGGGTGTCGGTATGCAGCCGGCACCTGGGGCTAGCTGGAAAGGGCCGGGCGGACCGAAGTGCCGCCCGGCTCTTTTTTCGTTTTGTGGGCCTGCGGCCCCGCGCTACTTACCCGTCTCGATGACGCTTGCTTCGCTCCTGGCGGATGCCCTCTCGGCGCCGACCCCCGACGATCACGGTCCGTGGCTGTTCTGGCTGATCTCCGGCAAGAACAAATTCTGGCAGACGGGTGCCGACCTGCCCGAGTGGCACAAGTACCTGCAGAAGGATCAGTTCGAGGGCTTCCTGCGCGCCGTGCGCATCTCGCTCAGCATGATCGGCGCTGCGCTGCTCATGTACAAGATGCGCGCTGCAAAGCTGGGGCAAGTCGTCCCGCGGAAGTGGCAACGCAACATCGCGATCCTCTTCACGGTCCTCGGGTTCGGCGTCTACTTCGACTACTTCAACCCGAATACTCGCTACTCCGAGTACTACCACCGTCACGAGTTCTACCACTACTACCTGGGCTCCAAGTTCTTCCAGGAAGTCGGCTACAAGCGTCTCTACGAGTGCACCGCGATCGCGGAAATCGAGCTTGGGCGCGGCGCCAACGTGCGCAAGCGCGACATCCGCGACCTACGCGTCAACCTCATCAAGCCGATCGTCGACACGGAGGTCGTCAAAGACCCCAAGCACTGCACCGCGCACTTCAGCAAGGAGCGCTGGGAAGCCTTCAAGAAAGACGTCGACTGGTTCTACAAATCGGCGGCCGGTAACTACTGGGAAAACATGATCAAGGACCACGGCTACAATCCGCCGCCGGTCTGGACCATGACGGGTAAGTTCTTCGCCAACCTCGGGACTGCGGACGACGCATTTTTCAAGTACCTGGCCAGCATCGACATCGTGCTTCACATGGGCGCGGTCGCGCTCTTGGTGTGGGCGTTCGGCTGGGAGACGGCGGCGGTGGGTGTCGTCTTTTGGGGTACGAACCGGGCCGCGGATTTCTATTGGACGGGCGGTGCGTTCCTGCGCCAAGACTGGTGGTTCTTTCTCGTCGCCGCGCTCTGCCTCACCAAGAAGAAGTACTTCTTCCTCGCCGGCTTTGCGCTCATGTGGTCGGCGCTTTTACGCATTTTTCCCGGTATTTTCTTCGGAGGCTGGGCGATCGCGATTTTGATTCACATCGCGCTCCGCCTCCGCGGCGTGCGCAAAGCCGAGAACGGCAAGGAGGGATTCGTCAACCTCCTCGAGCCGCGGCACTGGCGGCTCATCGGCGGCGCCGTGCTTGCCATCGGTGTGCTCGTGCCAACCAGCATGGTCGTCACGAAGAGCCCCACCGACGCGATGCACCAGCCCTACGTGGACTTCTACAACCACACGCTGAAGACGCTACAGAACACCGCCCTCACCAACCACATGGGCCTGGAATCCGTGATGGTGCACAACTGGGAGGGTCGCATGCGCTTCTTGCGCAACGACAACCAGGACGACCCGTTCGAGGGTTGGAAGGCGAACCGCTCCAATCGCTTCAAGGAAATGAAGCCGATCTTCCTGGCCATCCTGGTCGGTGTTTTCGCCTGGGTCGCTTGGTGCCTGCGACGCACGAAGCACCTCTGGGTGTGCATCCCGCTCTCGCTGCCGCTGGTGTGCACGCTCTCGAACATGACTTGCTACTACTATTCGCTGTTCATCACGCTCTGCGCGCTGGTGCACGTGCGAAAGGAGCTGGGGCCGCCCATGCTCATGACCTCCGGCGTGAGCGCATTCATGCTCTGGTCGCCCACGGGGTATTACTGGGTGGACGACCGTTTCGTAGCGCAGGCCTACTTGTTCATCGGCCTCTCACTGATGGGCCTGTGGATCTACTCGCGCCCGTTCTCGATCCAACGCCTCAAGGCATGGTGGGACGGCAAGCCCGAGCCGCGCGCTCGCCCGCCCGCTCTCGCCAGCGCGCCCCCCTCACCCGCGGAATAGCGCCCTCATCCCGTCCCTCACTTCCTAGGTGTACTCGGCGCCTGGGGACCGCGTGCCGGTCCCTCGATGGGTGCGAGCGCCGGTCGGCGATGAGGCGCCGTCGGACGAGCTCTGGGGGCCGCCCCGCTGGGCGGCCCGTAACCAGGCCTTCCCCCCCTATCGTCCGAGCACGCGGCGAATGCCGCCCAGCGCTTCCCGAAAGCCGTCTGGGAATGCGCGGAGGCTCACGTCGAGGTGCTCCGAATCCGACTCGATGCCAGCGACGGTGAGCAGGGGTGCGAATAGCGCGATCGCGCGGATGGCGCGCGGGTTGTTGCCGATCTTCGGGTGTCGCATGAGGTCGACGACGACGCGATCGTCTTTTGCATCTACCAAGAACGCAGGGCGCTTGGGCATGTAGGCGGCGAGGTTGCCTGGCTTGCTCAGATCGAGCGCGCCCGAACGGAGGAGCGCGGCGATGGGAGAGTCTGGCGCGCCGTCGGCAACTTTGAGTGAAACGCCGGCAAGGCGGAGCTCGAAGCGCAGCTCCGCGGGCGTGATGCTGACGCGTTCGACGAAAACGGTGGCGCCGGCGCGGACCGGCGTGCCCATCAAGTCCAACGTCGCGGAGGCGCGGAGGCCCGGCGGCACGGCTTCGAGCACGAGGTCCTTGGGAGCCTTCTTGCCTTGGGCGCGGCCGGCGAAGAAACGAAGGGCGTCGAGCGGAACTCCGAATCGCAGCGCGAGCAGGTTGCGGAGCGCGCGCAGCAGCTCTTCGGGGTGATCGCGCAGGTATTTGGACCCCGCATCCAGGACGGCCTTCAGCTCTTGCATGGCGAATGGGTTTGCCACAGGTCCTCGCCGGAATCACCTGCGGATGCTACGCTTTGCGTTGGACCATGCCGCGCTATCCGGTCACGCCGGCGGACGTGCATCGCACCTTGGGCCGCCACCTGCTCACCTCCGGGCACAGCTTCGTGCTGGACCTGGAGAAGAGCCACGGGCCCTTCTTGGTGGATGGGAAAAGCGGCCAACAATACCTGGATTTCACGAGCTTTTACGCGAGTAACCCGCTTGGGTACGCCGCGCCTGCCCTCGCCGAGCCGGAGTTTCGGGAGCGGCTGTTGCGCGCCGCCACCTTGAAGGTGGCAAACCCAGATTTTTACACGACGTACTTCGCGGAGTTCGTGGAGACTTTGTCGCACACGGCGGCGCCGGCGACGCACCCGCATTACTTCTTCGTGGAAGGCGGCTCGCTCGCGGTCGAAAACGCCATGAAGGTGGCTTTCGATTGGAAGACGCGGCGCAACCTCATCGAAGGGCACGGCGACCTGGGAAGCCAGATCCTCCACTTCGAGCAGGCGTTTCACGGCCGTAGCGGCTACTCGCTCAGCGTCACGAATACGGATCCGACCAAGACCCTCCATTTCCCTAAGTTTCCGTGGCCGCGCCTGCCGGGCCCGGTCATGCGCTTTCCGCAGGACGACGCGGCGCAGAGCGAGGTGCAAGAGCTGGAGCGCCTCACGCTCGCGAAGGCGGAGCGCGCATTCGACCTGCACGGGCCGGACATCGCCGCAATTCTCATCGAGCCCATTCAGGGCGAAGGCGGCGACAATCACTTTCGTCCGGCGTTTTTGCAGGCCCTGCGGCGCTTGGCGGACGAGCGCTCCGCGCTGCTCATCTTCGACGAGGTGCAGACCGGCGTGGGGCTCACCGGTTCGTGGTGGGCGCACGAACAACTCGGCGCCACTCCGGATATCATTTGCTTCGCGAAGAAGCTGCAGCTGGGCGGCATTCTAGTCTCCACGCGGGTGGACGACGTGGACAGCGTCTTCAAAGTGCCGAGCCGAATCAGCAGCACCTGGGGCGGCGCGCTGGCGGACATGGTGCGCGCGACGCGAATACTGGAGGTCATCGAGTCCGAGCGCCTGCTGGACAACGCGGCCGAGCGGGGTCGAGAGCTGCAGCGCGGTCTGGCGGATTTGAGTCAACGTTTCCCGGCGTTGGTGCGCAACGTGCGTGGCCGTGGACTGATGTGCGCGATGGACTTGCCGTCTCCGGAAGAGCGCGCCGCGCTCGTAAAGCACGCCCTCGCCGAGCGAATGCTGATTTTACCGTGCGGCGCGCAAAGCGTCCGCTTTCGCCCGTTCTTGAACGTGCAGAGCGAGCACGTTCAAGAACTTCTCACGCGCCTCGGCCGCGCGCTCGAGAAGCTCTAATCTTTCTTCGCGGGAAGAGCGTCGTGCGCGCCTTCCCCGATCGCGCCGGCCGGCGTGGCGCGAGCTGCGAGCTCAGAACGGACACGCTCCCCGACCGCATTGGCGAGCCGCGAGACGATATCCGGCACTTCTTGAAGCAGCGCGGACCAGCCGGCTTTCTCGTCGCCCTCCACCGTGAGGAAGTGCGCCGTACCGTCCTTGCCGACGGCGATGGCCGCGACCGGCTCCAGCTCCACCGCGCCACCTGCGCCGTAGCCGCCCGAATCCCCGCCTACTTTGGAGCTGCGCGCGCCAGCGTTG
Source organism: Polyangiaceae bacterium (assembly GCA_029266615.1). Taxonomy (GTDB): domain Bacteria; phylum Myxococcota_A; class Polyangia; order Polyangiales; family Polyangiaceae; genus PMG-095. The sequence continues at coordinate 11,712 of JAQSWN010000173.1, forward strand.
GCGGTCGCCGCGCCAAAGGCGATTTTGAGCCGATGCACCGGAATGACCGTCGCGTCACCGGCCTGCTGCGGCGCGCCCACGATCGTCTCGCTCTTCGAGATCCCCTGCACTCCCTGGAGCAGGCTCTGGACGACGTCCGCGATCTTGGTGTCGCTCATGGCCGAGTTGTCTTACCACGTAAACCAGGATGTCGAGCGCCATGAGCCAGGGCCGCAGCACCACCCGCGAGTCCAACGCAACGTCCCAGGCGTCCTCGAAGTCCCAGCGTGGGTTTTGACGTATTTCGACCGGCGCCGGCAGGACCGCCGCCATTGCGTACAAAGCGCCTACCAGCCGCCCCGTGAGTAGCGGATCCCGAAAGCCGTAAGAAAGGTCCAAAACGAGGTAGCGGAGCCGCACGTGGCGGCGCTCCTCGACGAGCTTGAGCGCCAGTGCCAGCGGGTCGATGCGAGACCAGAGCCGCAGAGACGCCTGCTGAATGCGCTTGGGCACCGGACGCGCAGCGTGCTTGGTCCACTGCGGTTTCCACTGCAGCTTCCGGCCGAACAGCAGCACGCTTATCTGCGGACCGAGGCCGCGCGCCCAAACGAACGCGGCTCCCACGACGCCTAGCGTCAACCCGCCGGCGACGACCCAGCTTCCGTCGGGGTTGCCGCGCGCCTTGCCGCTCACGTCCAGCCGTAACGGCCACCAGCAGACGACCGCGAGCAGCAGCAGCGCGACCGTTACCGCGCCGAGCGCCCAAGCCATGCCGCCGCTCAGCTCTTGCCGTCGCCCAAGCGCGGCGAGGCCACGCCTGGGAGCGCAGCCGCAGGCTCCGGCGCCGGGCCAGGCAGGATTTGCACGCCGCGACGCACCACGGCTTGCTTGCCGTTCGCGAGCGCGAGCATGTGCGGCACGCCGTCCTCACCGACGACGACGAAGGCACGCGGCTCCACCACCAGCGCGCCGCCGGCTCCACCGGCTTGCGCGCCGGCGCCGCTCTCGTCCCCACCGTGCTTGGCTTTGCCGTCCAAGCTGCCGATCGCGGTTCCGAAGCCGATGCTGATCTTAGCCAGCGGCAGCACTTTGGCTTTACCGGCGTCGCGCACGCCCCCGACCACAGCGTCGGCCTTTGCTACCTTGCCGAGCTCTTCTAGCAGCTCTTGCATGAGGTGCTTCAGGTCCACGCCGGAAGGGAACCACGGGGGCGCCTTCCCGTCAAAGCGAGATCGGCTACAGTGCGCCCCGTGCGAAAGCTCAAGCTAGCAGGCCTGGACGTCGTCCTTGGCGGCGGCGCCGACGGCAACGGCGGCGGAGAAGGACCCATGCTCGTGCTTTGCCACGGCTACGGCGCGCCGGGCGACGACCTGGTGCCCCTCGGTCAGGAGCTGGGACCTTCCGTTCGGTTCGCGTGCCCGGCTGCGCCCGGCGTTCTGCAGATGGGCGTGCCGCCGGAGTATTCCGGCCGCTACTGGTGGCCCATCGACATGGTCGAGCTGCAGACGGCGGTCATGCTCGGCAACCTGGACCTGCTCATGGCGCGACAGCCCGAAGGGCTCGCGGAGTCACGCGGCGCTTTGTTGGACCTGCTGGACGTGCTGGAGCGCGAGCACGCCGCGCCGCGTGAGCGACTCGTACTGGGCGGCTTTTCTCAGGGGGCGATGTTGGCGACAGACGTCACGCTGCACGCCGAGCGTCCGCCCGCCGCGCTCGCCATCTTGAGCGGAAGCCTCATCGCCAGGGACGAGTGGCTCCCCCTCATGCCGCGCCGCGCGGGGCTCCGGGTGCTGCAGAGTCACGGCCGCGCGGATCCGGTGCTCGCCTATGCCATCGCGGAGAAGCTACGCGACGGGCTCGGCGACGCGGGCCTTTCGGTGCGCTTCGTGCCGTTCAACGGTGGGCACGGTATCCCGCCGGTGGTGGTCAACGAGCTCGCCGAGCTGCTGCAGTCAGTCAGAGCCTAACCACGGCCGCGCCCGAGAGCCGCGAAGCGCGTAAGTCGTCCAGCGCGTGGGGCAGCTCGCTCAGCGAGTAGGCGGTTACCTCGCTGTGAACGGGGACGCGCGGGACGAGCTCCATGAACTCCACGCCGTCCCGCCGCGTCAGGTTCGCGACGGAGCGAAGCGTACGCTCCCCCCAGAGCAGCTCGTACGGAAACGATGGGATCTCGCTCATGTGAATCCCCGCGCAGACTACGCTGCCGCCGGGACCCACCGCTGCGAGCGCACGAGGCACGAGGTTGCCGTTCGGCGCGAACACGAGCGCGGCGTCCAGCGTGACGGGCGGCGCCGCGTCCGACGGCCCTGCCCAATCTACCCCCATACTGCGGGCGAAAATTAGCTGCGCTTCGTTGCCCGGCCGCGTGAAGGCGTAGACCTCGCGGCCTTGGTAACGGGCCACCTGGGCGATGAGGTGCGCAGCGGAGCCGAAACCGTACAAACCGACGCGCTGCGCGTCCCCCGCCATGGCGAGCGCCCGGTAGCCGATGAGCCCCGCACACAGCAGCGGCGCGGCCTGCAAATCCGCGTACGAGCCGGGGAGCGGCAGCGCAAACTGCGGTGAGACGACGGCGTACTCGGCGTAGCCGCCGTTGCGCTGGTAACCGGTAAATTCCGCGCGCTCGCATAAGTTCTCACGCCCCATCCGGCACAGGCGGCAATCCCCGCACGCCCAACCGAGCCACGGCACCCCCACGCGCTGCCCCTCTGCGAACCCTTCCACGAGCCCGCCTTGGCGCACGACCGTGCCCACGATCTGGTGGCCCATGATGAGCGGCAAGCGCGGCGACGAAAGCTCGCCGTCCAGGATGTGCAGGTCCGTCCGACACACGCCGGTGCAGCGTACCTTCAGCAGAAGCTCGTTAGGCCCCGGCTCCGGTATCGGAACTCGTTGCTCGACGAGCGTGCGCGACGCTCGCTCGAGCACCATGGCGCGCATGCTGGGTGCCAAAGCGTCAGATCCCTCGCCAGTCAACAAAAGCCGACCAGCAGAGCGAACACTACGCCCCTGCCCCGAGATCGTCAATCGTTGCGGCGCGGTCGCGAATCGCTACGGCTTCGGGATCCCTCCTGCATTTCACGGGGATTTCGCGGGGATCTTGGCGAGAAACGGCATCGGGGCTTTTCAAGCGCGCGCGCCAATGCTAGGCGCTCTGGCCGCATTTTTGCGGGGTCAGCTTCTACAAAATGTCCGAAACACCCCAAGATCCCGAGCGTGACGCCGTCGTTTCCGAGGAGCTCGCGTGTCTGGAGCGCGTCCAGACGCACCTCCGAGAACGCGCTCAGCGCCCGTCGGATCGGCCCACGAGCGCGGCCGCGGCCGGCGACTACGAAGCTCGGCTCCTGGACCTCCGCGATCAGATCAGCAGCGCGCGCATGGAAGACGTCCCGCCGCTGGTTCAGGAAATGGAGCGGCTGCAAAGCCTGATGGTGCACCGACGGGACACGACCGCCGTTACGGTGGACCCTCGCTCGCCCTACTTCGGGCGTCTCGTCATCGAAGAGGGCGTCAAAAAGCGTGAGGTGCTGATCGGCCGCGGCACCTACCTGGACACGAAAAGCGGCGTACGCATCGTGGACTGGCGAGACGCCCCTGTCAGCCGCCTCTACTACCGCTACGAAGAGGGCCAAGACTACGACGAGGTGTTCGGCGATCGCGAAGTGACCGGCTTGGTCAAGACCCGCCGCAGCTTGAGCATCGTGGAAGCCGAGCTGCGCCGCATCACCAGCCCTCAAGGCACGTTCGTCCGCGGGAAAGACGGCTTTCGGCGCGCGGAAGCGCAGTCGTTCAAGCTCACTGGCGGCGCCGGGAGTGCCATTCGCGCCGAGCAACATCATCGCCCGGGCAAGCTCGGTATCGGCACGGACGGCGGCGACGACAAGCACCTGCGCGAGATCACGGCCCTCATCGATCCGCGCCAGTTCGATCTCATCACCCGCTCGGACGCCGGGTTGGTCGTCATTCAAGGCGGCGCCGGCAGCGGCAAGACGACCATCGGTCTTCATCGCCTCGCCTATTTGGCGTTTCAAGACTCGCGCCGCTTCCGACCCGACAAGCTCTTGGTCATCGTCTTCAACGACGCGCTCGCCCGCTACGTGGCGCGCGTCCTGCCCGCCCTCGGCATCGAAGGCGTCGCGATCCGCACCTACGAAGACTGGGTGCGACGGATCCGCCAGTCGCTCTACACACGCCTCCCGAGCAAGTACCGCGACGACACACCCACCGTCGTCTCGCGCTTCAAGAAGCATCCACTCCTGCTCCGCCTCATCGAAGAGCACGTGTCGAGGCTCGCGGCGCTCGTCACCGCCCGCGTCGAGACGCTCACCGCGGATGCCGGCGAGCAGGGCGAAAGGCTGCGCAACTCCTGGGCCAAGGGCGCAGAGCGGCCCCTCGCTCATCGCCTGCACGGCCTCATCAGTTTGGTCGAGGGCGACGCCGCCAAGAGCCTGTCGACCGACGTCCGCGTCGGTATCGAGCGCACGTGCCGCGCGCTCTTGAAAGCGACCCGGGACGTGCCAGCCGTCTGGGCGGAGCTGCTCAGCGATCGCAGCGCGCTCGGCGAAGCGGTGGCGCGCCTCGCGCCCGGCAGCTTCACCCCCGGCGAGCTGGACCGCGTCGTCGCCTGGTGCAGCGGGCGCAGCGCGGAGATTGTCGGGGAGATCGAGACGCGCAAGGAAGAGCGCGACGAGCGCCGCGCCGCCCCCGGCGACGAGGAAGCCGGCGATAAGCGCGGAAAGCGCGGAAAGCGCGACGAAGAATCCTCGGAACGCGACGAGGAAGACGACGACGACGAGATGCGCCGGGGCATCGACGGCATGGACATCTCCGAGAACGCCAAGCTGGATCACGAAGACGACACGATCTTTCTCCGTCTCCACCAGCGCCTGCGCGGCCCGCTCACCCGAGGCAAGTTCAGTAAAGATCCGATCGTGTACGAGCACATCCTCGTCGACGAAGCGCAAGACCTGAGCCCCATCGAGCTGGGCGTCGTCCTGGACACGACCAGCGCCGCCAAGAGCATCACCCTTTCGGGTGACGTACAGCAACGCCTCCACATGGACAACGGCTTCACGGACTGGCACACGGTGCTGGGTGAGCTCGGCCTGAGCCACGTGGAGATTGAGCCGCTCAAGCTCAGCTACCGCTCCAGTAAGCCGATCATCGAGTTCTCCCGCGCGGTGCTCGGACACCTCGCCAGCGCGGACGCGCCCGTCGCCACGCGCGAAGGCGCACCGGTCGACCTCTTCTTGCACGGCCACACGGGAGACGCCGTCGCCACCCTCTCCGAGGCGCTCCGCGACCTCATGCAGAGCGAGCCACAAGCCTCCGTCTGCGTCATCACGCGTTTCCCCGAGCAAGCCGACGTCTATTACGGCGGCCTGCACCGCGCCGAAGTGCCGTATCTGCGCCGCGTCGCCGAGCAAGACTTCAGCTTCAAGCCGGGCGTGGACGTCACCGACGTGCGCCAGGTCAAAGGCCTGGAGTTCGACTACGTCGTCATCGTGGAAGCCTCTGAGTCTTCGTACCCCGACGACGACGAAGCGCGCCACCTGCTGCACATCGCCTCCACGCGCGCCGCGCACCAACTCTGGCTCTTCGCCGTCGGCAAGCTCAGTCCCCTCATCCCTCAAGAGCTCAAAGACCGCGCCCTGTAAACGGCCTGGGTCAATCCCAGCGTGGGGCCAACGACCTTGGTCCCACGCCGGCACGAACGCTCTCGCCGCTCTGGTTCCCACCCGGCGGCTCCCTGATTTTCTTACGAGAAGATCGGGCGCGGGTCGCGCTGCCGCCCACCGGAAGATTCGAAGCTCTCAGGTCAGGAGGCGACGGGCAGTGGGAGGCGATCGAGATGCGTGCGGGAGACTTGCATGCGCCGGTCGACGCCCACGATGTCGCCGGGCTCGAGCGGCAGCCACACGTTTTCGCCCTGAAGCGGCTCGCTGGAGACGATGAAGTGGTTGACGACGCCGCTCGCGGACGGCGCTTCGCACGCCGCCGACAGGCTCGGGCAGTGCTCGCGATCCGAGCACCGCGTTTTGTAGGTCGAAAAGTAGAGCTCTTTGCCGCCGTGGGTGGCGACCAAGGTCTCGCCGTCCGTGGCCATCAGCGTGAGAAGCGATTTGTCCACGCCGGGACGACCGTCGCACAGCTCGCGAACGCGCTTCACCGTGGTTCGTAGCGCGCTCATGGCGTGCGCCAGCTCCGGCCGCTGGCCGCCGCCAGCCACGCGCGACAGCTCGCTCAAGAACACGAAGAAAACCACCTCGCTGTCGGTGTCGCCCATGACGAAGCGCCGCAGTCGCTGGTCGACGAGCTCCAGCAACGCCGCGCGCACGTCCTCGAACCGCGGAATGTCCCCGTTGTGCGCGAACACCCAGCGCCCGTGCTGAAACGGGTGACAATTGAAGACGGTCTTGTCCCCCTGGGTGGCCTTGCGCACGTGGGCCAACACCGTCTCCGACGCGACGACACCGCTCAGGCGGTGAAACAGCGCGTCACCCAGCGCCGTGCTGGGGCTGCGCGTTACGTGCGGCGCTCCGTCGATGTAGAACGCGACCCCCCAACCGTCTGGGTGCTGGTTGCTCTGCACGCCCAGCGCGTTTTCCGCCGCGAGGAGCGAACGGTGCACTTGGCTGGGGATGACGCTGCGAAAACCGAAGAGCCGACACATGGGCCAGCTCCCATCATAGCCCGGCTGCCCCAGTCCCACACATTTCCGCGGCATTTCGGCGCAGAGGTGCGTGGCCGTAACCGACGCCGGGGCCGTCGCGTAGCTTGAGGCATGGACCAGCAGCGCCGACGCCTCATCCGCCTTGCCGCCGGCGGCACCGCGCTCGCGGTACTGGGCGGCTACTATGTAGTTTCCGACGACCTGACGCGCGTCGCCCAAGCGCAGACTCGCAAAGACGGCCGTCCCCGGCTGCCCCCCGGCCAGCGCGTGCTCAAGGCGCTCAAGCCCATGGGCGGCGAGCCGGGCGATCCCAGCTTGGAACGCTTCCAGCTCAAAGTGCATGGAGACGTAGAAACGCCCTTCACCCTGAGCTTCGCGGACCTCCTTGCGATGCCTCAAACGGAGCTGGCGGTAGACGTCCACTGCGTCACGGGTTGGAGCGTCATGGACGCCAAGGCCAAAGGTGTGCTGTTCACGGATCTCGCCGCGCGCGCCAAGGTGAAGCCCAGCGCGCGCCACGTCGTCTTCGAGGCCGCACACGGTTACACCGCGAACGTACCGCTACGCGAAGCACTCTCGCCGAAGGTCATGGTCATGCGCGAGCTGAACGGCGCGCCGTTGCCGCGCACCCATGGCGGCCCCGCACGAGCGCTCGTCCCCGATCTGTACTTTTGGAAGAGCGCGAAGTGGCTCACCGGCATCAAGTTCGTCGCGCGCGACGAACCCGGCTATTGGGAAACGCGCGGGTACCACAACCACGGGGATCCTTGGCGTGAGGAGCGCTATGGATGAGGGCATGTCGGCGCCTGCTCCTTCGCTCCGCTCTCGTCGCTTCCTGCTGCGTCCCTGGGTGCGCGCCATTCACCGTGACGCCGGCTACTTCGCGGTGGGGCTAACGCTGGTCTACGCGCTGTCCGGCCTGGCCGTGAATCACATCGCGGATTGGGATCCGAGCTTTCACCAGCTCGAGCGCACGCACCAGCTGGGGCCGCTGCCGAGCGCGCCTGAAGACGCCAGCAAGCGCGTGCTGGCGTCGCTCGGCGTCGAGGAAGCGCCGAGTGAGGTCTATGCCGCGGGGGACGACGCCGTCGACATCGTGCTCCAGCACCGCACGCTGCACGTCACCCTTTCGACCGGCAAGGTGCTGGAGGAAGGGCAGTCGCCGCGGCTGTTTCTGCGACTCGCGAATTGGCTTCACTTGAACCGCGGCAAGAAGGCGTGGACCTACGTGGCCGACACCTACGCGGTCATCCTGCTCTACCTCGCCATCTCCGGCTTGTTCATGATTCCAGGCCGAAAGGGCCTCTTGGGTCGCGGCGCGATCATCGCGCTCGTCGGTGCGGCAGTGCCGGTCGGCTACGTCGTCCTGTCGGGCGGTCCCGAAGCAAAGAGTGGGTCCCCGCCGCCCAACGGCGCCGCCGCGACCCCGCGACGCTGACCCGCGGACCTTCGCTCCCGGCCGTTGTCGAAGTCGTGCACGTCGTACGACGCGCGATCCACGGCCGCGCTTCGAGCGTACCGTCTCGCTAACTCCAGAGTGACGAGCGTGCAGTCGGCGCTTGCGACGGCGGTGGGCTTCAACCCGAAGCGCGGTACGCCGCTGGACGTTGCCGGCACACGCCTCCGCACACCCTGCCGGCGTAGGTCCGCTCCGACGAGCACACGCTCCAGATAAGGAAATCCAGGTTCGAACGAGAGTGAGCCGTAAGCAAAGATCGCCAGTCGATTAGTGCTAGTCGAAGTCCAGAAATGCGGCCTTTTCGGCCTGTTGGTAAGCACTCTTGCGCGCGAGCGATGGAACCGATATCGCTGCGCGCTCTACCCGCGCCGCAAAAATCCTGCATTTACTGCTGCGTAGCGGCGCGAAAACTGAGCTTTCTGGAAGTCGACTGGAACTGTTTCCACATTTGTCTTTCGAGCACTCAGCAAACCTGCTACGAACCATCCGTCCGCGCCGCGATGCCGTGCAGCAAACTAGCGCACCGGTTTTCGCCCGTCCCGCCTGAGGAACCGAGATGAAAATCCGCACCATTTTCCCGATCGTGACCGGCCTTACGGCCATTGCGCTGCCCGCGCTGGCGCAGGACGCGGCCCCCCCCGCGGAGGCTCAAGCCCCGCTGGCCGATGAGCCGGGAAAGACTGGCCCGCCCCCCAACGCTCCCGCTCCGGCCTCCCAGCCCGCGCCGACTCCGGCCGCCAAGGCGGACGCAGCGACGACCGTCAACATGGGCGGTACCACCACTGCTACCAACGCGGCCAAGCCCCGCAGCATGCTCGGCGCCTCGCCCACCACGCGCGGTGGCAACGAGTCGGCCGAAGCCAGCAAAGAGTGGAAGACGGACTTTCACGGTTACTTCCGCGTCCCGTTCCGCGTCGGCATCGGCCGCCGCCCCGGCCCCGATCAAACGGTGCCGGAGACTGGCTCGCAGAGCGAGCCGAACAGCGGAGACATCGCGCCCGGCCAGAGCGCGACGACGTTTCACGCCCCCATCATTCCGGACGGTCAGTACCTGAGCTGGCAGTCCACCTCGCACAACCGCAGTGACTGGGCGGAGCTCTTCTTCGGCATCGGTAACTCTTGGGCCAAAGCCACCGTCGGCATCCAGGGCTACAACTTCACGGACGCGAGCTTCAACGACCCGAACACGCAGTACGGCATCGGCCAGGCGTTCGTCACCCTGACGCCGGACCTCGGCTACGAAAACCTGCGCCTCGCCCTCAAGGTGGGCGCTTATCAGGACAAGTACGGCGCCGCCGGTCGGTACGACGCGGGCGAGTACGACACCTACCTGTTCGGCCGCACGCACGTGATGGGCGAAACCCTCCGCGCCGAGTACGACCTGAACGAGGAATGGACGATGTGGGTCGAAGAGGGCCTCGGCGGAAAGCGCCCGGACCCGAGCAGCTTCAACAACGCCCGCTTCACGATGCTGGCCCACGGTCACGTCGGCTTTAACCGCGGTCGAGACATGCAGTTCTCCGGCCACTTTATGTACAGCTGGGCCCAAGAAGAAGACCGCCCGTACGACGTCTCGAAGGAGTCCACCGGGTACGCCAACTCGGTGGTGGACTACCCGGACGGCAAGATGTGGACGGCCGGCGCGGACATGCGCTTCGAGCTCGGCAAGTGGGGCTACTTCTACGGCGGCTACTCGCACATCGGCGCCAAGAACGCCCTCGTCGTCGGCCGCGCGTTGGAAGTGCTGCACGCCTCGGGCGGCGGCGAGTACCAGCTCGGCGTGGTGGACAACTACTTCGGCCCGAGCTGCACGGCGAACGCGGGTGGTCCGCTGGTCGAGCGCACGAGCGCGCTGTCCGCGTTCCCCACGGGCTGCAGCGCCGGCACCGGTAGCGTGGACTCCGTGCTCGCCCAGTACGAGTTCTCGCTCACCAACTTCCTGCAAATGAACGAAGAAGGTGGCCAGCGGTTCTGGGGCGAGGGCTCGGACTTGCGCGTCATCCTCTACGGCATGGCGAACAAGGTGAAGAGTGACTACAAGCCCATGGACAAGACCGTCTGGGGCCCGCAAGACGGCAACCTCAAGCTCAAGTACGGCACGGACATCCAGTGGCACGCCACGCCGTCCATCACCCTCGCTGCCCGTCTGGACCGCCTCCAGCCGAACGCCGACATTCCGGAGCAGTCCTTCTCCATCCTCTCGCCGCGCATCGTCTTCACGTCCAACTGGGTGACGCGCGAGCAGCTCACGTTCCAGTACTCG
>JAQSWN010000385.1 GCA_029266615.1 Polyangiaceae bacterium
CCGATGGGATCGTCGAAGGATTGCCACGTGGGCGGAGTCATTTGGCCGACCAGCTCACGCGGGTCTCACTCTCGTTCTTGCGCAATCCTCCGGGGGCTCTGGCCAGCGTCGGACACTCGCTGAGCGCCGGTACGACGTGACGACGAGAGGGTCTGCGACCGACTGGTCGTCGCGGCTGGATGTCAGCCAGCGGCTTTCTCGTTGCTCCCCGAGCGCCCCACTTTGGCCTCCCGAAGGGACGGATCCAACCACGCCTCATGACGCCTGGGGGCGGGCACGGGCACCCTTGCGGGCACGCGAGGGCAGCCCCAATTCAGGCACACTCCCGAGCCGCCTTTTGGAGCGTTCGGCCAGGTGGCCCAGTCCCTCCACAGGCTGAGGATAACCTCCGGAAAACCCAGGGGATCCACCTGGGGGCGAGGTGGGATAACCGCCCCCGGCCCGGGAGTCTGGCAAGTTAATGGAGATTCTGCCCCTGGCCCAATCCACAGGCCTCTCGGCGATTACGTGAGCGAAGTCAGCTGGTTAGCGGACAATCCCCAGTTTCCACAGCCCCTAATACTACTTCTATTTAAATTAAATTTAAGAAGATCAGAGAGAAGAAGCGCTGCTCGACCCTGTGGCAAACCGGCGATCAGGGCACGCTCTGGCACCGCCCCAAGGCGTGCTTCAAACGCTGGCGCTTCGGCGCCCGCCCGGTTACACGTCGGCCACCCATGCACGTTGTCGTGAGCAAAAAGGACCTGCTGCGCGTCCTCGGGCGCTGCCAGGGCGTGGCGGACAAGAAAAGCACCATGCCAGTGCTCGGCAACGTGCTGCTCGAAGTCGCGTCGCCGAACGAGCTGCGACTCGCGGCCACGGATTTGTTCGTGTCGGTCAGCGGCAAGATCGCGGCGAAGGTCGAGAACGGCGGCTCCATCGCGCTCGGTGCGCGTGAGCTGTTCGAGCGCGTGCGCATGATGCCGGAGGGGCAGATTGCGCTCCAGGTCAACGGCACCCAAGCCGTGATTCGTGCGGTGGGCTCCGCGCGTCGCTTCACGCTGCACGGCGTGCCCGGCGAAGAGTTTCCGTCGTTGCCCGCGCCCGACGCGAAGGCGCCTATTGCGACGCTGGACGTGATCACGCTCGCGGCGCTGATCAGCGCGACGCACTTTTCGATTTCGACCGACGAGACGCGCTTGCACCTGAACAGCGCGCTGTTCGAGTGGGACAACGATCGCGTGCGCATGGTCACCACCGACGGCCACCGCCTGAGCAAGCTCGAGGTCGCGGTCAAGGGTAAGCACGAGAGCGCGACGATGCTGATCCCGCTCAAGGGCGTGCAGGAGCTGCGCCGCTTGTGCGAGGAAGCCCTCACCGAGGGCAAGGACGGCGCGGACGCGTCCGAGATCAAGATGGTCCAGAGCGGGCCCAACGCGTTCTTCGAGCTCGCAGGATTTTCGTTCAGCGTGAAGCTGGTCGACGCGCAGTTCCCGCCCTACCAGCAGGTCATTCCGGAGCACAGCGAGCGTAACGTGCGCGCGCAGCGGGCCGCGCTGTCGGAGGCGCTCCGCGCGGTTTCGGTGGCGGCCAGCGACCGCACCGGCGGCGTCAAGCTCACCCTCGGGGGCGGGAAGATTCGCTTCGAGAGCGAGAGCCCGGACAGCGGCGAGGGCTTCGACGAAGTGGCGGCGGACTACGATGGTCCGGAAGTAACGGTTGGCTTCAACGCGCGCTACTTCCTGGACGTGCTCGGCGCGATCACGGACGAAGAAGTCAGCCTCGGGATCTCCGGGGAGTTAGACCCGGCCGTGATCAAGCCGGCCACGGACAGCGCGAACAAGAGCTACCAAGCCGTGATCATGCCCATGCGGATTTGATGTCGGACCCCGCCCGGGTCCAGACTCTCCGCTTCGAACGCGCTCAGCTCGCGAGCTTCCGCAACATCGAGTCGGCGCTGATCGCGCCCAGCCCGCGTCTGAACTTGATCTGGGGCGACAACGGTCAAGGCAAGACCAGCGTGCTCGAGGCGCTGTACGCGGTCGCCACCACCCGCAGCTTCCGCACCGACAAGCTGGCGCAAGCGGTAAAAACCGGCCAGCCCCAAGCCCGCGTGACCGCGACGGTGAGGGAGGGCGACTTCGTGCGCGAGCTGGGCTTGAAGCAGGGGCTGCGCGGCCGTGAGGTGTCGCTCGACGGCAAGCGCCCCAAGACGCTCGTGAGCTACGCGGTGCGAACGCCGGTCGTCGTCTTCCACCCGCGCGACCTCGAGCTCGTCACGGGCGCCGCCTCCGAGCGCCGCCGCTTGCTGGACCGGCTGATCCTCTACGCGGATCCTCAAGGCGCGGAGGCAGCGCGGCGCTACGCGGAGGCGCTCAAAGAGCGCCAACGTCTGCTGGAGACGCGGGGGGTGGCGGCGGCCGAGCTGGGCGACTTCGAGCGCGTAGCGGCCGAGCACGGGGCGCGGTTCGCGCGGGCGCGCCGGGAGGCCACCGAGCGGCTGCTACCGGAGCTCTCGGCGGCCTTCGCGAGCGTGACACCGTCCGAGCTCGCCTTGGACGCCCGTTACCTGCCTGGCGGCTCCCAGAACGCGGAGGAGTTTCTGACCGAGCTCCGCGCCCGGCGCCCCGAGGACTATCGGCGAGGGCGCGCCAGCTTCGGACCGCAAAAGGACGAGCTGGGGCTGGAGGTCGACGGCAGACCCGCCCGCAGCGACGCATCCCAAGGCCAGCAGCGGCTGCTGTCGCTGTCGCTCAAGTTGGCGGAGCTGCGGTGCATCGAGCGCACTCGGCGCGCCCACCCCGTGCTCCTGCTCGACGACGTATCGAGCGAGCTGGACGCCCATCGCACCGAGTCGGTGCTGGCGCTGCTGCAAGCGTCTCAAGGTCAGATATTCGTGACCACCACGCGACCGGAGCTGTTCGCCCAAAGCGTGTTCGCGGCCTCGGATCGCGCCGACTTCCGCGTCGAAAATGGCCGCGTGACCAAGCTCTGAAAAACTGCTGTTCCGGAGCCACCCGCGCAGCGCATTTCCAGCAGCTTTTCTGCGGCTTCGTGCTTGCTTCGGCGGCGCTTACAAAGTAACTTTTCGAGGCCCTTTTGACTACTTCAGAACTGCCTCCGCCCGCCGATACGTACGACGCTAAAAGCATCACCGTGCTGGAGGGTCTAGAAGCCGTCCGCAAGCGCCCCGGCATGTACATCGGGGACGTGCACGACGGCTCGGCGCTCCATCACCTCGTCTGGGAAGCGGTCGACAACGCGGTAGACGAGCACCTCGCCGGTCACTGCAAGATCGTAAAAATCGCCGTCCATTTCGACGGCTCCATCACGGTGGAAGACGACGGCCGTGGCATCCCCGTCGGCATCATGCCGGATCGCGGCGTGAGCGCCGCCGAGGTGGTCATGACCGTGCTGCACGCGGGCGGTAAGTTCGACCACTCGAGCTACAAGGTAAGCGCAGGCTTGCACGGCGTCGGGGTGAGCGCCGTCAACGCGGTGAGCGAGACGCTGCGGCTCGAGATCAAGCGCGAAGGTAAGCTCTGGTTTCAGGAGTACCACCGTGGTGCGCCCGTCGCGCCCATGGCTCCCATCGGGGAGACGGACGGCACCGGCACCAAGATAACCTTCAAGCCCGACCACGAGATCTTCTCGAGCCTCGAGTACAGCTTCGACATCCTCGCCAATCGCCTGCGTGAGCTCGCGTTCTTGAACTCCGGGCTCGTCGTGGAGCTAAAAGACGAGCGGGGGGACGGCCGCAGCGAGACCTTCGAATACAGGGGCGGCATCAAAGAGTTCGTGTCGCTGCTCAGCCAGGCGAAAGAGCCCGTGCACGACGACGTCGTCGCCTTCTCCGGAGAGTTCCCGTCCTCGGAGGGCAAAGCACCCGTCTCGCTGGACATCGCCGTTCAGTGGACCAACGCCTACGCCGAGCAGATCCTCTGCTACACGAACAACGTCCACAACAAGGACGGCGGGACGCATCTCACCGGTCTTCGCACCGCCCTCACGAAGACTCTCAACAACTACGGCACGTCTCAAAACCTCTTCAAGGACGCGAAGAACGGCCTTTCCGGTGACGACACCCGGGAAGGCGTCATTTGCGTCATTCACGTGAAGCACCCGGACGCGAGCTTCGACTCACAGACCAAGAGCAAGCTCGT
>JAQSWN010000009.1 GCA_029266615.1 Polyangiaceae bacterium
CTTTGCCCACCGCCCTGGCCTTGGCTCGAACGCTCGTTCCAACGATCCGATTCGTCCCATTCGCGCGACTCGGCGCGGTTGCCCCGCTCCTCTTCCTGACTCGACTGGTCGTCGTCACGCGACGGATCGTATTCCCGGTAATTTCCTCGGTCGTTTCCAAAACGGTTGTTCATAACGTTACTCCTTGGGGCGTCAGCACGCGGCGGCTGACGCAGCAGAGACGCGACACCTCGGCGACTCGCCACGGCGGCGCGCGGTGAGCCGAAGGGAGCAAAGCTCATGCCCACCGGGGCCGCGCTTTACGCGGGGGTTGAGCTACGGCCCACGTCGAGGAAGCCCGCTCACCCCGGATCTTTTAGCCACGCCGTCGCAGGGACGTCGCGCACATTCTATCCTGCGTCTCGAGTGACTTCTCGCGCGGCTTTGTCGGTGCGCAAACCCAAGAGTCTTGGGTGTCGCAATTTGCCGTGTGACGTCCATTCCATGAACGCGACTTGCACGACGACCTCGGGCTCCACCCAATGAACGCCCTTACGAGGTAGCCCTTCCGCGCGTGTGAACGGCGTCGATGGCACTTCGAGCCGGTCCAGCCGCTGCCGCAGCGTCAATAGCAGCTTGCTGTCGAAGCCGGTTCCGAGCTTGCCCGCAAACACGAAGTCGTTACCCTCGTAGTAGCCGACGAGTAGCGCGCCGAGCCCTACACGCTTGCCTTGCGGGTCGGTGAAACCGCCGACGACCAGCTCCTGGGACGCCTCGACCTTCATCTTGAGCCAGTGCGGCGAGCGTCGGTGCTCGTAAACGGAATCGACGCGCTTGGCGATGACGCCCTCCCAACCGTGCCGTCGCGCGAGCTCCCATGGCTCGTCGTCCTTCAATCGTGGCACGACCTGTAGCGGGGCTTTCACAGGGAGCTTCAGCAGCTCCTCCCGCCGGGCTTCGAGCGTCAGGGGCGTGAGGTCGCGGTCGTCCCGCCACAGAATGTCGAACAGGTGGTAGCCGACGGGGTCGCGCGCGTTCCAAACGCCGGTTGCCTCACCGTCCAAGATCAGGTTCTGTGCCGGCAGCTCGCCGATAGCGGCGACGAAAGACGGGTACGACTCGTTTTGCGGCAAACGGTTGCGCGACAGCAGCTGGACCTTCGAGGCGTGTTTGAACGCGAGCAGTCGAATTCCGTCCAGCTTGCGCTCGAAGACCCAGTCCGACCCGACGAAGCGCTCTCGCGTCAACGTGGCCGCCATCGGCTCGAGCCAGCTGGGGAAGCGCGGGCTCATCCTTTCCTCCGCGGAAACGTGGCGCGAAAAGTCGTGCCTGCCTCCGCGCTCGAGGTCAGCTCTACTCGACCACCGTGAGCCTTCGCGATCGCCTCCACGATGAACAAGCCGAGCCCCACGCTTCGCGACGAGCCGGTGTGAGCGCCTCGCGTCATGGGTTGGAAGAGGCGCTCGCGTAGCTCTTCCGGGATGGGGCTGCCGTAGTTGTGCACTGCGACCGAGAAGGAGTCGGCTTGGACGCTCGACTCCACCGTGATCGGCTTATCGGGATCACCGTAGGCGGCGGCGTTGGATACGAGATTGCCGATCAGCTGCTCCAGCCGATGAGAGTCTGCGTCGCAATCGCCGCTCCCCAGCGCCCGGTGCTGCACGAGGCGATCCGGCCGCGTCAGACGATGGTCCTCGACGGCCGTGGCTACGAGCGCGTGGAGGTCCACACATGCGAGAGACGCGGTCAGGCCGCCACCCAACCGAGCGCGAGTAAAGTCGAGCAGGTCCGTGATGAGGCGATCGGCTCGGTCCGACGCACGAGAAAGACGTTCGACCACTTTAGCCGCCGCCGGCGCCGTTCGCCCCAGCAACGCTGCACCCATACGTATGGTGGAGATCGGGTTGCGGAGGTCGTGGCTCACGATGCCCATCATCTGCTCCGCGAACAGCGCGCGATCTTTGGCTTGGTCATGCAAGGTCGCGAGCTCCTCGACCAGTTGCTCCAAGCGCTTGCGAGAGGCCAGAAGCTCCTTCTCGTAGGTGTCACGGTCCCGGGCGACGAATGCGGCCAAGTCGTGCACGCCCTCCGGGCGGCAGATAGCATTGATCACCATCGGGAGCCGCTGCCCGCCTCGATGCACGAGCTCGAGTTTCACTTCCGAGATGGAGCCCTGAATCTGCAGCAACGGCACCCAGTGTGTTTGATGAAAGATGCGGCCTCCCACCGTGAGCAGGTCTTGGAACCGGCGCCGTTGCACGAGCTCGCTTGGGCGGTACCCTACCCAGTTGGCGAACGTCTCGTTGACTCGCAGAAACGTCCCGTTGGGGAGCGTGCGCATCAACCCACACGCGGCCGTGTCCAGCAGCGCTTGCTCCTCCGCCGAAAGCATCTGCGAGGAGCCCAAGCTGCTTAAAGTCCCTGCGCGGCCAAGAACTTGTCGATGGCGGTGGCGCACGGCCCGGGAGCGCTGAGGTGCGGACAATGCCCCACGTTGTCGATGACCTCTAGCGTGCACCGCGGGAGGTGTTCCTTCAAGTACTGCCCCACGCTGAGCGGCGCGATCGGGTCCTCGTCGCACTGCAAGACCAGCGTGGGTGTTTGCAAGTTGGGCACGTCTCGGCGATTGTCGGAGAGGAAGGTCACGCGCGCAAACTGCTTCGCGATTTCCGGGTCCGTCCGGCAAAAGCTATTGGTAAGCTCCGTGCTCAACGCAGGTTGGTCCGGCGCTCCCATGATGGTGGGGGCCATATTGCTCGACCAACCGAGGTAGTTCCCCTCCAGCGTCTCCAACAGAGACTCGATGTCGCTGCGGCTGAAGCCACCCACGTAGTCTCCCTCGTTGATGTAGCAGGGGGAGGGCCCAATCATGATCTGAGCCGCGTACGGAGCCTTCGCGCTCAAGTCTGCCAGCAGGCCGATCATGGCGCTGACGGAGTGTCCGACGAACACGACAGGCCCTGTCGTTACCTCGGCAATGATCTCGTTCACGTCGTCCGCGTAGCCCTGCAAGGTGCTGTACTTGCGCGCATCGTAGGCCTTGAGGTTGGACTTGCCGCTCCCGACCAAGTCGAACAGCACGACCTGGTAGCGCTCGGCGTAGCGCGGCGCGAGCAGTCGCCACATGTTCTGGTCGCAACCGAATCCATGGGCGAAGACGAGAGTCGTCGAGCCTCTCCCCGCCACATGCACGTTGTTTCGTTCGCGGGCGGACATCCGTGGACGGTAGCCTAACCTCAGTTCCGCTCCCGCGAGGCGATTCGCTACATCATCCGGGGGAAATCATCCGCAGGTCGCGAACCCCGACGTTGCCGTGCCCGCTTCCGACACGTCGAACGGCGAGGTGCGAAAGGTCCTGCTCTTAACTCCGGGGGTGAGAGTGACGGAGTCGGCCGCGCGCGAATGTTTCGCCAATGGTACGTGGTTTGCTTGGCGCTCTTTCACGATGCTCCCTCAACGTCCGCGCTTCGCATCTCGCTCATCCCGTCGTCGTCTCGTCATCATCGAAAAGAACGCTCCCAGCGTCACCTGCCAGGGTGAAAAGGGCTTCGAAGACGCAGTGGTCGTCGCCCAGTCGCCGGACGAGGAGCCCGCGGCGCTCGCCCAGCGCGTGCTCCACCGCATTGCGCTCGCCGAGCGCACGAGCCAGCCGTTTCACGAAGCCTACCTGTGCACGGCCGACAGCGGCGGATCAGCGACGAGTGCGGCACGGCGCCTCATGACTCTGGGGGTGGCTGCGCACGCAGACTCCGCGCACAGCCTGAACGAGCTGGTGCTCTGCGCGCCGTCGGATGCGGATTTTGCCCAGCGAGACGCGCTCATTCGCCTTGCGGACGACGCCGTCCTCGCCGGCAAGGACAAGCCGCTCCGGGTAAGGCTTTGCTTCGTCGACGACGTTCCGCGCATCGCGCCGCCTTCCGCCCCCGACGGCTTCGAGCTGCTTGCGACCGATCAGGTGGCGTAGCGGACGGCGCGGCGCCTACCCGGTCGAGCCTCTGCGCTAGCCGACGAGCCGGCCCGAGATCCTCCGCGACCAGCGGGTGAGCTACTGACTCTTCAGCACTACCTTCACCGGCTCCTTGACGGACCCAGGCCGGAAGTTCCGGACGCGCTCCAGAAAGTTTTCGGTGACCTCGTAGCCGCGCGCCACGAACAGCGTGCCGCTCGTCATCCTCACGTCGTTGGCGAAGACCATGCCTTTATTGAGGGCCGCGAGGGAGATTTCACGGATTGTCTCCCGCTCCGCTCGCCCCTGGCACACTTCGGCGAGGGTCGAAAGGACGCTCGGCTCGTACTGCTGCGCGTGAGCATTCAGCGCGGCGAGAGCCTCTAGTGCGGTCATGCCCCGCGCTTCCAGCGCGTCATACTCGAACGCGACTTTCAGTAGCTGAGCGGCTCGAGATGCGGAGCGCTCTTCCTCCGAAGCGTCGGCAACGGGGGGGCGAAAAGGAGCGTGATAGCTCCTCAAGATGGCGCGAACCTCCTCGAGCCGAGGTATGTGACCCAAGAGCTGCTCCGTGACGTCGGGAGCGCGCGCGACCATGGCCTGCTCGGCAGGGCTCAGCGCCGCGCCGTAGTAGAGCTTCTCCGCGGTCTCGTTCGGCAACGTGATGGAAGGCAGAGGCGAGAGCAACGCCGCCACCTCGACCTGCCAGCGGTTCTTCTCGCCGAGCTTGTCCGCCATGAGAGAGACGAGCTCTTTCAAGCGTGAGCCACGCCCGAAGGCCATCGGGTTGGCAATGGCCAAAACCTCCGTCAGCATCTTGATGCTGCCGTGAACCGTCTTTTCCAGCAGCTCCTTCTCGGCGATGAGCGTGCGGTGCAGGTCCGCGGCCGCGTCCACGGTGCGCACGAGCTCCGGGGGCGCACAGGGCTTTACCAAGAAGCGATAGACGTTGCCGAGGTTGATGGCCTTCACCGCCGCGTCGAGCTCGGAGTAGCCGGTGAGCAGGATGCGCGTCGTAAGCGGATGCGAGGCGCACGCCTTCGCGAGGAACTCGGCCCCGCTCATGCCCGGCATGCGCATGTCCGAAATCACGACCGCCGCGTCCGGCGAACGCGCCAAAACCTCCAGCCCCGCGGCTCCGCTGGTGGCAATTTCGATGTCGTATCGCCGTCGCAAATGCAGCGATAGCCCGCTCGCGATGTGCGGCTCGTCATCGACGCAGATGACCTTCTCCCGGCTGCGCGCGGCTAGGCCCATGGTATGCCAGTCTGGGTGATTCGCTGGAGATCGACCTCTGAACGCCGGTCTTCACCCGCAGCCCGAGCCAGGGGCAAGCGGATGATGAAGGTGGTGCCCATCCCGAGCTCGGTTTCGAACGTGAGGCTTCCGCGGTGTCGCTTGACGATGCAGTTGTAGGCCATCGCGAGCCCTTGGCCGGTTCCCTTACCCACCTCCTTCGTCGTGAAGAACGGCTCGAAAACCTTGGCGCGGACGTGCTCCGGGATACCGGTGCCGGTATCTGCGACGCGGATCTCAGCGTGAGTCTCGTCGCTCGTCGTCTTGATCGTGATCGCGCCTTTGCGCCCGGTCGCGCCGACCGTGTCGGCGACGGCGTGGCAAGCATTGACGATCAGGTTGAGCACCACTTGATTGAGCTCGCCGGCGATGCACGGGACGAGCGGGAGCTCTGGGTCTAACTGCATGACCATCTCCGCCACGTACTTCCATTCGTTCGTGGCGACCGTCACGGTACTTTCGATCAGCCCTCTGAGATCGGTGGGGGCCAGCTCGTCGCCTCCGGGGTGGGCGAAGGACTTCATGGCGCGCACGATGGCCGACACGCGTTCGACCCCGTCCAGGGACCGCGCGAGGGCGGCGGGGAGTGCTTCTCTCGAGTAGTCGAAGTCGAGGTCAGCCTCGGCATCGGCAAGCGTCTCCAGCTGACGTGCGCCGAGCGGCCGATCCGAGCCGTCCTTCACCGCCGCTTTGTAGCGGTCGAGCAGCGCAACCAAGTCACCAACCGCCGCGCTCGCGAAGTGTAAGTTGTCGCCGATGAATTGCATCGGGGTGTTGATTTCGTGGGCCACCCCTGCCGCCAATTGACCAATCGCGCCAAGCTTCTGAGTCTCGAGCAGCCGCCCCTCCAGCTCGCGCTGCTGGGTGATGTCACGCACGATGCAGACGGATTCGTCCTCGCTGTGAACGACGCGCACTTCGTGGTGAATGGTGCCGCCGTCCGTGGTCATGGAGTCGATCTGCACCGTGCGCGCGTTGTCACGATCGCTTCCTGCCTCCACCGACAGCGCGGCTTGCAGGCGCTTCAACATGCGGTCGTCGCCGAATACGCTCGCCAGTGTCATCCCCTCACGGAGCGCGGCAAAAGGCGAGCCGGCGCGCTGGCGACCATGCTTCACCCCGGAGATGGTCCCGTCCGTGCGTACGCGGAATATGGTGTCGGGAAGAGCCGACACCAGCGCGCGCTGTCTGCCCTCACCGCGGATGCGCTCGTCGATGTCCGAGAAGATGATCACCATGCGCAATGGCCGGTCCGAGTCGTCGCGGTGGCTAGTGCCGCGACACAGAATGTGGCGGTAGCCAACCGAGCGATGTCTCATGCGCACCGCGGTGGAGAACGGCCACCCCTGCTCCAGGTGATCGCTGAGTAGGCGAAGCACGGCAGGGCGATCGTCCGGGTGCACCAACTCCTGCCACAGCTCGGGGGATTCGGCGCGCTCTTGCAGCTCCCCATTGTCGAATCCGAGCAGCAGTTGCCAGCGCGGGTTGTATTGGGCGCGCCCCGTGACCACGTTCCAGTCCACGATGCCGTCCTGCGTGGCGCTGAGCAGCAGGTCGAGCAGCTCCGCCTTCGCGGCAAGCTCCGACGGGCGAGGGGTCATGACCGAAGTAGCTCCCGGGCGTGAGTCAGGAAGGCGGTAGCGTCCTGGCGGAAGGCGTCGAGCCGGCTGGCGCTCGCGCCAAGCTGCTCCAAGCGGTCAACGTCCAGGGGGGGCGCGCTCGTTTGAAATGGGGACGGCGCGAGCTCCGCCGCGATTCGGTCCGCGAGGTGCACCACGTCTACCACTTCGAGAGTGTCGTGCTCGACCGCCTCGGGATTTTCGTGGAAGGCGACGGGCTCGAGCACGGCGTGAGGGATGCCCCATAGACCCAGGAGGTACGCGCTGAGAGCCGCGTGATTGTGGCTCCCGCATTTCTCCTCCGGCCGACGCTTGGCCAGGAGCAAGTGACCCATGTCGCGCAACATCCCGGCGACGAAAGCCTCGTCGGCGCGACGCCTGTCACCGGCGAACCAGTGGCGTCCGAGCAGCGCGACCAAAAGCGAGTTGATCTGGAACTCCACCAGCTGCTTGTCACTCAGTCCCAAGGACATTCGCTTGGCAAGCGAGACGCTCTCCATCGCCAACGCCAGGTTTCGCAGCGTCAACGTACCAAGGAAGTTCGCGGCCTGCGCAATGCTGCTCACGCTCCGAGGCAGCCCGAAGAACGCCGAGTTGACGACCTGCAACACCTTGGCGCAAAGCGCGGGGTCACGCTCCACGATATTGGCCACCGTCGCGAGGTTGGAAGCCGGTTCGGCCAGGGCCTGGGTGAGATTGGAGTACGTGCGTGGCGCCGCTGGCAGCAAGGCGGCATCGCCCGCAAGCGCCCGCAGCTCGTCGCCAGCTACGAGCTCATTGAGATTGCATGCCCTTTTGACGAGCGCGCGCAGCTTCTCCAGCTCGCAGGGCTTGGCCAGGAACTGGTGCGCCATGAATACCGTCTTCATCGCCGTTTCGGCGTCGGTCTGACCCGAAAGGACGATCCTGACCGCGCGCGGCTGGAGCTGCTTGACGCGTCGCAACAGCTCGGCGCCGTCGACGACCGGCATGCGCATGTCCGTCACGATGACATCGAAGGTGCGCCGCTCCAGCTCCTCGATCGCCGCCGCGCCGCCCAGAGCGAAGGCGGTGTCCCATTCTCTCCGCTGAGGGCGGAGCGCCGAACGCAAGCCCTCCAAGATGGACGGCTCGTCGTCCACGAACAGGATGCGGCGCTTCGCTGCCGATTCGGTCGCGTGCACGCCGGATTCCGCCTCGCCGGGGACCAACGGGCGCAGCACGACGTTCTCGTCGCTCATGACCGAGCTCCGGACGGCGCGCCACGGCGCGCGGCCCTGCGGCATTCCGATTGCGGCATCCGATCTCTACCAACGGGCGCACGCCGGAAGCCTTTAGGGATTGGACGAGCGCGAAGCGACATCGCCTAGCGCTATCCCGAAGATGGTCCCTGGTCGCCCCCGAGTGACGTTTACGTCCAGACAAGCGTCGGGGAAGCAACCCGTATGATTTCAGCCCGATAGACGCACGCGTCATCTCGCTGTGGCAAAAAGGTCGCTGGTCCGACCAACGTCGTCAACGCGGGAGCATCGCGCGCAGGACGGCCCGTAACTCTCGGTAGTCCGAAAGCCGATACGTAGCGTGAGAGTGCATGCCGCCCACGCACACCGTTACCGCGTCCCGCGGAAGTGCCCGGAACAGGTCCTCGTCCGTCGCGTCGTCACCGGCGGCGAAGATGAAGTCGGGCCCGTGGGCGGTATGGGCGTTGCCCGCGACGCCCTTGGTGACGCCGGAGTTTCGCACCTCAATCGCCTTTTTTCCCTCGAGCACCTGCACGTCGAGGTTAGCCGTGTAGGTGACGATGTCGTCGGTCAGCTCCTTGGCACGCTGCGCGGCCAGCTCCTGATCGAGGGCGAGCCGATAGTGCCAAACCAGGGCGTAGTCTTTCTCTTCCAAGGAGGAGCCGGGAACGCGCTCCACGTAAGACTGCACCAGCGGGCCTACCTGCTTCTTCCAATGATCCGGTAGGGGCTTCGGCATCGTCCATTCCCCTTGCGCATCTCGTTGCCATGCTCCGTGCTCGGCAACGAGCCCGATCGGCACGTCGCGGAACCACTCTGCCAAGCTCCGGTGTTCCCGCCCGCTGATTACGATGACCTCCTGGGAGGGGGTCTGTAAATCTCTCAGTAGCGTGATGAGCTCCGCGTCGGGCACCGCTTCGGCAGGAGTGCCGGCGATCGGCACGAGGGTGCCGTCGTAGTCCAACAGCAACGTGCGCTTCGCGGCGCGGCGGTGGCGTTCGAGCACGTCCGCGAGGGGGGCTCCGGTGAGGTGTCGGGTCGCCAAGCGGCCTTGGCGTTCCTTCGTGCGGTGCAGCGTAGAAACGAAAGAATCCACCCAGCGCGTAGCGTCGTAAGTCTTGACCCGGCCCTGCATCGCGCGCATCCGCGGCCGCTGCTCGGCTGCGGGCATGGTCAGGGCCTCGTGAATGGCGTCGGCGATTTCTCGCGTGTGATTGGGGTTGATCTGCAGCGCTTCGCCCAGCTCTCGAGCGGCGCCGGCCATGTCGCTCAGGATCAAGACGCCCGTGCCCTCTGGCTTGCTGGCGATGTACTCTTTCGCAACCAAGTTCATGCCGTCGCGCAACGGCGTGATGAGGGCTACGTCCGCCAATCCGTACAGGGCGACGAGCTCCGCGAAGGGGACCGAGCGGTATTGGTAAACGATGGGGACCCAATCCACGGAGCCATACCGCCCGTTGATTTGCCCGACCAGCTCGTCCAGCTCTTGTTTCATGCGTTGGTAACGCGTGACCAGCTCGCGGGACGGCACGACCAAGAGCACGAACGTCACCTGGCGCGCGTATTCTGGAAAGAGGCTCAAGAACGCTTCGAACCCGCGGAGACGATGCAGAATGCCCTTGGAGTAGTCGAGCCGGTCCACGGAGAAGATGACCCGGCGTCCCCCGAGGCCGGCCGCCATCCGCCCCCGAATTTCCGCCACTTCCGCGCTGGTCGACGCTTGCCAGAAGCGGTTGAAGTCGATGCCGATGGGGAACGTTTCGACGGCTTTGATCGCGCCGTCCACGTTGATGCGGCCGAGGTAGTGCTCATGGCCCAAGGTTCGAAATACCGAGTGGAGGAAGTGCTGCGAGTAGTCGTGAGTGTGAAAACCCATCAGGTCGGCGCCGAGCACGCCTTCCAGCAGCTCGCGCCGCCACTTGGTCGGCAGCTGCCGAAACACCTCGAAAGACGGAAACGGAATGTGTAGAAAAAAGCCGATACTTGCGTCGGGCAGGCGCTGGCGCAAGAGCGCCGGGAGCAACAGCAGCTGGTAGTCGTGCACCCAGATCTCGTCGCCGGGCTGCGCCATCTCCACGATCTCGTCGCAGTATTGCTGGTTGACGCGCCGATACGTTTCCCAGTCCTCTTCCTCGTAGGTGGCGTAGCTCGGAAAGTAGTGGAACAGCGGCCACAACGTGCCGTTGCAGAAGCCGTGGTAGAAGCGATCCATGTCCGCGCCCGCGAGCCGGAGTGGGTAGCCACCTTGGCGCTCGAGCGCAGTTTTTCGTAGCTCGTTCGTCTCTTCGGCGCTGAGCTCGGCGCCGGCCCAGCCCGCCCAGATGAGCTCCAGCGCCCCCGGCTCCTGCTTGCGCGCCTCGAGGTAGCCGACTAAAGCCGAGACGAGCCCGCCCGAAGACGGCAACAGCTCCACGTCACCGTTCGGTGAGCGTTGCACCGAAAATGGCAGACGGTTGGAGACGACCAATAGGCGCCCGCTGCGTGCTCTGGGCGCTTCCATGTTCATTAGGGGATCCTCACGCGTTGGACGGCACGCGCTGCGGTACGACCGCGTTCTTTTTCGGTTTGGACGCCGCGTTCTCGGCCGCGCGCGCTTCTTCGGCGGTGACGGCATTGTCGCTCGGCTCTATCTGCCGACCGCGCCGCCGCGCCTGCACCTGCGTGAACTCGGCACCAATCAACAAGATTTGGGCAGCGTAGTACACCCACACGACCAGAGCGATGATCGAGCCTGCGGCGCCATACGAAGAGCCGACCGCGGCCTTACCGAGATACAAGCCGAGCAGCAGCTTCCCGATCGTGAACAGCACCGCCGTGACGGCCGCGCCGAGCCAGACGTCCCGCCACTGGATTTTAGCGTCAGGAATGACCTTGTAGATGAGTGCGAACAAGCCGGTGACGATGGCGAGAGAAAGGACGGTGTTGATGATCTGCCAAACCGCTTCGCCTCCCGGCAGTGCGCCGGCCATGAACGAGCCGACGACGCTCAGCGCGGAGCTGACGACCAGCGAGACGAGAAGGAGGAACGCGACGCCCAGCACCATCGTGAAGGAAAGAAAACGATCGCGGAGCTGGCCCATGAGCCCGCGGTTCGGCTTTGGCGCGACTTCCCACACCGTGTTGAGGGAGCTCTGCAGCTCGCCGAAGACGCCCGAGGCGCCCACGAACAGCGTCACGACGCCGACGATGGTGCTCACGATGCCGGCCGCAGGCGACTGGGCACTCTCCGCAACAGCCTGAATCCCTCGTGCAGCCTCTCCGCCGACGACCGAGCCTAGCTCGCCGGCGACGCGGCCGCGGGCGGCGTCCTCGCCGACGAACCAGCCGACGACGGCCATGGTGATGACGAGTAGCGGTGCTAGCGAGAGGAGCGCGTAGTACGCCAGCGCCGCCGCCAGTCGTGAAGCGTTGTCGTCTACCCAATCATTGATGGTTTCCTTGGCGGTCAGCCAGAGCTCGCGCAGCATCGCTTTCGGCAAGTGCAATGCGCGTGCCCTTGGCCGAGATTCGAACCCGCGGGTCGCGCGTCCCGCCCCTGTCGCGAAATGCGCCTGCAGGGGCGGGATGGGCGAGCAAATTAGGCTGAACTCGTGCCCGCGGCGCGTTGCGCCTGGTCGAGCTCATTCATCAAGGCGCTACGGGTCGCCGGCCCCACGATCCCGTCGATCTTGATCGTGGCGTGGGCCTGAAATTGACGTACCGCATTCTGCGTGTTCGGGCCGTCCTTCCCGTCCACCTTTCCGGGATCGAACCCGAGCGCTTTGAGTGCGGTCTGCACGCCGTCCAGCGTCTCCAGGTTGAGGTAGCCGAACTTTTCCGAGTTGTGCTCGTATTGCGCCATGGTGCCCCTCACTTACCGGTGACGGTAGTTTCTAGAGAGTCGACGGCTGCTTTCAGCGCCGTCAGGTCGCGGTCCACGGCTGCCTTGGCAGATTCCCAGGCGCTGCCCGTTTCGGTCTCGAGCTTGCGGACGTTCGCTTGCACGGCGGCCCGGCGCGTTTCCACCTCGCCCTGCGCGGCCGCCACGTTCTTCTGCGCGTTGCCTTTGGCGGTGGCGCCTCGCTCCTTCAGGTAGGAAATCTTCCGGTCGACCGCGTCGATGTCCTTCTGCACGGAGTTTTTTACCTCTGTGCGCGCGGCAGCGGCCTTGGCCTCTGCCTCGTCCGCTTCACGCTTTGCAGCTGCGATCTTGTCGTTGGCTTCGTTTTGCGCCTCGCGAGAGGTGTCGGCCGCGTCGCGCTGGGCCTGTGCCGCCGCTTGCTCGTCGCTCTTGTTGCAGCCAGGCAGCCCGGCGAGCGCCAGGAGCACCGGTAAGATCGTGAAGCTCGAAACGTTTTTCATCCCGGCCGCTTAGCGAGCTTCGTGCCACCGCGTGCGTCGCCGCTCAGCGAATTCCGACGCAACCCATCGCCCGAGCTTGAGCCAGCTTTCGATTGCCGTCGGACGGCTCTTCGGCGTTCTCACTGCTGGGCCCTGGCGTCGGCATCGGCGTGGCCTCGGGCGGCGCCGCCTGCGGCTCCGCAGCAGGTGACGCGTTGCCAGACCCGTAACCGTTGCCCTTGTCCTCTTGGTCGGCGGCGTTGGTCGTGGAGGCCGGCGTTGCGGCCGGCGCGGCGCTACTTTGAGCGCAGCCCCAGGTCAGGGCCAGGGTTGCCAGGAGAGTGATGGTCCTCGACATAGCGGGCGGCTTAAGCAATCGCCATGCCGCCCGTTGGGTAACCGTCAGTCCACGCTGTCTCGCTGCGCGAGCCTAGCCAACACGTCTTCCAGCCGCGGGCCGACTTGCGCGACGACTTCGCGCAGCCTGTCCGCGCTGACACCCAATTTGAGCGCGATTCGCTCGACTTGAGCGACGTCCGAAAGGCTGAGGCGTTGATCCGACTTTGTAACGTCCGAGGACGAAGAGAGGGGAGATCTCTGGGCCATAACAGCCCGTTTTGTGTGTCACCTCTGCGCTATTTGCAAGCCCCACCTGGGGCCGCTCGGTGACGACCCCAGGTTGCGCGCCCGCTAAGGACCGCCGGTCGCAGGACTGGAGCCAGCCGGAGCCGGCGTCTTCTGCGGGCTGTCTTGCTGGGCCTCACCAGGGTTACCTTCCAACGGCGTGGCTGGTGTGTCCGGTGGCTTACTTACAGGGGGAGTGCCGTCGATGCCATCGGGCAGGTTATCCGACGGATTCGCCTGGGTGCCGCCGTCTTCGGCCGGGCGATCGTTACCGTGGCCGCAGGCCGCGAATAGCAGCGCGCCAACCACCACGCCGCCCAGAAAGACTGAGTGCTCGGTCCATTTCATTCCAGGCTCCTCCGGCTCAGGTCACGCCGTTACGCACGGGGGAAGCGCCCGTCGTCTTCGTGCCGGTGTTGGCGTAGTGCTCGTCCTTTGCCTCGCCTGTGATCTTTTCTTTGAGCTCCGTGAGGATCGGCTTCTGCACGCGAATGGTGTTGTGCACGTCCAAGACACCCGGGACATCCTCGACGAGGTCGGTGGCAAGGCGCTTCATGTGGCGCGTCTCGACGCTGCCTTCCAGCGTGACCTCTCCCTTTTCGACGCGTACCGAGATGTCGGTCGCGTCCACCTCGTCGTTCCAGCTCAAACGGTCGCAAACGTCCTCGCGAATCCGCTCGTCCGTTCGCGTGTAGCCCTTGGGGCCGCGGCCCGAATGCCCGCCAAGCCCTCGTGAGCTCGTCTCGCGACCGTAGCTCGAAGTGGCCGGATACGAAGGCGCGTACCGGCCGTCGAAGCGGCTGCGATCGTAGCTGCTGTTCGAGTAGTCCGTCAGCTGGTTCCGGTGGCTGCTGGAGCCGTTGCGCGCCGAGCCCTGGCCCTGGTTCACGTATTGTTCCTGCGGCTGACGGTAGTTGCCGGAGGTCTCGAACTCCTGATCGGGGCTGCGCAGGGCTCGATCTTCCTCGCCGCGCTCCCAGAAACCGCCGTCCGGCTCGCGGCTGCGGGTGTATTGGGGGTCGTTCCGGAAACGGTCGTTCCGATTGCCACCGCTGCGTCCGAAATTGTCGTTCATGGTCGTCTCCTGTGTTGGGTCAGAAATTCGTTAGCTTCTCGACTTGATGGAGGGCTCCGGGCAAATCATCGTCCTGCTGCGAAAAAGCCTTTTTCAGCATTTCGCGCTGTTTCTTGGTGAGCTCCGAGGGCAGCGGGGGCACGTTCGGATCCGTGACCGCTTCGATGAGCAGGGGGCGGTCGACGTGAAAGGCGCGCTCACACGCCTGCTGCAGCTCCTCGTTGGTGGAGACGCGCACGGACTGCAAGCCGAGTAGCTCCGCAAAGCGCGCGAACGGAAAGTCGAACAAGTCTTGCGAGGGCGAGAATTTGGGATCGCCCTCGATCGCCCGCTGCTCCCAAGTGACGTAGCTCAGCTGTCGATTGTTGAGCACCAGCACCACGAGGCGCGGATCCTTCCAGCTCTTCCACTGCTGAGCGACCGTGATGAGCGCGTTGAGCCCGTTCATCTGCATCGCGCCGTCCCCCGCGAGGGCCAGCACTGGACGCTCCGGGAAGTTTACCTTGGCCGCGAGCGCGTAGGGCAGGGCAGAGCCCATGGTCGCAAGCGTGCCGGAGAGCGACGCCAGCATGCCGCGCCGCAAATCCAAGTATTTTGCGTACCAAAAGGTGGCGGTGCCGCAGTCGCCCGCGACCACGAGGTTGTCCGGCAGCACGCGATTCAGCTCCAGGAAGACACGCGCGGGGTTGAGCGGGTGCGCCTCGACCATGGCTAGCTCTTCCTGCTCCCGGCGCGACTCCGCAATCAGGGCGCGAATGCGTTCGCGAAAGCGACCCGCTACTTTGGGCGCGAGCAATGGCAAGAGCGCACGCAGCGTCTCCGCGCTGTCACCCACGAGATTGACCTCGGTCGGGTAGCGCCCGCCTAGCGCCTTACCGTCGATATCGATCTGGACGGCGCGCGCCTGACCCAGCTTGGGCAGAAACTCCGTGTACGGAAACTGCGAGCCGACGATGAGTAGCGTGTCACACAGCTTCATCATCTCGTTGCTGGCCCGCGTGCCGAGCCAACCGACAGAGCCCGTTACGAACGGCAAGTCGTCCGGCACCGCGGCCTTGCCCAAGAGCGCCTTGGCGATGCCGGCGTCCAACCGCTCGGCCACGCTGCACACTTCGTCTGTCGCCCCAAGGGCGCCCGCGCCGATGAGCAGCGCGACCCTTTGGCCTGCGTTCAGCAATTCCGCTGCTCGCTGCAGCTCCGATTGCTGGGGAAGTACGCGCGGCGGCACATAGCCCACGGTCGTGGTTAGCTTGCCGTGCTCGGGAGCCGGCGGCGGTACGGCGTCCTTCTGTTGCACGTCGTGCGGCACGATGATCGCCGTGACCGTGCGCTCGGCCAAAGCGGTGCGGAAGGCTCGATCGATGAGGTGGTGCGCCTGCTCCGGACTCGACAGCACGTGCACGTGTTCCTGCGCTACGTCCTTGAAGAGGGACACCAAGTCAATCTCTTGCTGGTAGTAGGAGCCAGCCGCGCTTTGCGACACCTGGCCCAAGATCGCCACCACGGGCTGGTGATCCAGCTTGGCGTCGTATAGGCCGTTGAGCGCGTGAACGGCACCTGGCCCTTGGGTGACGAGGCACACGCCCACCTTGCCCGAATATTTGGCGTGCCCCGTCGCCATCAGCGCGCACAGCTCCTCGTGCGGCGGCTGAATGAAGCGCGGCGGATTTTTGGCTCGGCCCAGTGCGCCCAAGATGCCGTTGATGCCGTCGCCGGAGTAACCGTAAACGACCTCCACGCCCCACGCGGTGAGGCGCTCGACCAGGAAGTCACTGACCTTCTGAGTTGCCATCGATGAGGTCGTCCCGGCGTGCAACGTACGTGCCCCGGCGGGTTTAACCCGCCCCGCGCCGAAAATTGGCACGCGCGTTGCTGACACGCGGCGCCATGGCTACTCGCAAGAAGTCCTCAGGTAAGAAGAAAGCTTCCAAGCGGTCCGGTAAAAAAGCCGGAAAAAAGGTTCAACGCAGCATGGAAGAGATGAAGAGCGGCACGCTGCGCTCTGGTCGCTCCGGCAAGAAGGTGAAGAGCCGCAAGCAGGCGATCGCAATCGGTCTTTCCGAAGCGCGCGCGGAAGGCGACGGTGTTCCCGCCGAGAAGACGGCGAAGAAGGGTTCGAAGAAGGCAGGCTCGAAGAAGGCAGGCTCGAAGAAGGCAGGCTCGAAGAAGGCAGGCTCGAAGAAGGCAGGCTCGAAGAAGCTCGAAGAAACGCAGCCGCTAAGAAGCATTGGGAGCGGAGCGGGTCACGCGATCGCGCCCCGCTCCGTCCCTCCGTGGCTCACGCTTCTTCTTCTTCTTCGTCTTCGTCCGACTCGTCTTCGTCCTCGTCCTCGTCCTCGTCCTCGTCATCCTCGTCTTCGACGTCCATGACGCCGGCCAGCAGTTGCTTGGCACGCTTGGCGCGCGCCGCCTGCTCGTCGCGGGTCTCTTGGAAGAACGTCACGAGCTCCTGATCGCCGGCCTTTTCGGCGTCCTCCACGTACTGTTCGCAGGCCTGGACACCCTGTAGCGAATGATAGAGCACGCTGACGAGCGCGTACTCGTGGTCCGCGGTCTCGGCGGGCTCGCTGTCCGCGAGCGGTTTCGGCGAGATCGGACGAGCGAGGGATTGGCGATTCTTGGCTGCAGTCTTGGGAGCAGAGGTTTGTTGCGGCATGGTAGTTTTCTCCTTCGTGAGGGTGACGACGCGGGTGCAACAAGCGATCCTCCCCAGAACCGAGCGAGTCTGATGCTGCGGGGCGCCACCCGGCGGATGTTCCTCAGCTTTTTTGTCGCAACGCTGCGAAACCGCCCCGACACGTGAGCGTTCTCCAGAAGCGGAACGCGAGTTGCAAGCAAGGACACCATGACCGAGCCTCATTTCAAAGACGCCGAAGAGCGCGACCTGTCACGTGGCGGCAAGAACACCGCGATACTGACGCTGAGCGTGGCCGCAGTCGTCATCGTCGGAGGCATCGCGCTCGCAGCAGGCATTCGCCAGTACGTCTCGCCCCCGGCGCGCCCGGGCACGACAATGGGCACGACCAGCGCCGGCGAGCAAAAGCCGCCCTCACCCTGAGCGCAGTAGTGTGAGGGCGGCGGTAGGTGCGGTCCGATGACTGCTACTTGCTGCTCGCCTTCGCGAGCTCCGCTTGGATGGCCTTCGCCTCTTCAAGGTGCGCTGCCACAGCGTCGCGACCCATCTTGAGCGCGGACACGACGGTGTCCGTTTTGGCCGAGGGCAAGAGCTGGCCATCGATGGCAGCAAGCACCTTCTGATGGCCGGTTACCTGACTGTCGATGTAGGCGACATCGAAGTCCGCGGCCGGTGTGCTCTTCAACGTCGTCAGTGTCGCCTCTCCCTCAGTCTTGAGGGCGGCGGCTTCCGAGCTGTCCGCGACGCGAATGTTCAACCGACTGGCGAGCTTCGCTTGCTCGGCCTTCGCGTGCCCGTGATGCTGGACCATTTTGGCCGCAAACGCTTTGACGCGAGGAAACTTGGCCTTCGTTTGCGCCACCTTTCCTTGGTCGATCTCGGCCGTATTCACCAGCTCCGCGATGCGGGCGATCTGGCCTTCGCTGAGGCTTTCCCGGGCGGGCTCGAGGGTCGGCGCCGCCAAAACGTTGTTCTGCGTGCCGCTGCTGCTCTGAGGCTCCGCCTGCGGCAACCCCGCAGGCGGGCCATTCGGCGCCGGCTCCGACTCTTCCCCCGGAGAAGGGGTGGTCTTCATTACCGGCGCTTGGTCCGCGGCCTCTCCCGCGGGGGTCTCGGCTTCCTTTTGGTCGCCAGCGCAGCCGCAGGCCAGCCCGGAGCACGCGGCCAGGGTGAGGAGAATCCGGCACGAAAATTGGGACATCTCTGCGGTTCCTTTCAGTCTGAGGGAGGCGCCCGTTGCACCAAGCGTGCCCTGGAACGGGTCGTGCACGAGCGCGCGCATGCGAAAGCTCTTGCTTCGACTGTTGAGCGGAGCCGCCGCTGGCGTCGCCGCCACGGCTGCCATGTCTCTGTTCATGCTGGGAGCGAAGAAGCTCGGGGCGCTGGGAGAGCCACCGCCGCGCCGCATCGTGCGTCGCCTCCTCGCGCCCCTGCGGCCGCTCGGGCCGAGCAGTACCTCACTTGACCTGACCGCGCTGGCCGCGCACTTCGCGTTCGGTGCCAGCATGGGCACGATTTTCGCGGGCTTGCCGGCGCGCGCGCGCAGCCAACGCGGAGGCCTCTTGTTCGGGGCGGCCGTTTGGGCGGCTAACTACGCGGTGATTATGCCCAAGCTCGGCCTAATGCCTCCCGCGCGGTGGGACCGCCCGGCGCGACCTACATCCATGGTCGCGGCGCACCTCGTCTATGGCGCCGCGCTCGCGTCCGCGCACCGGCAGCTGCACAGTGAGCTCGACTCGTTACGCGGCAAAGTGGTCGTCGTCGCGGGCGGAACACGCGGCCTAGGTCGTTGCCTGGCACGCGCCCTACTGGAAGCCGGGGCGAAGGTCGCCATCTGCGGTCGCTCGCCGGAATCGTTGGCTCGGGCGCAGGAGTTCTTGCGCCCTTTCGGCGCGCCGGTTCTCGCGGACGTGTGCGACTTACGTCACGCCGATCAGGCGCGCACCTTCATTCAGCGAGTGGAGAGCGAGCTTGGCCCCATTCAGGTGCTCATCACGAACGCGGCCACGATTGAAGTCGGGCCCATCGAAGCGCTGGCGGCCGAGGACTTCCAAGCCGCGATGAGCGAGATCTTCGGCAGCGCGTTGAACGCGACCCTCGCCGCGCTTCCCGCCATGCAGGCGCGCGGGAGGGGCACGATCGCGATCATCAGCTCCATCGGCGGCAAGCTCGGCGTGCCTCATCTGGCCCCCTATTCCGCGGCCAAGTTCGCTCAGGTCGGCTTCGCGGAGGCCCTTCAGGCCGAGGTCGGCAAGGACGGGCTGCGCGTGCTCACCGTCACTCCCGGCCTGATGCGAACCGGATCTCATCTTCACGCCACCTACAAGGGTGACGCAGAGCGCGAGCTGTTGTGGTTCGGCGCCTCTGCCGTGGCGCCGTTGCTCTCCATCGACGCCGACCGCGCCGCTCGCAAGATCGTCGCTGCCATCGCGCGCGGTGATCGCTTTCTCACGTTCACGCCCGCCGCGCACGTGGGCGCCTGGCTGCACGGTGAGCTCCCCGAGCTCTGGTCGCTGCTATTTTCCACGATCGGGCGTTTCTTACCGCGTTCTCCCTCGCGCCGGCTGCCGAGTGCCTCTCTAGAAGGTCAGGTCATCTTCGCCAACTCCAACTCGTGGCTCCTCGACCGCTTGCGAAGTTGGACGACGCCGCTCGCGGCGCAGCACGGACAATGAGGCGCAGGTGGCATGAGCCTTGCCCTAGTGGTCACCATGTTGTCGACGATCCCCTCTGCCTCGAGTGGCCTCGAGGCCCTGCACCGCCGCTTGGCGAGCTCGCACCACCTGCGTTTGGCTCCTTCCGTCTCCGCCGCCGAGTTCGAGCAAGATCTGAAGGAGGAAGTTCTGTGCCGCCGCTTGGAGCGAACCTTGGTCGAGCGTGAGCGCTATGCGCTCGCCTCACAAATTCGCCGCGTGCCCCGGGATGCAGAGGGCTTCCTGGCGTGGCTTGCGGAGCTGAAGCAAAGCGGACCCGGCCAGGGGGACCCGCTGTTCCCTTGGCTCGCCGAGCAGGCCAACTACGAGGAGATGTGCTGGTTCCTCCACCAGGAGATGGCCGGTGAAGCCGGCTTCGAAGACTTGGTCGCGCTCGCTCAGCTCAAGCTCCCGGCCCGCCCCAAGCTCGAGCTCGCGCGCAACTACTGGGACGAGATGGGCCAAGGCCACGAAGGCGGCATGCACGGGCCGATGCTCGCGCGGCTTGGGGCTGCGCTTCCCCCGACGGCCGAGCCCCCGTGCTGGGAGACGCTCGCGCTCGGCAACCTCATGGTCGCGCTCGCCACGAGCCGCGCCTACGCGTACCAAGCCATCGGCGCGCTCGGCGCCATCGAGCTCACGGCGCCCGGCCGTGCAGAGCTCGTGAACGCCGGCCTCAAGCGCCTGGGGTTCGACGGAAGCGTACGTCGCTACTACGCGCTCCACGCCACGCTGGACGTCCGGCACAGCCAAACCTGGAACCGTGAAGTGTTCGCGCCCCTCATCGAGCAAAACCCCGAGGTGGCTCCTCTCTTCGCGGAAGGCGCGCTCATCCGGCTGCGCGCCGGGCTGCGCTGCTTCGAGCGCTACCGCGCGGAGCTCATGCCGCGCGACTCCGGTTTGCTGCGTGTGGCGACCCGCGCCGGCTGAGAGCGCGGTGGCAACCAAGCGCAAGCCTCCCGGCGACGCTTCGCCGTTTCTTCCCGAGCGCTTCAGCTTACCCAAGCTCCGTGAAGCCGCGAAGAGCTGTCATGGCTGCGACCTCTACATCGCAGCGACTCAAACCGTCTTCGGTGAGGGCAGCTCCAACGCGCGCGTCGTATTCGTAGGGGAACAACCGGGCGACTCGGAAGACGTGCAGGGGCGGCCGTTCGTCGGCCCCGCCGGGCGGATTTTCGACGAAGCGCTCACCAAGGCCGGGCTCGAGCGAAAACAAACCTACGTCACCAACGCCGTGAAGCACTTCAGCTTCGAGCCGCGCGGCAAAGCTCGCCTCCACAAGCGACCGCGCGTCGGCGAGGTGCGGGCCTGCTCTCCTTGGCTCCGGGCCGAGCTCGACGTCATCAAGCCGGACGTGCTCGTTCTACTCGGCGCCGTGGCCGCGCAAGCCGTGTGGGGAGCACAGTTTCGTGTCTCTCAGGAGCGCGGGGTCGTCAAACCGGGCGAGCTTGCCGAGGCCATCATCGCCACGCACCACCCTTCGGCCGTACTGCGCGCTCCTGACTCTGAGGCGCGCAAACGAATCTTCAAGGAGCTGGTGGCAGATTTGAGGGCAGTGAAGAAGCTGCTCCAGGACTGATGGCACGCCGAATCGCATACACGCCTGCTCCAACCGCGATCACTCCTGCCCCTCCAAGAATGGAGGAAGCCGGCAGCGCGACAGCCATGACGATACACCCGAGCAAGCCGAGACCGGAGAGCACCCGTGGCCATCTTCGCTCATCACGGCCCAAGGTCCACGCCGCGGCGTTGGCGATGGCGTAATAGAGCAAAACCGCGAAGGAGCTGAAGCCAATGGCGCCGCGAACGTCGGCAAAGCTCACGATCGCCGCGACCACCACCCCGACTCCCACCTCCGCGCGATGGGGCCCTCCGAAACGTGGGTGTACGGCCGCAAAAGCTCGCGGCAGGTCGCGGCTTTTGGCCATCGCGAACGCAGTGCGGCTCACGCCCACCATCAAGGAGAGCAAGACGCCGAGTGACGCGGTCGTCGCTCCGACTCTTACCGCGGGCGACAGCCAAGCGAAGCGGCCTGCCTCGACCGCGTCCGCCAGCGGAGCCGCTGAGGCCGCCATGTTGGCGCTTCCCAGACCTGCCAGCAGGCTCACCGCCACCGCCGCGTACACCAGGAGAGTGATACCCAGCGCGACCGGGATCGCTCGGGGAATGGTGCGCGCCGGCTCGACCACCTCTTCGCCCAAGGTTGCCAAACGTGCGTAGCCGGCGAACGCGAAGAACAGAAAGCCGGCGGATTGCAGGACGCCGTGGAAGGTGACGTCGGCGATCGAGCCGAGACGCGGTTGCGCCGCTCCACCCAGCCATACGGCGCCGATGACCGCCGCGAGCGCGGCCAGCGTGGCGACCAGTAGCACCTTCGTCAGGACCACCGTTTTCCGAACTCCCGTGTAGTTCGCGACCGTCAACGCCACTACGGCGAAGGCCGCGAGCGGCCGCGCGAGGGCGGGGGAGGCGTAGCTCCCAAAGGTCATGGCCATCGCCGCGCAGCTCGCCACTTTGCCGACGACGAAGCACCAGCCCGCGAGAAACCCCCAGATTGGTCCTAGCCGTCTGCGCCCGTACACGTACGTACCGCCCGACTCCGGATAGATGGCGGCCAACTGAGCCGAGGACGTCGCATTGCAGTAGGCGACCAGCGCCGCGAGCCCCATGCCGACGAGCAGGCCATTGCCGGCCGCTCGGGCGGCAGGGCCGAAGGCCGCGAACACCCCCGCGCCGATCATCGAGCCGAGGCCGATGACGACGGCGTCGAGAAAGCCGAGCCGGCGCGCCAGTCTCGTCGGTGTGGGCTCGGGACTCACGGGACCCGAAGCTACCCCAGCGCCTCCGCGAGTCCACCATTTCCAAGGCACGTGGCCGCGCTCGCGAAGCGATCACGGTCAGCTTCGGGACCGAGGCGGCACGAGGGCTGCATCGCGCCTCGCCACTATGGAACGCATGCCGCCGAGGAAGGCTTCCGCTTGGGAGTGCGGCCGCTGCTACTGGCTGCAGCACCAGCAAACATCGAGTGAGGTCGCCGAGCACTCACCGCGCTGCAGTTGGTACAATACCGAGCGGGACCCGCCGGTGCTGCGGCTTATCGAAGACAAGAAGTCGGCTTGAGCTTCGCGGGCGCGGCAGCCCCGCGTCCATCACCGAGGCCCGCCGTGCGACAACTCCGCCGATGCAGCCCGCCACGCTCGTGACGATTGGCCACGACGCGTAATCTGCGCTCGGAACGACGTACTGGATAGAGTACGACCTACGGGTGAAGTTCATCTACGACACTGGAATTCGCCGCAAGCTGTTCGATAACGTGCGCCTGTGCGGTAGCTGGGACGCGCGTGGCCGCTTCAGCGACGAATGGTCGGAGCTCATCATGAAAGAGAGTGTGGGGCCGGATGGCGCCCGCGTGTTCGAGGCCGAGGTGCGGCTGGACGCTTCGCAGGTGGGAACCGAGTTTAGCTGGCGCGTCCTGGTGGACGGAGGTCTCGGGCTAGATCGCGAAGCCATCGTCACCGAGCAGCGAGGTCAAGGGCACGCCGCTCTGCATCGCGCCTTCACGTTTACGGAGCAAGACTCCACCGAGCGCTACTACCTGACGCACGTAAGACGCCTCGGTGCGCGCAAACTGCACGCCTGGGCCGGCACGGAGCCAGGACTGCGTTTTGCCGTCTGGGCCCCTAACGCGCAGGCGGTAGAGGTAGTGTTCGGTGATCCGCGAACTGGCTACATCGCGGACGACGGTAGCGGTATCGATCCGGCGCGCCCCGTCATTCCCCTCGTGCGGGGGGAGGACGGCGTGTGGGCGGCTGAAGTGGCGCGCTTCAGCGACTTCGTGGGCGCGCCCTACATGTATCGCGTTCGCCGGGAGGACGGCAGTGTCGCCTATAGAACTGACCTTCACTCGCGCAGCCAGGCCGGGCGCGGGGACTTCAATCCTAACGGCAAGCCCTACGATGGCAAAGCCGAGGAGCTGGACGGCGTAGTCAGTTGCTCCCTCGTGGTGGACACGGAGGTCGTGCAAGCAGGGTTGTCGTACGCGCCTGGCGAGGGCGACACAATTTCCGAAGAGGAGTTTTGGCGGGACGAGTTCAACCACGGCACACCGTTCCCGCACCGCATCGAAGACATGATCATCTACGAGCTTCACATCGGCTCGCTCGGCTTCGGCGAAGCTCGCCCCGGCAATCTGGACGACGCGATCGCCCTGTTGGACTACCTGGCCGCGTTGGGCGTGAACGCGATCGAGCTCTTGCCGATCGCCGAGGCTAGCGGTACCCGCACCTGGGGATACGGCAACTCCCACCACTTCGCGATTGAGTCGAGCGCAGGTGGACGCGACAAGTTTCGGCACTTCGTGCGCGCGTGCCACCGCCGCGGCATCGCCGTATTCGTGGACGTGGTCTACAACCACTACGTACCCAATGGGGAGCGCGCGCAGTGGCTCTACGACTCGCCGCAGCACGAGCACAACATCTACTATTGGTACGAGGGCAGCTCCGGGGACTACCCGAGCCCGGACGGCGGCTACTTGGACAACCTCTCCACCGGCTACGCGCCGCGCTTCCACGAAGAGATGGTGCGCAAGCTGTTCATCAGCAGCGCGGCTTCGCTAGTCGTGGACTTTCACGTGGATGGCTTTCGCGTGGACCAGACCACGTCCATTCACGCCTACAACGTGGTTCACGCCGACGGTCGGCCCGCAGGCGCCGCCAACGCGGAAGGGGCGAAGTTTTTGCGCGAGCTGAGCCGGACCCTCCGCCTCATCAAACCGACGACCATCCTCACCTGTGAGGACCATTCCGACTGGTCTCTGGTCACGGAGCACCCGGACGGCGCGGGCCTAGGCTTCGACGCCACGTGGTACTCGAACTTCTATCACAACCTCATCGGGGACACGGGCCGCGGCCCGGAATGCGCCAACCTGCTGCGCACGGCGGGCATGGGCGGCAACGGGGAGCTCGCGCTCGACCGCTTTGCGGAGTGCCTGATCTCGAGCCGTCGCAACACGGTCGTCTACCACGAGTCGCACGACGAGGCCGGCAACTCCGAGCACTCTGGCCGTACGTTGATGGTCGCGATAGCGGCCGAGAAGGGGACGCCAAAGCCGGAGGGAGAGCTCCGCCGTATCGCCGAAGCACGCTGTCGCGTGGTCGCGGGCATGACCTTCCTCGCCGCCGGCACCCCCATGTTCTTGATGGGTGAAGAGGTCGGCGCCAGTAAGGACTTCACCTACGACGGCTTCCTCGAAAACCGAGAGGACTTGCACGGGCAGCGCCGCGGCGACGGCCAGTACCTGTTCCGCTACTACGCGGACGTCATTCGCCTGCGGCGGCGCCATCGTGCTCTCTCCACTACGAACATCGAGCTCATGAACGTGCACAACGCAGACCGCGTGCTCGCGTTTCATCGCTGGCGCGGCCCGGAGCACTACATCGTCGTCACCACCCTGAGTGACACCGGCTTTCCCGACGGGTACCCGATCAACGTGCCGCTGGACGCCCAAGGCCGCTGGCGCCAAATCTTCACGAGCGACGCGCTCGCGTACGGTGGAAACGGCGTCTCTAACGAAGAGGAGCTGAGCGTCGATGCCGAGCAGCAACTGCGGGTCAAGCTGCCCGCCCGCGGCTTCGTGGTGCTGCGCCACACGCCTTCTTGACCCGCAGGGAGGGCGCACGGGCGTCCTCCTCCATCCCGGCTAGCCGGCGCTGCTCACCCACGGGTAGGCGGCCATTGTCTGCGGGCGGGAGGGGAATTTGACGACTTATTTATCTGCCGAGGCCCATACTCTGGGTGCCGGCTCAATCGAGTCGTTCTCGCATTCCCGAGGCTCAATGGTGCGATCTGCTCCGTACTTCAAGCTCTCCGAACGGCTTCGAATGCTCCTTTTCGCCATGGCGCTGCTCGGTCTCGCCGCTGTGGCCTTGAGCTGTCGAGGCAACCCAACGACGGTGATGACACGGCTGGACGAGTCGCGCGCCTTGGTCACGAGTCTCCGTCTGGACTTTCGCCACGTTGCGGACGCGTCCAACCGCGCCGTCATGGCTGATAGGGATCAGACCTCACTGGCGGCGGCGGACGAGTCAGAAGCGGCGACGAGCGCCGTGGAGAAGCACGCCGCGGAGCTCGCGCAGCTGCTGGCCGGCTTGAGCTACACCAAAGAGGCGGCACTGCTCGCCGAGTTCCGATCCCGGTTCGCCGAGTATCGAGAGCTCGACGGTCGGATCGTGATGCTCGCGGTCAAGAACACGAACCTCAAAGCTCAGTGGCTGTCGTTCGGTGCGGCCAACGAGGCGGTTACCGCGCTCGCCAGCTCTCTGGTGGCGGCGCGCTCCGGCGTGCCATCCAACGAGCTCGCCCGCGCGGACCTCTTCGCCACCCAAGCCATGCTCGCCGTTCGAGAAACTCAAGTGCTCTTTGCGCCGCACATTGCGGAGCGGGACGAAGGGCGGATGGCCCGCATGGAAAAGCAAATGGCCGAATCGAACGCCAAGGCCAGAGCCGCGCTCAAATCCCTGGAGGAGCTCGCGAGGGGCGAAGCGAAACCCTCGCTCGTCGAGGCGCTCGCGTCCCTGGACCGGTTCCAAACAGTGTCCGATGAAATCGTGGCGCTCTCGCGCCGCAACACCAACGTCCTCTCGTTAGACTTGGCACTGCGGGACAAGCCGCCGCTCGTCGCGGCGTGCACCACCCCGCTCGAAGCCTTGCAGGCTGCGTTGGCGAAAGAAGGCCCGAAGTCGACTCGGTGACGGCGTAAGCGAGGTCCGCACGCCGCACCGTTCAGGTCGGCTTGCTCGCCGTGACCTGGGCTTGCACGTGGCGCAACGCCTCATGGACCGAGCTGCGCTGCATCCGTCGGAGGAAGGGGCGCGCGGCGGCCATGAGCGCGTTACCCGGTCGAGACCAGGATTCGATTCTGAAGATGGGCGCGCCGTTCGGGTCGCGACCAACGGAAAAGGTCGCCGTTCCGCGCTCGACGTGGCCCTCGAGCGTCGTGTACGTAAACCCGGCGTGCCCACCCCGCGCGCGATCGTCGAACACGTCGTCGGTGCGGACGGCAGCCTCGGCCGCCAGAGGGCCTGCGAAGACGCGTTGCACGATGACCGCGCCGCGACGAATCACGCGATCATCCGTGCATACGTGATGCCGCATTCGGTGGGGTGGAAATACCTCGTAGCGCAGGAGAATTTCCAGCGCGCGCGTGACGATTGAATCCGTATCTCCGCAGCCGACGAGCGGAACGGAATAGACGTCATGGAGGCCCAGTCGCTCGTCTGCGCGCGCCGTTGCCGGCCGCTGTTTCCATTTTTCGCAATCGAAAGGGGCGCTGCGGGCGGCCCCGGGAGGCATCAATCTCATGGAAGGCTCACCGTCGAGAGCGGCGTCGCGGCCATGTCTTATCGTGTAGTGTCACCCCCTCGAGCTTGCAAGGTCGGCGAGCCTCTCCCGCATTGGCGTCGTCGCACTGCTCGTTCGGCGCTACGAGGCCGTCCCGCACGACGCTACCCGGCGACACGGTATGGTCGCCGGGCTGCACGAGAATCCGGTCTCGACGAGCAGGCAACTGGCGGCGCAGCCGTGGCCGTCCCTGCGGTTACCGTCGTCGCAAGCTTCGTCCTCGGTGAGCTTGCCGTCGCCGCAGGTGCCGGCAGGAGGGCAACCGTCCCGGTAAGCTGCCGAGCCGGCCAGGCTGAGGTCCCGCCGCTCCCTTGTTCGGCGGTCCCCCGCTGGCTTCCGGCTTGCTCCCGCTTTCTCCCGCGGGACTACAGCCTAGGAAGAGGAAGCCCAGGAGCAGCCACGCGGGAGGTTTCTGAAGGCTAAAGTGCTCGAGAACGGTCATTGAGGATCGATGCTGTGGGTCGAGAAGAGATGAGCGGTAATGGTGGAAGGAGCGCCGCTCGGCCGAGTCCGAGGCGGCGAGCCGGAGGGTCGCGGTTGACCTCGCTCGCAAGGCGTGGCTGGGTCGTGAGCTGGATGCGAGTTGGTCCCTGCGTTGCCATGGCGCTCGCCACCGCGAGTGGCGCTTGCTCGTCGCGTGACCTCGTCGCCGTGACGGAGCGGAGCGGGACGTGGTGCGAGCGCAACGCTTCCGAGCTCACGCTCTACTGCCGGGACTTCGACGACGAGCGCGAGTACGACGAAGACTGGTCCGGTAGCTTCGCAGCCGTTGACCAACCCGCGATGCTGAGCACGGCCGCTCCACCTTCGCTCGATGCTTCGCGCTATCTCACTTTTCCGACCGCAACGCTCGGCGAGGACGATCGCGTCTATCATCAGCTTCACTACGTGGCTTCGTCGGATTCGGGGATTTCGATTCGGTTCGACGTGCGGGTGGCGGACTTCGATCCGCGGCTCGGGGACCTGACGCTCGTGTCGATGTACGCGGGGGCGGACCAAAACTGGAAGCTCGGGCTGGACCTCATTCAGGGTTGGATTCAACTCTCGGAAACTCGCCGTGAGGTGAATGATCAACCGGGAACCTTCGAGGCCCACGAGGCGGTCCGTCCGAGCTTGGACGAGTGGAAGACCGTCGAGCTCGTGCTGGCGGCCCGCGGCTCTCAGTGGGAGCTCAGCTTGGCGTTGAATGGGGAGAAACTGATCGGACCGGTGACGGTGTCGCCTCTTCGAGCACCAACCGTCGTCAAGTCGACGATCGGGGTCGACACACTGCACGGCCCCGCCCGGCCGATGAGCATTTCATTCGACAGTATCATGTTCTCGAGGCTGCCCGCGCGTAGCGAGTAGCTACGGCCGCGTGAACGTTCAGCGCGAGCGAGGGGCATGCCTTCCCGTGCCCATCTGGCGACGTCTGGTGTCACCGCCGTCTAGCCGCCCGCCTCACTGCCGAACGGTATCGGTCCTAGTGGCTGCTCCACGCGAGCCAGAGCCCTGCGGAGAGCCAAGGCGCGCCCCAGCGGGTGCGGCTTTCATCTGGGAACGAGACGGTCGTCGTCGGCAGCAGGTACCCTGCCACGGCGTGCGCGCGCAGGCCGAGGTTCGAGACGAGCCGAGTGCCGACCGAAGTCGACAGCACCGGTGAGACTCCAACGGCACGCGAGGTCTTCTCCTCGAGCGGCGGCTCGGCCTTGCCACGCACCGAGATCCAGTCGAGCGACGCGCCCGCGCCGAAATCCGCTGTAAAATGCGCGGTCGTCCCGAGCTCCATCAGCGCGACCGCCGCGACGCCGACCGTCGTCACCTCCGCGGTCGCGTTCGGAGCG
This sequence comes from Polyangiaceae bacterium, assembly GCA_029266615.1. Lineage (GTDB taxonomy): Bacteria > Myxococcota_A > Polyangia > Polyangiales > Polyangiaceae > PMG-095. Next base: position 28,629 of record JAQSWN010000009.1, read on the forward strand.
GTGATGCTTGGCGTCACGATGGGCAGGCGGAGCAGCAATCGCCCGCCCCAACTTGGTGCGTCTCCACGGGTCGCCTGAACGGCGAGGTTCGCGTCGAGCCCGAAGGCGGAGCTTCGTGCCACGAACGCCGCCGGACCGGCTGCCGCGGACCAACGCCAAGGCCGGCGAGGAGGCACGGGGCGCGCGGCCGCGTCGTAAGCAGGCGCCGCCGCAACCGTCGCCGCGCGCTGAGATTGCGAAGCGCTTGGCGGCAGGTCGAGCAAGGTCGCGCGCAGCGCTTCGACGACTTGGGTTGCGACCAGCTCTGAATCAGGGTCGGGAGAGGTTTGCTTCAAGTGGTGTGAGGGGGAAGAGCCACGCGTCGGCTCGTACACGCGCACCGTCACTCCGTCGGAGTTGGGCTCGAGGATGACCGCGGCGCGCGCGCCGAGTGACTCCAGACGCGCGCGCAAGCCTGCGGCGTCCGTTTGCGGGGCTGCTCGTGTGATGACGTCGAACCCCATCGCTTCGAGCTCTGCCTGCACCTGCACAAAAAGCGGGGCATCCGCGTCGCCGACGAGCAAAAGTCTCCGCGACTCCTCCGCCCTCGCGGGCGCGACCGCGGCCGAAAGTAGGGCGATACCAGCGAAAGTCGCCCAACAACCACGAGCGACGAGGTGGCCTATCAGCTGCGCTTCGGCAATCACCGTCCGAGACCGTAGCCGTGCGCTCGGCAGTGGCAAGCCACAGTTGCGACGCTAGCGCGCGTTGGCCCGAAAAGCGCCGCGAACGGCCTTCAGGGCGGGCCAGCGTCGACTTGCGCCGCGGTGGCGAAGAACATCGGATAAGCGGTCAGCGCCGCGACGAGCGCCGCGCTGGCGGAGTTCTCCGGCGGAGCCAATACGACGCGCCCTTCGTCCAGGCGTAGGAGCAGCGTGACGCGACCCATGGGCAAGGTCAGTGAGAGCTCGGCCACGTCGCTTCCGGCCAGGGTCATACCGCACAAGTAGATGGCGGTCACTTGCTCTCGTGAGAGCACCTGCGACGATCGCGTGCCCTTTGCTAAGGCCGCTGCGGTCTTGGACGAGGCCGAGCTGCCTTGAGTCGCTTCAGTCGGAGAGCATCGAGCGGGCGAGGGCTTCATGCGGACCTTGGGGGTAGCGTCGCAAATAGTCTTCCGCGGCTCCTCGTCCCTCGGCGCGCTCCCCCAGCTTGGCAAGAATCTCCAGGCTTCGGCCACGGGCTTCGCGGGCCAGCTCACCATCCGGCTCTTCGCGCAGGTAGGTGGAGAACCAGCGCTGGGCGGTCGACAAATCCGCTTTGCGGTCGAACGCGATCGTGCCGAGCCAGAACGCAGCTCGCCCTCGGCTCGGCTCATTCGGGAAACGTCGGCGCAGGGTCGTGAATGCCTCCTCTGCGGGCTGCCAGTCCCCCGCGAGGCGGGCCGTATTTGCGAGCAGCAAGAGGTCGGCCGCGTCCGCGGTACCGAGTAGGTTCGTGATGCCCTCCGCGCGTGCGGCCTCCATCGACTCGCGAAAGCGGCGAGCGTTGGCGAGGGCTCGCCAACGTTGCTCGGAAGGAGACGCCCCGACCGGGGGGGCCGAGGCCGTCGGGGGCGAAGGCGCGCGTTCGATACGGGCGTGGCCGGGGCGGCTCGAGTCGGCTGCCTCTGGGGGGCGGGATGGCGAGCTGGGTCCGGCGGCACTGGCGCTGGCAAGCGGCTCGACCGCCGATCCGCGAGCGAGGGCGGTCGGCGCGGAAGCCACGGAGCTCCCCGCGACGGGGCCGCGCAGCTCCTCGCGGGGGCGTTCGAAACCTTGCGCGCTGAAGGCACCACCCGCGACGACGGCTCGCGGCGCCAAACCGGCGCCCGATACCTGAACGATGCCGCTTTGCACACGCACGGCCAAGCGTTGCGTGCTGGGCTCGAGCTCCACGTCGAACTCGGTGCCGATCACGTCCACCACGAACGGACCGGCAGTGACACGCCAACTCGCTCCGGCGCGGTGCCGCACGTTCGCGTGGAGTCTGCCGAACTCCAAAGCGATTTGCGCCCCCGCGTCCTCCAACGCGAGGAGTCGAACGCCCGAGCCGGGAGCGACGTCGACTCTCGTGCCGTCGCTGAACCGAAGGCCCAGCGGGCGTTCGGAAGGGGCATAAACGAAGCTGGCCGCGGGGAGCGCGACGGACCCATCGATGAATGCCTGGAGGGTGGCGGGCGGGGGCCGACGAAATCCGAGCCACGCGGCCGTAACCACGGCCAGCAGCACCGCCGCCGCAACCAACGGTCGTAACCATCGAGCGCGCCAGTGGGGGGGCGGAGTCGCGAGAACGCGCTGTCGCAAGAGGCGAGCTGCGCCGTCGTCTTCCGCCGTTTCCGTCCCCGTCAGGACTTTCGCGAGCGCTCTCCCGAGCCGCCGCGCGGTCGTGTCTTCGTCCCTCATCAGGCCTCCTCCTCTGGCAACACTGCGAGCAAAGACCCCGCGTCGATCCCCGAAAGGAACGCCGTGCGCGCTCGCTTGACTCGACGCTTGACGGTCGACAAGGAGAGTTCGCACGCCGCCCCTACCTCGTTGAGAGTCATGCCCTGCACGTAATGAAGCGCAAACACGAGCTGCTCGTCGGCAGGTAGCTTGGCCAGCGCCGAGTACGCAGCGTGGACCGCGTGGGACTTTTCTACGTCGTCCGGCGCGAGCGGCTCCCAAACCGCTTCATGCTCATCGCTCTTGAAGAGCCTCAGCCACGCGCGTCGGCGCCGTGAGCGCAGCACCTTGCGGGCAGTGAACACCGTCACACGGGTGAACCACGCTCCGAGCGCCGAGGGGTCCCGCAATGTGTGCACCGAGCGGAACGCGTTGACGAACGAGTCATGCAGAACGTCCGTTAGCTCTGGATCCGGGCCGAGCACGTGGGTGAGGATGCGCCGGGCGTGCGGCTCGTACGTGTCGAAGAACGCGGCCCGCGCTTCCGGCTGACCTCGCTTGAGCGCCGCCGCCAATGCCTCGCTCCCGGCGAACGCCACCGTCGTATCAGGCTGGGGCCAGCCTCGAAACCGCGAGGTTGGCTCGTCCGAGGCGCGCCGCGCAGAGCTCATCAAACCGTCCAGTGCCCGGTGGGCGCCGATCCGGGTCAGGAGAACGCGCTTGCTCGTAAAACGCCAGCGTGGTTCGGCCTGCCAGGGCTGCGGCGCAGGGGCAGCCCTCCAAAATTCGAAGCAGCTCAAACGCGCGGCCCCTGTGCGGCCCTGTCTGGAAATGAGACCGAGCCAAGGTTCCAGCTCAGAAAACTCCCACCTTCTTACCGGCGCGGAAGCCGAAGCCGACGCCGGACCCGGCCGAGGTCCAACCCGGCCCGCTCGAACATCGTCGAGCAGCTCGCTGGAGCACGACGAGCGCGCGCTCGTCGTCAGGGTGACTACGGCAAAGAGGTTACGTCGCGCGAAGAGCCGCGACGGGCACAGTCGTCGCGGTACCCCGCCGAGGCTGCCGAGACCCGCGCCGCGCGTGAACGCCAGCGCACCGTGGAAGGGCTTCATCGATTGAAGTCCAGGCCGGAGCAGAACGTCGATAGGGCGCCAGGGCGCGCTTTGTGACGCGCGAATTCTTGCCGGGTGTACCCTCGCTCGCTCGTATGCCGGCCCAGGACAAGACTCCAGAGCGCGAACAGACCGACGAGAGCCTCCGGGTCGAGCGCGAGAAGGCGGATGCCGACTTCGGTGAACGGCAAGCCGCCATCGAGGAAGCTGCCGATGCCATCATCGAAAAGGCTCGCGAACGGGCCGATCGAGTCCTGGCCGCTGCTCGCGCTAGGTCGGATGTTCGACTGGCCCTTCCGAGCGCCGAGTCCGTCCAAGTCATCGAGACGGAGCGACAGCAGGAAGATGACGCGCTACGCGAAGAGCGGACGTCGGCTGACGAAACAATCCGGGCAGAGCGCGCCGAACAGGTGGCTCTCTCCCCTGAGCGAGCGGCGACGGACAAGAACCTCTTGCACGAACGCGCTCGAGCCGACACGGCGGTGACGGCGCGGGACGTATTCTTGGGCATCGTCAGTCACGACCTCAGGAACCTTCTGGGCGGAATGGTGGGCTTTGCGTCTCTCATCGCCGAAGGCGTTCCGCGTGGGGATCAGGAAAATCGAACGATCGCGTACGCCCAGCGCATCAAGCGCACAGGCGCCCGCATGAATCGGCTGATTGGGGACTTGATCGACGTCGCGAGCATCGAGGCGGGCGTGCTCGCGGTGAGGCCCGAGGTTTCCGACCCGGCCCTCCTCGTGAACGAAGCGGTGGAGAATTTCCAGGAACAGGCATCCGGAAAGGGCATTTCCCTGACCGCGAACATCGTCGCGCCTCTGCTTGCAGCGTCGTTCGACGCGGCGCGCATCCTGCAGGTGCTCGTGAACTTGCTGAGCAATGCCATCAAGTTCACGCCGCCCACTGGCAGCGTCGTCGTGCACGTCGAATCCACGGCAGAGGACCTACGGTTCAAGGTCTTGGACAGCGGCCCGGGAATTCCGCAAGCCAAGCTGGAGGCCGTCTTCGAGCGCTTCCTGCAAGTGTCCGAGCACGATCGGCGCGGCGTGGGGCTTGGGCTCTATATCTCCAAGTGCATCGTGCAAGGACACGGCGGGCGCATTTGGGCAGAGAGCACGCCCGGGGAGGGAAGCACGTTCTGCTTCACCCTTCCCGCCCAGGGTGCGGTGCGGCGTTGACGGGGCGACTCATAAGCCCACTGCTTCACGGGCTGGCTACCGGCGTTTGCCCGCCGTGAACAGACGCGCGAAAAGCGACCGTTGCTCTCCGCTGCCGATCACGATGAGCTGGCCGCCCGCTGGCAACACGGCGCTAGCAGCGGGACTGGTGACGGTCTCGTTGCCATGTTGCATCGCAAGGACGTGCAACCCCGTCCGCGCACCGATGCCGCTATCGGCCAGGGACTGACCTGCGAGTGTTACCGGCACAGACAGGACGAAAAGATCTGCGCCCTCCCCGAGGACGATGGCCTCCCGGTGATGAAGCAGCGCGATCAGCGAGATGACGCCCAGAGAGTTGTAGCTGAGCACGAACTGCGCGCCCGCACGGTGGATGGCCTCCAGGTTTCGCTCATGGGTGATGCGGCTCACGATGTGAATGTCCGGATTCAGTCGGCGGCAGTAGATGGAGAGAAAGATGTTCGTCGCGTCGTCGTTCGTAGTCACAATGACGGATGGCGCACGCTCGATGCCCGCTTCGGCCAGCACCCGCCGGTCCGCCGCGTCCCCGACGAACACCTTGTCTGCTAGTTTTCCGAGGCTCTCGGCTTGAGCGGGGGCCTTCTCGATCAAGTGGACGGCGACGCCGCGTTGGCGGAGCGCGAGCGTCGCCGCTTGGCCCACCTTGCCGCCGCCTAGCACCAGCACCGGGTTCTCATTCGGCTGATAGATGACGAACATCGCGTTGAGCTCGTTCACTTGGTCCTCGGTACCGACCACGACTGCAACGCTGTAGTCGCCCAGAACCGTGTCGCCGCGGGCGGGGAGCAGCACGCCCCGCTGCCAGTGAGCCACGATCGTCAAGCCAGTCAGCTCCCGCAGCCGCGTCTCTTTCACGGTGCGGCCCGCGAGTGGCGTCTTATGGACCGAGAATTCGGCGATGAGGAGGGACTTGAAACGACCCACCACCTGGGCCTGAATCGGACCGGCGCTGACACGTCCCGCCAGGTGCTCACCCAGCTTGCGCTTGAGCGCGAGCACCGAGCTTGCGCCCGCGAGCTCGAGTATGTCCTCGGAGTCATCGTGCTCGGTGATCGCCGCAATGGCAACTTGACTGTCGTACTCACGCACCGTGAGCGTGATGTTCGTGTTGTCCGCGTCGCCCAGATTGGCCACGATCAGCCGCGCGCGCTCGGCGCGTACGGCCTCGTACGTCTTGCGCGCGTCCACTTCGCCGAGTACCACCGAATAGCCGTCAGCGTGTAACGTGCCCGCAACGGCGGCATCCGGCTCGAGCAAAAAGTACGGTATCTCGAGCAACTTCAGGCGCTCGATCATGCCCAACGCGATCCCATCCAGCCTGCAAAAGATGACATGTCCCGTCACATCCAGGGGTGCTTCCCGGGGCGCGCGGAGCCGCAGCTGCGCCTCGAGCCAAGGCGCGTAAAAGAACCTAATGAAGGCAAACGGCATCACGACGAGTAGGAGCACCAGGCCGGTCAGCAGCACCACCACCGTGAAGGCTCGACCCACGTCGGAGTGGAACGTGATGTCTCCAAAACCGAGCGTGCTCATCGTAGTGAGAGTCCAATAGATGCTCGTAAACCACGAGTGATCGCGGCCCTCCACGCGCTGCATGATCACGTGGAACATGCCCGAGAAGAGCGCGACCGCGATGACTAGCGAGAGGATTAGCGTCACCAAAGGCCTGAGGTTTTGCCGACCGCGAACGTCGGCGAACATCAGCGCCACTTGTGCTACCAGCGTCTTCAACTGCCTCACCGTGAATGCTAGTCGACCTTACGGCAGGCGAGGTCGCCGATTTACCGTTCGAAGGCCAGCTGTGAGTGCCGCGCAGCGCTAATTCTTGCTGGTCGAATGGCGACTCTGCGGATCAACCGGAACGCCTCATCTCGATAGTGGGTCAGAACGTGGCACGGGGAGCGATCTGATCGGAACACGAGCGCGCGGCTGAAGCGTCTTCGGCCAGCACGAGACGTGCGTGGTAGCGTGCACGGTAGTGTCCCGCGCTCACTTTCACGAATTCGAAAAGAAGGTCCGGGTGAGGCCGCTGCGTAAGCGCGACTTCGCCGCCGTCGTCGAGCTACAGCTCGCTTGCTTTCCCAAAATGAAGCCGTGGTCTAGAGCTCAGTTCGACAGCCAGCTCCGGCTCTTCCCCGAAGGCCAACTCGGCATCGAATACGAGGGGCGCCTGGTGGCGTCTGCGTCGAGCCTGATCGTCAAGTTCGACCTGTACACCGATTGGCACGATTGGGCGCGCCTCTCGGACAGCGGCATGATTCGCAACCACGATGCCAAAGGGGACGCCCTGTACGGTATCGAGATCATGGTGCACCCGGACTACCGCGGCATGCGGCTGGCCCGCCGACTCTACGAGGCACGCAAGAACCTGTGCCGGGAGAAGAATCTGAGGCGCATGGTGATTGGCGGTCGCATTCCCGGTTACCAGCAGCACGCAAAGCGGCTCACTGCCGAGGCTTATGTAGCGCGCGTTCAGAGCAAGAAGTTGGTCGACCCCGTGCTGACCACGCAGCTCGCCAATGGCTTCGAGCTCGTGCGCTTGATGCACGACTACATGCCGTCCGACGAGGACTCGGGAGGCTGGGCCACGCACATGGAGTGGACCAACCCTCATTACGTCGCAGACGCCAGGCGCAGAATCGCGCCCATAGAGCTGGTCCGCGTCGCCGCGGTTCAGTACCAGATGCGTCGCATCAGCAGCTTCGAAGAGCTGGCCCAGCAGGTGCAGTTCTTCGTCGATGCCGCGAGCGACTATCACTGCGACTTTTTGCTGTTTCCCGAGCTGTTCACGCTTCAGCTATTGTCACTGACGCAAGGGAAGCGTCCGGGGTTAGCTGCCCGCAAACTCGCCAGCTTCACGCCGAGGTACTTGCACCTCATGACCACGCTGGCGGTGAAGTACAACGTGAACATCGTCGGCGGCAGCCAGTTCGTGATCGAGCGTGGGAAGCTGTTCAACATCTCCTACCTATTTCGTCGAAACGGCACTCTCGAAAGACAACACAAGATCCATATTGCCCCGGGAGAGCGGCGGTGGTGGGGCGTAGAAGGTGGGTCGAAGGTCCAGGCGTTCGAGACGGACCGAGGCCGCATTGCGATCGCGGTAGGCTACGACATCGAATTCCCCGAGCTGGCGCGCCTGTGCGCCAAGCAGGGGGCGCAGATTCTCTTTTGTCCCTTCAACGCCGACCAGCGCACCTCCTACATGCGCATTCGCCACTGCGCGCAGGCGCGCTGCATCGAAAACCACGTGTACGTCGTGATCGCGGGCTGCACCGGGAACCTGCCGTCGGTCGAAAATGCCGACCTTCACTATGCGCAGTCCGCTATTCTCACGCCGGCCGACATTGCTTTCGCGCGCGAAGGGATTGCGGCCGAAGCGGAGCCGAACATCGAAACTCTGGTGATGCACGACGTAGACATCGAGCTCTTGCGCCGTCACCGCTACGCGGGCGCTACTCAAAACTGGAATGACCGTCGAAGGGACTTGTACGAAATTCGCTTCGGCCCCGATAACGAGAAAGCAAGCGTGTAAGGATGGGGAACCGGCAAAGAGCGCGGTGGCGCCCGCTTCGGTCATGTCTTCCACACTTTACGCGCGCTCGGTAGGGCGCCTGGCATGCCAAGTGTGTTGTGCCAATCCACGGTGGGAAAGCTCTCTTTCGATGGCGAGGTGCCATCGTTCTCGCCGGACCGCTGGTGTCACTCGGTCCGATCTGCTGATGAACGTGCCCGTGCGTGAACGATACGTTCGCGCGTGCCGTCTTCAGGGTTCGGGTCGCGTAGACTGCTCTCGGTGAACGCGTCATTTCCCGGACGCGGCCCAGCGATAGGGCGGGAACGGTGGAGACGGGCATCGTGGGACCCTTGACAATACTCCCCTTGCGCGGCCGTAAATCGGGGCGTGAGCGCGTCCCAGTTTTCGCAGCTCGAAGCCTTCTTGGCGGTGGCGCGCGCTCAGAGCTTCAGTGGCGCCGCGCGTGAGCTCGGAGTCTCCCGCTCGGCGGTGAGTCAGAGCGTGCGTCAGCTCTAGGACGACCTGCGTGTGACGCTGGTTACTATCCGAGCCGCGCCAAAGCTCTGCACCGCTCCGGCTCTTCGTCCAGACGGTCCGAGAGCTAACCGCCGAGCGCGCCGCTCCTAAGTCGCGGACAGAGGCTGACGAGGTCCACAGCAACGCGATGTGAATTCGCCTCACTGCGTTCGCAAAGCTCACCGCGCTTTTTCGAAGCCGCTTGCAGAGCACGACCTCACCCGACGCCACCGTGCAATGAGCCGGCAGGCTTGGCCTGACTACAACGTGACCAACAGCAGCGCGCCCGGCCCGCTCACTTTCACGCTCACCATGCCGCCCGTGACCGTGACCGCAGGCAGCTCCGTGAGAGAAGTGCTGCCCACCTGCAGCGAGTACGCCTTGGCTGAGGTCGCGGTCGAGCCGGTCAGCTCCAGCGTCAGCGAGCGTTCTTCGGTCGTACGGTTGACGAGGACGACGGTGGTCGCGCCGTCTTCGCTGCGCTTGGCCGCGTACGCCGCGAGGTCAGCCACCTTGCTCGCAGCGGCCAACGCCTGATCACCAAACTTGCCGCCGGCGCCGTCGTAGTTGCGATAGAGGCGAAACGCCCAGTAAGCGGGGGTGGGCGCTTTCGTCTCCGTGTTCCAAGGGAACTGCCACCACGCGGCGAGGCGAACACCCTCTCGGCCAAAGATGCCCAGCACGTCCGCCTGCAGGATGGCCGCTTCCGGTCGATCGGGCCAAAAGTTGTATTCTGAAACGCAGATGCCAGTGCCGGGATAGTTCTCGCGGATCCACTGGCGGACGCGCGGCAAGAACTGCACGCTCTTGTTCGCAAAGAGCCCGCCCAGCCAGTCCGGTTCTACATACTGCGGATCCCACAGCGAGCGCGGTGCCTCGAGGCGCCGAGCCTCCTGCGCGGCATCCTGCTGCGGATAATAATGAAGGTCTACGCAGTCCACGAGTCGCTTGCCATGCGAGGCCTCGTACGCCGCGAGCTGCTTCAAGTACCACGCAAGGAGCGGCGCACCGTATTGCTGTTCTTCGCCCGGAACATCGGCCTTCAACGTGTCCGCAACGTTCCAGGTGCCGTAGCCGAGGATGATGGCGCTAGGATCGGCGGCCTTGATTGCAGGCGCATAGTCGAAGGTCTTTTGCAGCACCTCGGCGTAGCTGACGGACTTCGGATGCACGTCGCTGTGAGTGTGCGACCACAGCATCATCTCGTTGTCTAGTGCGTAGAAGCGCGGACGTTGGGCGCCAAACTTGGCGAGCAGAGCCGCGACGTGCATGGTCGCAAACTCAGGGCCAACCTGCATGCTCGTATTTTGCCACGATGTCTCGCCACCGAGAATGACGCCCTGGGCATTCTCGCCGTTGCCGCATTGTGGTCGCCACTCGTCGAAGCGCAGCTGGTCGGGATACTGGGTGCTCGGGTATCCGCAGGATTTGTCGTCCGCCTTGGCGACGTAGCCGATGGTTGGGATGGTGATGAGCGTGCTCGCGCCGGCGGCGATTGTGCCGCGCACGAATACGTCCTCGAAGGTCGCAAAACCTGCGTCCCCGGGAGCTCCTTCGGCTTCGACTCCGAAGGGGCTCGTCGCCATCACGTTCTGAAAGAACCAGTCGCGCGCCGTGTTGGTGACGCCGTTCTGCCAGTTGTAACGCGTGGCAGCGTTGCCACCCCATCGGTTCAAGGTTGCTCCGCTATCGCGAAGTCCCTGCTCAGTCGCCAATGCTACGCCGTAAATTTCCGGGCTTATCGCGTGAGTGACGGTCTTCGTCGCAACGATGACGTCCGCGGCGCCGCTCGCAGGAACGCATTGCTTGTTCGTGCACAGCTCGCCCCAATCACACACGCCGCACACCGCTCCACATCCGTCATCCCCACAGCTCGCGTCGTTGCAGACCGGGACGCAACTGGCGGAGGCTCCGGAGCTTCCAGCCGCTCCGGCGACCCCGCCCATAGCCGCGCCCGCGGCACTACTCAATCCACCGGAGCTCCCGCCTGCGGACCCGCCGGAGCTCGTGCCTGCGGCTCCGCTCCCGCCACCCACCGCGGTGCCACCGGCGCTCGGCGGAGTTCCGGGCGAGCCGCTACTTCCGCAGTGCATGGAGCCCAAAGCGCTGAAAAGCACCGCGAGATGAAATGGATAGGGAGCGCGCAAAGAGGGCATGCCTTCAAGTGCCCGTTGCGGCACTTTCGGTGCCACCCTCGACACACTTTTTGAACGACCCGCGCGTGCTCACGGCGGACGCGCTCGCCTCAGCTACTGGAGTATCTCGTACTTCCTGTACAGGAAGACGCCGCGCAGGTCGATGCCGATGATGCGGTCCCACTCTTGCTCGTCTACCTCTGCGGTCGGCACCAATTTCTTGGGTTCGACGCCCGCGTTGTTATCGCACCGGACTGCGAGCGACCTCCCGCCGGCTTCTTCGATCAGTCGAGCCGTCATGAGGTTCTCGTCGTTGGCTACGTCTGCGACGGCGACGTGAGCTCCCTTGCGCGCGAATGCCAGCGCCGCGGCACGCCCGATTCCGCTGGCCGCGCCCGTCACGAAGGCGACCTTCCCGTCGAAATCCTTGTCTCTCCTCGCTGGGCTCATCGCTCATCTCTCTCGTGGCGCTTGGAATCGGACTCGTCGCGAAAGCGAATGTCGGTCGCGCGGGCGAGCTCTTCCAAGAGCTGGTCTTGGAAGCTCACGTCGCTGACCGACGCGTGGGCCTCCGTGCGGCGTTGGTGGTGCCAGTAGCCGCCGCTCGTACAGGCTTCGGACGCTTGGCTCGTGGCGAGCCATTCTTGGGTGAGGTGGCCGAGCCGCAGATCGTCAGGCGCGTTGGGCCCGCCCATCTTCGTGGGCACCCATCCCGGGTCCACGGAGTTGCTGAGCACCCCTGGCCAGCGGCGCGCGACCGCAGCCGCGAGCGTGGTCACGAAGAGCTTGCTATCCGAATAGGTTCCGCTGACGCGACGGCCACTCCAATCCATCCCTTCGAGTCGCGGGTGCCCTCCACGGTGCATGTCACTACTCAGGTAAATCAAGCGCTTCGGCGGTTGGAGCAGCATCGTGAGCACGTACGGAGCGACGACGTTGACCGGTAGCACCGTTGGTCCCTCGTAGACGCCGGCGTTGTGGATCACGACGTCGAGGGCACCCAAGGCGTTCACTTGGTCGGCAACGCCCCGGGTCTGCTCGAGATCCGCGAGGTCTCCGAACACGACGTCTGCGCCCTGGGCCAACAGATCCTTCATCGCGTCCAGCCGACGCTCGGCCCGCGCATGCACGACGACCTGATGCCCGTCCCCGAGGAGGGTCTGGGCCGTCGCTCGGCCGAGCCCATCGGCGGAGCCGGTTACGAGCACGCGACTCACGGCGTCACCTCGCACGAGAGCGTCTCGATCTTTTCTTCTGCTGTCGTCACTACCCTGCTCCTTCCGGCTATCTCGCGAACGTCACGGATGAGCGTCGTCTGCTCACCGCCTCACCATGAGGCCACGTCCGGGACTTTCCCGACGGAGCCGCGTCTGCGACCCGTCGCTGAAGTAGAACTAGGGCCCAGCGCCGCCGGTGGGTAGGCGGCAAATACGTGACAGCCTGGTTAGCTACCCTGGACAACGCAGAATCGCTCCGAACGCCGGTAGCGGCTCATCGATAGCGAGGCGCATTCGTTCGCTCGCAGTCGCGGGCGCACGACAACGCGCCGAGTGCGGCCGCGCGGCGCAGCATGAGTCACTGACTCACCGACCGGCGGGGCTGGCGAACTGCGGCATTAGACCGGGGCGACGCGCCGCCAGGTCGGCCGGGGTGTCCAAATCGCTCGCTACTTCCGGATCGTCGAGGTCCAAGCGACAGCGGTGAGCCTCCGCGCCTCGCAGGAGGTCGCGCAGGCTTCCTGAGTAACGTTCGCGAAACGCGTGCAGCAGGCTCTCGCGAACGACGATAGGGTGACCCCCGCGAGATTGATAGCGCGGCGTCGCAACGTGCACCTCCGGTGCCGTGACCGCGCTCAGCAGCGCCTTGAGCGTCGATAGCCGTACCGGCAGCATGTCAATTGGCGAAACGACGATCACCCGGCTCGCTCGAGGCGTGACGCATCTGAGGGCGGCGACGAGCGAGGCGGCCATGGATGGGGTGTCCGCCTCGCACACCAACGCTTCGGGCGTATCGCCAAGCAGGTCGCGCACCTGGGTCGCGACGGCAGCGCGTACCACCACGACGATCGCTCCACAGCCTGCTTCTCGAAGGCGCTCCGCGTGGGCCGTGACCAAAGGCTGGCCGTCGATGACGAGCAGCGCCTTCGGGCCGCCCATGCGTCGGCCAAGGCCCGCCGCGAGCAGGATGGCGAGCGGCGCGCTCATAGAGCCGGAAAGGCCTTGCTGAGGGGCAGCTCACGCACGCGTTTGCCGGTCAACGCGAAGACCGCGTTGGCTATGGCTGGTGCGATCGGAGGCACACCCGGCTCGCCCACGCCCCCGGGGGCGGCGCTGCTTTCCACGACATCGACGTGGATGCGCCTCGGCACCTCTCCCATACGCACGATGCGGCCACCGCCGCGGAAGTTACTCTGCTCGATCGCGCCATTTTTCATGGTGATGCCGCCGAACAAGGCGAGGCTCATGCCGAAAACGATGGCGCCTTCCATCTGTGATCTCACGCGGTCGAGGTTGACGACGGTGCCGGCGTCGAACGAGAGCCAGACCTCGTCCACTACGATTTTGCCGCCGGTTCCCTTCGCCATCGATACCACCGCGGCCGCGTAGCTGAGGAAGCTTCTGTGGACAGCGAGACCGAGGGCTCGCCCGTCTCGCTTGCGGTCTTGCCAGCGTGCCGTGTGCGTGACTCGCTCCAGTACGTTGCGCAGTCGACCCGCGTCGACGGGGTGCTGATCGAGCGGCTGTCCGTAATTCTTCATCTCTGAGACCCCTAGGTCAGCGAGAGACATCTTTCTGGGGGGGCCGATCAGCTCGAGCCACACGTCCCGCGTGTCGGCATGCTTGGCGACGGCCAGCTCGTCCACGAAGGATCCGACGGAGAAAGCTTGGAAGATGTTGTAGACCGAGCGCAGCCACCCGATTCGAGTGTGCGCGCTGGCGTCGCAAATTTCCGCGGTGAGGTTGGGCACGGCGAAGGCCAGATCGAGCACGCCCTGCTGTAAGTCCCCTTCCGCTGGACGCGCAGATTCCCCGAAGAGACTGCCAATCGATGGAAACGCGGTGCGATGTCGCCACGCCGTGACGTGGCCGGCCGCGTCGAGGCCCGCGGTCAGCCGGTTCGTGCTCACGGTGTTGACGTAGTCGTGCCGCACGTCGTCGGTGCGGGTGAACTGAACCCGCACCGGCGCGCGCAGCTCTCGGGATAGTAGTGCCGCTTCCGAGCAGAAGTCGGCCTTGGATTTGCGGCCGAAGCCGCCGCCGAGAAACGTGACGTGCACTTGGACGTTCTTCTCCGACACGCCGAGCGCGCGCGCGACTTCTGTCCGTGCCGCTTGCGGGTTTTGCGTCGGCGCCCACACCTCGCACGTGTCGCCTTCGAAACGGGCTACCGCGACGGGTGGCTCCATCGGTAGGTGGGGCAGGTGGGGCACGTGGTATTCGGCCTCCACGACGCGTGCCGCTTCCTTGAGAGCGCGCTCCGCGTCCCCGACCTGACGCGCGACTTTCCCCGGCCTCGCTACGGAGGCCGCAAGCTGACCGCGGTAGCGGTCGGAGTCGTAGCTGGCGTTCGCTCCGTGATCCCACACCACGGCCAGCACTGCCTGGCCCCGCATGGCGGCCCAAGTGTGATCCGCGACGACAGCGATGCCGCCCCAGGGTTGAAACTTGAACGGCGGCTTCGGGTGGGGCATCTCGACGACGTGCCGGACGCCGGGAATCGCGAGCGCACGCTTGGCATCGAAGCTGACGTGCCGGCCGCCCACGACCGGAGGCCGTACGATCACCGCGGTGAGCATGCCGGGTATTCGGATGTCCGCGCCGAACACGGCTTTTCCCGTGACGTACGCCGGTGCATCCAGCAGTGGTAGCGGCTTGCCGAGGTTGCGTAGCTCGGCTCGTGGCCGCAGCACGACCTGCTTCTTGTCTGGCACCCCGAGCTTGCCCGCCGCGAGCGCGAGGTCTCCAAAGCCGAGTGACCGGCGGGTGGGGAGGTGCGTCACCACGTGATCTTTGGCGATGCACTGGTCGGCTGGTACCTTCCATTGCTGGGCTGCAGCGGCGACGAGCATCGTGCGTGCCGTTGCGCCGACGAGGCGCATCTCTTCATAGATGCCGCGGATGCTGTTGGAGCCGTCCGTATTCTGGTCGCCGTAGGCTTTGTCTCCGTCGGCTTGCCGGACGGTTACTCGCGCCATGAGAGCGCCCAGCTCGTCCGCGATCAACACCGGCAAGGAGCTGCGGATGCCTTGCCCCATCTCGGAACGGTGGCAAACGATCGTGACCGCGCCGTCCGGCGCAACGTGCACGAACACGTTGGGATTGAGTCCCGGAGCGCTGGACTCGACGGCTTGCGAGGCGACGTCCGGCTTCGGGCCGGGGGGCTTATCGGGCTCGTTGGTGGGCTTCTGCGCGGCCGCCGAGAAACCAACCGCCAGACCACCGATGGCCAGGTTCAGCCCGTGCAGAAACGCGCGCCGGGGAATGACAACGTGCCCGCTTGTCACGGAACCCCTCCCGCGGCTTTCTTGATGGCAGCTCGGATACGCGGATAAGTGCCGCAGCGACAGAGGTTGCCTGCCATCGACTGATCGATCTGCTCATCCGTGGGGCGAGGATGCTTTTTCAACAGCGCCGCTGCCGTCATCAGCTGGCCTGCTTGGCAGAAGCCGCATTGCGGTACACCGAGCTCGGTCCAGGCCTTCTGGAGGGGGTGACTCCCGTCCGGCGACAGGCCTTCGATGGTCGTCACGGTCGCACCGGCGGCGCGGCGAATAGGGGTGACACACGAGCGAACCACCTGCCCGTTGAGGTGCACCGTGCAGGCTCCACAGAGCGCTTCGCCACAGCCGTACTTGGTTCCGGTGAGCATTAGTATGTCGCGCAGCACCCAAAGGAGAGGCATTTCGGGATCGACCTCCAGGTGATGCTCGGTCCCGTTGATACGAACCGTGATGCTCATGGCGATTGTCCTTCCAACGGGCACTCGGCGCCTGTGTTCACCCATGCCGCGATCAGAGCTCCGAACTGCGCTTGGGTGCCAGGCGCTGGCTCTCGATCGTGGCCGGGGTACCAGCCCCAACCCACCAGCTCGTCGTGTGCGTTGTGCTCCATGATTCGTGCGAGAGACTTCCCGCCGTTGCGCTTCGGGTCCTTCATTTGCTCGCAGATGTGTCGCGGCGTTTTCCCCACCCACGCCATCTCGATGGGAGCGACGTGCCAGTTGGGGGCACCTGGAACGCGCGCATGGTCCAAGTTGCGGTCCTGGTGGCAGCCGGCGCATTCCATACCCACCACGCCGCGATCTTCGGGGCCGCGCGTCACGGGCGGCTCGTGAGGGCGCATATCCATGCCCTGCAGCGGAACGTCTCCGCTCGGGTGACAGTTGGCGCAGCGAGGATGCAGCAGCACCCGGCTTGCTTCTAAGAACAGTGCGCGTGAACGGTCTGCTTCGCCCGGGATGATCGAGAACGTGGCAACCGGCCGTAGCTCATTGCGTGCGACCGGCGGCAATTGCACCGGCTCTTTGCTCCGACAAGCGGATAGCAGAGACATGACGACGACGCAGAAGATCCCTGAGCTTTTCCTCATTCGCGCACCGGGCGTGCAGGGCCCTGACACTACGCCTCTGTTTTTGGGTGCGCAATGCGGCTCATTGGCGCGCGTCTCCTGTGGCAAGAGTGCGTCCGGGATCGCCCCTCAGACCTGCAGCAACACGCCCTGAGCTTCCACGCCTGTCGCTTGCTTCACCGCTTCCACGTACTGACGCAGTTGGTTCGCGTAGGTCCCTAGCGGATCCACCACTTCGTCCGTCTTGAAGTCGACGATCACCCATCCGCTTCTCGACAGGTACGCGAGGTCGATGATGCCTTCGGCGAGCGTGCCGTCTTCGAGCACTTGGGTGACCGCGACCTCGCGACGGACTTGCTCGGACGCGCGGGCGGCGGCGAGGCGTGGATGGGCGAGGGCGGCCAGCACGGCGTCGATGGCCGAGGCGGCCTCTTCGCTGGTTGCGCCGGTCAACCGTGCCAGCGCCTCGCAGAGAGGCGCGATGCAGTGGCGTTCGGCGTTCAACGGCACGTGAGCCAAAACGGCGTGGACGAGTGTGCCGAAGCGGGGGCCGCGAGGACGATTACCCCGCACGATGTCCGTGGTTTCGACGAGCGCGGGGGCCGCGGAGGGGCCCTGGGCCAAAGCCGTGATCGGAAGCGCGGCGACGCTAGGCTTGCTGCCGCGGACGACTTCCTGCTGGCGTCGCGCCTTCCAGCGTGCGTGCGCTTCGATGCTTTGGTTGGCATCCGGAGAGTGCGCCAAGAGCTTCTGTTGGCGCACGCCTTCTTTGGCATAGACGCGTAGCTTGAGCTGGCTCGGGTCCCACCAAACGGCGCGGCTCCCACCCTCGGTGGTGTGAAGGCCGGGAGCGACCGAGTCGCTCGGCAGCGTTTGGGCGCTGGCGGTGCGTTTAGCGACGCTGTCGTCCCCAAAAGCGGGGCAACCGGGGGCGGCGGCGGGCGCGCGACGTTTCTCCTCGGAAGGATACAGGGCGGGGGCGAGGATATCCGTCCAGCCGATCGCGACCGTGCGCTCGCTTCCGTCACCAAAGGTGGGCACGACGAGCAAGTCTTGCGCGCGAGTGGCGGCCACATACGCCTGGCGCACGACCTCCGCGTTGTCGTGGGCGATCGCGACGGCGTCGTTCTGCACGAGCTCGAGAGGGCTGCAGCCGCACAGCT
Organism: Polyangiaceae bacterium; assembly: GCA_029266615.1. Lineage (GTDB taxonomy): Bacteria > Myxococcota_A > Polyangia > Polyangiales > Polyangiaceae > PMG-095. Next base: position 46,240 of record JAQSWN010000009.1, read on the forward strand.
TCTGCGCCCAGAGCCGGCGCGTCGAGTCCACGAAGCGGCTCGCCTTGTTCACGGTGCGCGGAGCGGTGGGATCGCAGAGCACCACGACCGGGAACTCGAGCCCTTTGGCTTTGTGCACCGTCATGAGCCGGACGCCCTCCGTGCCTTCTTCGACGATGGGGGCCTCGCCTCCTTCGCGACGCTCGGCTTGTTCGCTCAGCGCTTCCAGGAAGGCGCGGAACGAGGAGACACCGCGCACGTCGGCGTTCCTCGCTAGATCCAGCACCGCGATGGCGTTCGCGAGCGCTTGCTGGCCGCTCGGCCACATCGAAAGCGAAGCGTGCGCGCGAGTGCCGGCCAGCAGCTGCTCGATGGTGTCGGCGATCGGTCGCCGGTTGCGCGTCAGATGGAGCGAACGGAGTAGCGAGAGGGCCTCCGCGATGTCCGGATACCGCTGAGCGTGGTCGCCTTCGAGCTTCCGTAGCGGATTGAGGTGACGAACGTCGTTCCGAAAACAGAGCAGGTCCTCGTCGTTGATGGCGAGGAGCGGGCCGCGCAGCGTGGCGTACACGGCAAGCTCATCCGTCGGCCACTCCACCGCGTCGAGCGCGGTGCGGATCGCGACCACCTCTTCCCGATCGTGGAACGAGCGGCCACCGACGAGCATGTGCGGCACCGCGCGAGCCTCCAGCGCGCGCACGTAGGGCTTGGTCGTGTCGCCGTCGAAATCTTGAAAGCGTTTGAAGAGGAGGCAAACGTGCCGAGACTTGACGGGAACGAGCGAGTCGCCTTCATGGACGGTCCAGCCGCTGTCACGAATCAGCCAATGAATGAACGCCGCGACCGCATCCGGGCACGAGGCCGTCACCGCCTTCTTCGTCATGTTGCCGAGGGCTCCGTAGGGTTCCGGTACGGGCAGGGCGATGACTCCCGGTTGGCCTTCGATCTCGGGCGTCCACTCCGTGAGCGCGACGTAGTCCGCCTGGCTGCCGTCGGGCGAGCCCGTCATGGAGCGCGAAAAGGCCACGTTCACGCATGACTGAATCGAGGGCACGGAGCGAAAGTTCGTCGTCAGGTTGAGCAACGCGGCGCCCTGCTCGATCAACAGCTCCTTGATGCGCTGGTAAAGCACCACGTCCGCGCGGCGGAAGCGGTAAATGGACTGCTTCGGGTCGCCCACGACGAAGAGCTTGCCCGGCACGACGCGCACGGCTTTGAAATCGCTCTGGGCCGCGTCTCCGCTGGCGAGCAGGAGGAGGATTTCTGCCTGCAGCGGGTCGGTGTCCTGAAATTCGTCGACGAAGAGATGACTGAACCGCTGCTGCAGCTCCGCGCGGACGGCTGGGTCGCGCACCAACATGTCCCGCGCGAGCGACAGCAAGTCCACGAAGTCCAGCACGCCAGCTTTTTGCTTGAGCTGCTCGTAGGACTCGACGACCGGCGTGAGCTCTTCGCGGAGCCGTGCGGCCAAGTCCGCCTCGGCCATCATGACGAAATGAGCGAGCGAGGCGCGAGCGGCGTCGCGCGCCGCCACGACCGCCGCACGGTCGAGCGAGGCGCCGTACAAGACGCCGCTGCCGATGTTTTTGAAATCGCGCTCGTGCTCACGCTCGAACTGGGTGAGCTCGGCTTCGAGACCGTCGTGGTCGCGCGGGGCAAGCTTCTCACGCGCGTCCAGGTTCGCGCCCCAGGCATCGAGCGCTCTCAAGCCTTTGGCTAATGGATCGCTCGGCCGCTTCGCTTGCGCGTGCAGCGCCCCGACCGCCCGCAGCTCTACCACGACGCGATCCAGCTCTTTGTCCCGATCGAACGCGGGCAGCGTCCATGGCGTGCCGAAGTCGCGATTTTCGACGAGCGAACGGCAGGCGCGCAGCAGGTCTTCGCGCGGCGTGGTCTGTTCGCGCCGCCAGTTACGCCTTCGCAGCACCCGGCGGAGCGCCGGCCCGGGCTTGGACAGCGCTTGCTCGAACCAGACCCGAAAGGCCTCTCGTAACAGGGCGTCCGAGCCCGCTTCGTCCAGGACCTCGAACGCGGGGTCCAAGCCGGCGCTCACCGGGCGTTCCCTGAGCAAGTCGGCGCAGAAGCCATGAATGGTGTTGATGTGCGCGATCTCGAGCGCTTGCAGGGCGAGCTGCAAGTTGCTCTGCTCGCGCGCATCCGTGGACTCGTGTCGGGCTTTATCGAGCTCGGCGCGGAGGCGGAGCTTCATTTCCCCGGCCGCTTTCTCGGTGAAGGTGACGGCGACCAGCTTCTCCAACGTCGTGCGCCCAGCGCGGAGGATCGACACGATTCGGCTCACTAACGCGGTCGTTTTGCCGGTGCCGGCGGCGGCCTCCACGATGAGGGTCGTGTTGAGATCCGTGGCGATGCGGTGGCGGGCGGCTTGGTCGACGGGCGTCATCGAATTTTCCGAAGCGCTTCGAGCGCCTCCAAACGAGCCGGTTGCTTCAGCGCTACTCGCTCTCGCTCGTAAGGCCCGCAGCCGACCCGAAATTCGCATCGCTCACACGTGTCCGGTGCGGGGGCGGCGGGGAAGAACCCATCGGAAAAGGCGCCCTCTACCGCTCGCGCGACCTCAGCGGCCGCTTTGCGAGTCCACTCGTTGAGCTCGACCTGCCGCCGCGCGAACCCGCCGCGTGTCGTGCAGTAGTACGCGTTGCCGCCGCTGACCCGAGTATTCGGGAACAGCTTCTCGACCACGAGCGCGTAGAGCGCGGGCTGCAGGGCCGTGCCGCCGGCGATGAGCGAATTGGTGACGGCGGGCGCTTCGGAGGTTTTGTAGTCGGTCGCGCGGAGCTCGCCCTGGCGTTGCTCTACCGCGTCGATCTGCCCTCGAAGCGCGAGCCCCGAGTCCAGCATCACCGGCTTCGCTCGCTCTTCATTGGCGGCGGCGGCGTGGAGGCCGAACGGAAGCTCCAGCTCGACGAGCTGCCAGTCGCTTTGCAGTAGCTCGCGCAGCCAGTAGCGCACGTCCAAGCGCAAGTCTTCGACCGCGTCCTCCCAAACCCGCCCGATCGCGGGAGCGAGCCTTTCCCGCCACGTCGCGGTGACGCGGGCGATCACTTGGTCGCTCACCGCCTCCGCGTGCTGCGCCTCGTCCGACGTGCGGATGCCGAGTCGCTTCAGCTCCAGCGCAACCTGATGAACGATCTCGTGGAACACGACGCCGCGCGTGGCAGGATCCAGCTCTTCCACTTGATGTACTGCGTCGCGCGGCCGCAAACCGACGACGGTCGCGAGGTAGAAGCGATACGGGCAAGCCGCGAGCTTTTCCAGCGCCGTCACCGAGAAGCCACGGCCCTGCAGCTCCTCGTAGCGTTTCTTCAGTGCCTCACGCGCTTCCGCGGACGGGTCCACCAGACCATCCACGTTGCGCCACTCGGGTCGCCACCTCCGCGCGCGTGCCTGAAGTGCTCGGCCCAGGGTGCGGTTCTCCGTCACGAGGTAGCGAGCCGCGCCTTCTACCTCCGATTTGCGGCCTCCGAGCAGCACCCGCAGAGTCGCCAAATCGTACTCGGACTCGTCGATGGCGGATTCCGGCTGCTCCGGCGCCGGCCACCCCATGCGCGTGGCGCTCGCCGCATCCGCGCGCCGTGCCAGCGCCGCAAAGCCTGGGAGCACTCCCTCTGCCGCTCGGATCGCCTCCAACGCGTAAAAAGAGGGCACGCGCGGCCGCGCCTTGTCGCTCTCGAAGCGGGGGTAGGAAAGGATCAGGCGCTGCTTCGCGCAGCCGACCGCGACGCGCAGCGCCTGCCGTTCCCGCTGCACGCGTTCGACCTGCGTTTCCAAGCCTGCGTCGACGTTCCCGCGCGACCGGTCCGAGAGCAGCGGATCTTCCACCACGCGCTGGGGGAAGAGCTTCTCGGCCAAGCCAGGCACGAAGACGACGTCGAACACCCGCCCGCGCGCTTCCTCGACCGAGGCAACCAAAACTTGCCCGCCGCGTGAGGTCGCGGCCGGTACTTGGATCTCGCCCAGCCGCTCCTCCAGCACCGCGGCCACCTCCGTGAGCGAAATCGGACCGACGTCTCGCATGATGTCGAGCTCGGCGAGCACGGCCTGAACGGCTTCCGGTCGGCGGATCGCGCGCTGCGTGAGCTCACGCAACGCTTCCAGCCACTGACCCCATGTGCCGCTCGCAGGCAGTGCCGCCAGCTGCTCGACGAGCGGCAAGGCGAACGCCCCCAGTGCGCGCAGCGCGGCCAAGGTTTGGTGGGTGCGGGTTGGGTCGTCCTCGAGCGAGGCCTTCGTCGTCAGCTCTTGCTCGAGCCCGGCCAGGCGCCGTCGCCAGCGATCGGCTCCCCCGACGACCGCCGCGTCGACCAAGAGCGCTTCCCACCGTCGGGGGAAGAGAGACTGATGAATGATCGCGGCTTCGTCCGCCTCGGAAGGTGCGACAGCGCTCGTCGGCGGTTGGCCTAGCAGCGCCGCCGCGGCCTCATCCGCAATTCGCGGCGGAACCGCGCGGTCGCGCTCGCCGTGAGTCGCCGCTTTCGCGACACCGAGCGACAGGTACTCGGCGAACCGAACCGCGCTCAATCCTTCTGCCGCACACCGCAGCAGCACGAGTAGCGCGCGTCCACCCGGCTCCGGCAGCACCGCACCGCGCGTGAAGTGCGCCGGCACCGAAGCGCGACGCAACGCTTCCACGAGGTGGGTGCGGTAGTGGTAAGGCGAGCGCAACAAGATCGCCATGCGATCGAAGGGCACTCCCCGCGCCGCCTCCTCGAGCACGCGCCGCGCGATTTCCACGCACTCGCGCGACTCGCCCGGCGCGCTGAAGATGCACGTCGTTCCGTCGTCCGTTCCCGGCACCTCACTCGACGTGAATAGCTGCGCCTGCAGGCGCTGGAGCGCGGTGCTGCTGACCGGCACGTCCGGCTCCGGCGAAGTTTCCGGCGTCTCGCCCGTCGCGCACGAGACGAACGAAGTCGGCGTCGCGGACCCGAGCAAGCTCACCAGCGCCCGCTCCAGCTTGGTCTTGGGAGCTAGATCATACAGGCACACCGCGGGGAGCGCTCCCGCCGCCGCCCGGTCTCGAACCACGCCCATCGCCGCTCGCACCACGTCCGAACGATCCGCGAGGGACAGCTCCTGCAGCATCTGCCGGTAAAGCTCGAACGCCGTCGCCAGCTCCGGACACTCCTTCGCCAAGCGCGGGGCCTCCACGTCCGCCAGCGCCAAATCCGTGAAGGTCCGTAGCAATGCGGGCGGCAGGCCCGGGCGCTCGGCCACGTGCGCGAATCGCCCCAACCGGCCCTGCGATTGCAGCTGCGCGACCGCCCGCACACAAACTGCCTCGAGCGATAGTGGCGTCGCCGCCGTCAGCCCCCGCTGCGCTAGCGGCAGCGCCGCAAGCTTTGACGTGAGCGACGTGAGCGACTCGAGCTCCCAGCCGAAAGTTGCGTTTAGCTTCAGCGTGGCCGCGCGCAGCAAGTCGCGCGCGGCGTCGAGCGAGTGCGCCACGACGAGCAACGGCTGAGCCCGCTCTTGCAAGGTAAGCCAGCGCAGAGCCGCCTCGAACCGAACATCGCCGTGCGGGGACTCGATGCAGCGGGGCACGCGGCGGAACATGGCACATTTGCCGCGGCATGTCGCAGCGGCAGCGGGCCGGGCTCGCCCGCGCGGGAGCCAGCGTCGGAGATTCGGCTGCGAGCCGGCTGGTGACGCGCACCGGTCGTGCCCTAGCGCGCCCTCAAGCCGTCCGCCGAGCCGTCTCCTTCTACCGAGCGCTGAACAGCGAGCGGGACATCTGCCCTCGACGCGCTGCGCTGACCCCTCAGCAAAGTCTGCTGCAACGAATCGCAGTTGGCGCGACAACCCTCGCGCGCATCCAGATGGAGCTGCCTGGCGGCCTAGGCACGTGGCGTTTTGCCATGCCGGTATCCCGCACAGTGAATCTTTGCTCCCTTCTCAGCTTCGTCGCTGAGCGCTAACCATAGGGTGTGAGCTCCTCCCTCGACTCGGCAGCCACGCCCGCGTCCGACCCGGCGCCACCAGCGGAAGAGCCTTTCGCGCTCGACGCGTTGCTTGGTGACAGTCCCGCCGCGGAAGTGCTCCGTGCCGTGCTGGACGGCGTGGAGGAGGGCATCGTCGCGTGTGATGCGGCTGGCGTCCTCTGTTACGCGAACGGCGCCGCGCGCAGCATGCATGGTTTTCCCGAACCGCGGCTGCCAGCGGAGCCCACCGACTACTACGAGCTCGTTCAGACGGATGGGGTCACGGCTCTCGCGCCCGAACGAGCGCCCTTCCTGCGTGCGCTGCGGGAAGGGCGCTTCGAGGGCGCGGAGCTGATCATCGTGCCGCGCCACGGTGCCGCTCGGCGCCTCTCTACCAGCGGCCGCGCCATCTGCGGTAGAGACGGCGCGGTGTTGGGGGCGGTAGTTTGGCTGCGCGATCTCCGCGACCGCAAAGACGTCCCGCGCCACCAAGAGCAGCTTCAGCTGTCGCAGCTCGCAGCGGTGCTAGCGACCGCGTCGGAGGGCATCCTGGCCGCCGACGCTCTGGGGCGGGTCATCGAATGGAACGCGGCCGCGTTGGCAATTCACGACTTTGGCAGCAGTGACGAAGCGCCGCGACAGCTAGCGGAATTTTCGTCCATCTTCGAGGTGCGGGCGCCGTCCGGCGAGCTGTTGCCGGTCGAACAATGGCCGATGACGCGGGCCCTTCGAGGCGAGACTTTTTCGAGGATGGAGCTTTCGCTTCGCCACGCCGCGAGCGGGTGGGAAAAGCAGCTTTCCTATGGCGGCGCCTGCGTGCGGGGCGACGATGGGCGAGTGATTTTGGGCCTGCTGACGATTCGTGACATCACCGCCCGCCGCTTCGCGGAGGAGCAGCTCGAGCACAATCAGCGGCAGATGGAGATCGTCGTTCAGGGCGCCAACGTCGGTGTCTGGTACTGCCCGCTGCCGTTCGATCGCCTGATTTGGGACGCGACCGTGAAGGACCACTTTCACCTGCCGCCCGAGGCGGAGGTGACGATCGATATCTTCTACGAACGTCTGCATCCGGAAGATCGCGAGCCCACCCGCCAGGCGATCGAGCTCAGCATCGCCACGCGCGAGTCTTACGATATCGAGTACCGCACCGTCTCGCCCGACGGCGCCAACGTGAAGTGGATCCGCGCCCGCGGACGCGGATTTTACGACGCGGCCGGCGCGCCGCGGCGCTTCGACGGCATCACCATCGACATCACCGCCAACAAGCGCGCCGAGATGGCGGCGCGCGACAGTGAGCGGCGCTTCCGCGAGATGGCGGACACCGCGCCCTCGATGCTTTGGGTGACCGAGCCCGATGGGTATTGCTCCTTTCTGTCGCGAGGCTGGTACGAATTCACGGGCCAATCGTTCGAAGAAGGTCAGGGCTTTGGCTGGACGCTCGCCGTGCATCCGGACGATCGCGAAGCTGCTGGCGCTGCCTTTCGGGACGCGAACGCGAGCCGCAACGATTACGCGATAGACTTTCGCCTTCGCCGCGCGGACGGCGCGTACCGGTGGGTCATCGATACGGGCCGGCCCCGCTACGGGCAAGACGGTGAGTTCCTGGGGTTCGTAGGGTGCGTGATCGACGTCCACGGGCGAAAGGAGGCGGAGGCTCAGCTGCGAGAAGGCGAGGCACGTTTACGGCTCGCGATCGACATCGCCCAACTTGGCACCTTCGATATCGATCTCGCTACCGACGCGGTGACCGTGAACGATCTGGGCCGACGCATCTACGGTTGGAACGCGGAGACTCAGCTCACTTTCGCGCGGGTGCAGACCCACTTCCACCCGGGAGATACCGCGCGCGTGCTCGCCGAAGTGCAGGCCGCCTTGTCTCCCGACGGCACCGGTGAGCTGGACATCGAGCAGCGCATCGTCCGTACGGATGGCGCTGTGCGCTCCATTCGGGTACGTGCCCGCGCGGAGTTCGAGGGCGTCGGGGTGGAACGACGCGGGACTCGCTTGGTCGGGACGTACCTCGACATCACCGAGCGCAAAGAGAGCGAAGAGCGCTTCCGTCAAGTAGCCAACAGCATTCCGCAGCTGGCGTGGGTCGCGCGACCGGACGGCTGGGTGCTTTGGTACAACGATCGTTGGTACGAGTATACCGCGGCGCGGCCCGAGGAGATGGAGGGGCATGGGTGGCACGGCCTCGTGGAGCCCGAAGCCTTGCCGGCGGTCATGCAGCGCTGGCAGACGTCGATCGCGAGCGGCCACACCTTCGACATGACGTTCGCCATGCGGGGCGCGGACGGAATTTACCGGCCCTTTCTCATGCGGGTCGCGCCCGTACACGACAGCTTCGGCAACTTGGCGCTCTGGTTCGGCACCAACACGGACATCAGCGAGCAACAGCGGCTGCTCGCGGAGCGACAGCAACTACTCGCCTCCGAAAAGGCGGCTCGCGAACGCGCCGAGGAAGAGGGACGTCTCAAGGACGAGTTCTTGGCGACCTTGTCGCACGAGCTTCGCACCCCGCTGAACGCGATCTTGGGCTGGAGCACCATGATGCGGGGCGGCACCCTGAATGAAAAGCTCGTACGCGACGGGGTTCAAGTCATCGAACGCAACGCGCGCGCTCAGGCCAAACTGATTGAAGACCTGCTGGATATGAGTCGCATCATATCCGGCCGGATCCCGCTCGACGTGCAGCCCGTGGATTTGACGCAGCTTGTCGACGCGGCCTGTGAAGCGGTGAAACCGGGCGCAGACGCCAAGGGCGTGCGCATGGAGAAAGTGGTGGACGCGGCCGTCGCGCCGCTCCTCGGCGATCCGATCCGGCTGCAGCAAGTGGCTTGGAACCTCCTCAACAACGCGGTCAAGTTCACGCCCCGGGGCGGCTGGGTCCGCGTACGGCTCGAACGCACCGCGGAGGAGGCGCGCCTCGTCGTCGAAGACTCCGGCGAGGGCATCCGCCCCGATTTTCTTCCCCACGTCTTCGATCGCTTCCGCCAAGCGGACGGAACGACGAAGCGACGCCACGGAGGCCTGGGGCTCGGCTTGGCGATCGTGAAGCAGCTCGTCGAGCTCCACGGCGGGGAGGTGAGTGCCTCCAGCGAGGGAGTCGGACTCGGGGCGCGCTTCGTCGTCTCGCTGCCGGCTTCTCTCGGCGCGGCCGCGCCGGAGAGTGGCGAGGAGCGACCTTCACGGGTTCGCCACGCCACTCCGGCTCCGTTGCGGCCCGCTGCATCTCGCCTTTCTGGCGTTCGGGTACTGGTCGTGGACGACGAGCCGGATGCGCGCGAGCTCGTGCAGCTCGTGCTGGAGGAATGCGGCGCGGTCGTCGCCATCGCCGCCTCCGCGCCCCAAGCCCTCGAAGCGTTGCGCCGGTCGCCGCCCGCGGTCCTGGTCAGCGATATCGGAATGCCAGGCATGGACGGCTACGACCTCATTCGCCGTGTGCGCGAGCTCGGCCCCGCGGAGGGTGGCACCACCCCCGCCTTGGCGCTAACCGCGTTCGCGCGGGGAGCGGATCGCGCTCGCGCGCTAGAGGCCGGCTACCAAGCGCACCTGACCAAACCGGCCGAACCGGCGCAGCTCGTCACTCTGGTCGCCGAGCTCGCCGGTACCTCGACGCGCCGCTGAGCAAGTGCAGCGCTCAGAACTCGTCCAGGAGGAGTCGCTGCGCATCCGCCGCCGGGAAGGTGTTCACGCAGGCACTCAGGCGCAGGTAGCCTGACCCATCGACCGCGATGCACCGGCCCGGATAGTTCACATTCTGGAGCTGAAAGGTGTTCTCCGCCAACGAGCCGCTGCCGGGCAAAACCTTCCACATCGAGTACGGCTCCAGAGCGCAATTGAACGTCTGGATCAGCGTGTCATTCATCGCCGAACCATATCTGGCCGTAATGCATGGTCCACCGTTGACGATTTTCACGCGAAACCCGGTCGCGGTGCTGCCGTCGAAGATCCATTTCTTGTTGGCCGGATAGGGCTGCACGCAGTTCACCGCCTTGAACCCGCCAATGTAACTTTCGATGCATTTGCCCCCGGCGTTCTGTCGCAGCACTTTGTTGTTCACCAACGTGATCGCCTCCTGCGATTCAGCCACGTTCTCGCTCTCTTCCGCGGAGCCGCAGCCAAAACACGCAAACAGCGACAGTGCAGACGCGAAAATTCGGTATCCCATTGTTCCTCCTCGTTGCTGCCCGATGCGGATCTTCGTTCCACGTTCGTCATGCGGTTAATGACGTGGCAACTGCCCCGCCGTCCCGCATGCGTGCCGTGGGGCACGACCGTAGTCCCGCTCCCGAACGAAGCCGCCATGTCACTCGTGTTAGTGCAGCGATGGCGTCCCCACCTTCCACAATTGGGCAAATGACGCGCGCTCAACCTCACGTGAGCGGCGGGGCAGAATGACGTACCTGGAAGCGCGACCATGCAGCGCGGGTGGCGAAGCTTGAAGGCGGCCGGAGCGGCCGACCCACGTCTAGACCGAGCCGCGGGCGGAACAGGAAGTCCATGCCCGGTCTTCGGCATAGTTGAGGCCGACGCCCAGGCCTGCGAAGGCGAGCCGCCATGAGCGGTTCAACGCTCGCGCGCGGCAAAGGACTGGAGCTTCCGCCGAGCTCGATGAATTCTCGCCCAGACCGTATTGATGGGAACTCGTTGGGCCTCGGCGATCTCTGCGCCGGTCAGCCCTTCGAGCTCGAACAGGACGAACGCGACCCGGTGATCCGTGGGCAGTCGTCTCAAAATCCGGTCCAGCAGCGCCTGCTTCTCCTTGTTCTCCAGCAGCGCGAGCTGATCGGCGCCCATCGCGGCCGATTCGAATGTGTCCTTCGTTCGTTCCGTGAAGAAGTGCTTCACCCACTTTAGTCGTCGATAATCACGCATCTTCCCTCTGGTGATCTGAAAGAGCCAACCGCGAAAATTCTGCCCGTCGAATTCCGGTAGGCGGCGAAAAGCCACGATGAACACCTCTTGGGTGATGTCGGCAACATCGGAAGAGCGGCCGCCGAACGCGCGGATCCATCGACCGACATTTTCGAAGTGATCATCGTACACCCGTTCGAAGTCGCGCGCGCGAGCAACGGGCGTGCTGCCGAAGGCGGCACCGCCGTCTTGCGCCACGACGACCGCGCACGTACTAGCGGCGAGCGACATCGAAGCGCCCTCGTCGCTTGGAGTGGCTGACCCTGCCATCTGGCCTGAGGCATCTCCGCGCCATGCCTCCTCTATGGGGGGATGCGAAAGTAGCCGGTCGGAACTTTTTGCACCGCTCGGCGGTGGGATTTCGAACCGCTTGGCGCTGCGCGAGAGCTACTGCAGAAATTCGGCGATCGAAGTCGGGGGCGCGTATAGTCGTCGTGAATCTCGTCGCGCACGTTGGCGCTGAACGTGTGCTGCGAAAACCGCCGGGCGCTAATCGCACGGTCGGTACGACGACGCGCGCCAGCTCGGCTTCTACCTGGGAGCTCGAGGCGTCTGGACAGCAACGCCTGGTCGAGCGGCACGGGGGACATGAGGGTGCTCCCACCTTTCCCCCGCTGCTGCTGCCTGCTCCGCTCGTTCCGGAGTTGCCGCCGAACGCGCTTGCTCCGCTGTGCCCACCGAAGCCGCTGGACGTCCGCCCGCCTCGGACCCTGCCGTGCCGCCGATGGGGCTCGTCAGGGGTGACACGGATGCAGGGCCAAATCTCAAGCGAGTCCTTCCAACCGACTCCGTCGCGTCACCTTCGGCTTCTCGGGCCGGGTTTAGGGGAGTGAGAATTGCTTGAAGAAGGGCCACGCGTTGTCGGGGACCAAGTAGTTGTCGGGGTTGTTCCCGTAGTAAAAATCATGGCCCCCGCGCGGGCGACAATCCATCACCTGAGTACCGGCTTCGCAGGACTTGTAGGTCTTGCAAACGCCGCTCGTCGTCACTTGGTCCTTCGCGCACTCGTTATTGGAAAGCCATTCGTTGACGTCTGCGTCGGCGCCCTCGATCTTGACGGTCCCGTCGTTCAAGCTTCGAATCGACAACACGGGTATCGGTCGCGAAGGGGCGCAGTTGTTGACGGTGACCCAGCCGCACACCGGCGCTGCCGCCGCAAAAATGTCTGCGGCTTCACAAGCCAGGCGGTGGGTCATGGCGCCACCGTTCGAATGGCCGCTGACGTAGACGCGCTTCTTATCGATACAAAGGTCCGCGGTTGCTTTGGCGACCACGTCGCGGAAGTACTTCACGTCGTCCTGGTTGTTGCCGCCGCAACAGCTACCGGCATTCCAGGACTTGTTGACGCCTTCCGGCTCGATCAAAACGAAGCCTTCCTTGTCGGCCATCTTGTCCCATTTGCTCCGCATCATCTGCTCGCTGGCGAACGACGTGTAGCCGTGGACATCGAGCACGAGCGGTAAGGGCTTGCTGCCGTCGTAGCCGGGCGGGACATGTAGCAGGTAGGTACGGTTGGTCCCGCCCGACTGCAGGGTGATGGTCGAGTTTCCGGAAGCGTGAGGGCGCGCAGGCGAACACGGCACGGTCTCCGGACCACCACCACCACCACCGCCACCGAGGCCTGTTCCGCCCATCCCCGCGACTCCGCCGATGCCGGCGTTCGCGCCGCCGGTCGCACCACTGCTGCCACCCCCCGCGGCGCCCGAGCCTCCCGTTGCGGCTTGGCCCCCGGAGGTCGCGCTGCCGCCCGTGGCTACGGTTCCCGCGCTGGCGCCACTTCCTCCGTTCGCCTGGTTGCCACCTGATGCGAAAGGGCCCGCTCCACTCGCTGCACCCGCAGTGGAGCCACCGTTTCCGGAGGCGCCGTCACCACCAGCATCCGAGGGTGAGCCCGCGCAACCGGCGGCAGTGAGCAAAGCTGCTGCTGCTGCCGCCAGCCATGCAACGTTCGTGTTGGCGCGCGCCGCTTCGTCTGTCCGTCTTGTCGTCACGAGACCTTGCTCCTGGATGATGTCGAAAGCGGTGCGTCTCAACTTGGAACCGGACGCGGCACGAATCTGCGAACGGCGTCACCCGCCGATCTGCTTCGTTGCGTCGACCGCATCACGCCGGCGGGGTTGGGCTCCGTCGCGGTGTCACCTTCGCAAGATGGCCCTGACCTCCGTGAAGCGGTCGGATCTATTTGCCCGACCGTGCAATCACTCGAGAATGGCGACAAGCACGGGTGAAAACGCGGCTGCGCCAGTAACGAGCCTTCATCGGAAAGCCCGCGGAGGTTTGCTTTTCTGTGGCAAGGTGCTTCCCGTCTATCTGGCCGTAGATGCGGGTCGTGCGCCGCCTGTAGGTACTTCAGAGGCACGAGACGGTCGGAACTATCGCTTCGGCGAGCGTCGATTCCAGAGCAGGTTCCGTGAAAGCACGCCCTTACATCCCGGCACAGATGAGTATGTTGCTTGCTGCCGTCGGGCTCGTAGCGGCTGAGGCGAAGGCCGAGCCGCCGGCGGTCGTCGCGTCAGAACCATTGGTCGCGCGCACGGAGGTGGTTTTCGGAATCATCGGGAGCAGCGCCCAACCTGCGCAGGGCAGCCTCGTTTCGCTCCTCGGAGCGGAGCTTGGGGGCATGAGTCTATCCCTCGTCGAACGTCCAGCTGCGGAGCCTCTGTCCGCGTGGGCCCGTCAAGCGACTCTCTCGCGGCGGGTGCTCGCCGTGATCCTGCTGGATGGCCGGAGCGAGCAAGGCTGGCGCCTCGTCATTATCGACGCCGCGCGCGGCCGAGCCATCGTGCGCGCGTTGCCGGGCGGCATTCGCGACGACGCCGCCAGCGTCGAGGCGGTGGCGAGTATCGTCCTGTCGGCGGCGGGCGCCCTGCGCGAGGGGCTCGAGGTCGCGTCGATGCCGCTGGCGGCCGTGGTCGGAGATCCGTCGGAGCCGCGTCTGCCCTCCCCAGAGAAGGATTCGGGACCCGAGGCGACGCCGGCTCCGGCCACGGCTCGCCGTGAGCCTTGGGGAGTGCGCGGCCAGCTCGGCGCCAGCGTCGCCTCCTTCTCACCCAAGGCCCCGACGATGCTGGGCGCCGCGTTGGCGCTCGGGGTTAGCTTGGATGGTCGTGCCGAGGCGCGGGTGTTCGGCATGGCGTTCTTGCCCGCCCTCCTTCGGAGCCCCCTCGGTGATTTTCGCGTCGCACGCTCGCTCGTCGGCGTCGCAGTGGGGCCTGTCTTCCGAGCGCCGACCTTCTCGTTCGCAGCAGAGGCGGGTTTCGTGGCAGAGCGGGTATCTCGCTATGACGCGACGCCGGCGGCAGGAGCGCTCGGGACCGACGCACGGGCGCTCTATCGGTTCGGTGGAGTGGTGGCCTTCCGGCTACGGCACACGCTGCTGCGCCCCCTCTCCGTAGAGCTCGTCACGGGTGGCATGTATTTCGGGCGGAGCCTGCAGTTCACGGCCAAAAGCAGCAATATCTCGTGGTCTGAGACCGCTTGGCCTGCGGTGGCGTTCGCTCAGCTCGGTCTGGAGGTAGCGACCAACTGAGGTCCGCCTGGTGAAAAATTACACCTCTTCCGACCGCCCCGCACCGGTGAAGGGCATTGGAGACCGAGTTGAAAGCTTGGTCACTTCTCCCGATGCACAAGCCGACGTGGAGCTCATGGCTGCCGTAGCCGCAAATGAGCCTTCAGCTCAGCGCTTGGTCGCTCAGCGGCTTGCCCCGCGGGTGCGCAAAGTGACCGGACTACTCTGCCGAAGCGCAGCGGACGCGGATGACGCCGCTCAGGCCGCCCTCATCGAAATCCTGAGGAGCGCCGCCAGCTTCCGCGTGGCCACGAGCCTCGAGCGCTGGGCGGAGCGGGTCACGGTGCGCACGACTCTGCGGTCGGCGCGGCGCGAGCGCAGCCGAAGAAGCTTGCTCGAACGCTGGGTCCCAGCTGACTGGCTACCGTGGGGCGCCCCCAGCCCTCAAAGCTCCGTCCAAGAGGTGAGCCTCGAAACTCTCCTCAAGCGACTCTCTCACGAAAGGTTCCAGGCTTTCGTGCTGCACCATGCGCTCGACTACACGGTCGAAGAGATCGCGGACCTGACGGGGACTCCGCCCGGAACCGTCAAAGATCGGCTCGTGATGGCGCGCAAGCAGCTCCGTAGGCTGCTCGCCGCCGAGGCTCGGATGACGGGAGGCACGAGCCATGACAAGTCGTGACCGCCGTTGGAACGACCTGCAGACTCGCTGGGCAGGCGGGGAAAGGCTGACTCCCGAGGAAGAGCAAGCCCGCCTTGCGCAGGGCGAGTACGACCCGGTCGCACGAAAGGAGCTCGAGCTATTCGCCGAGCTCCGTGCGCGCGGCGCGGCCCCCGAGGACGCCGTCTCACCGACTCTCGTCAATCGCACGCTCGAGACCCTCAGGGGGTCACCTCGTCTACGCCTCGTGACCACGACGAGCGAAGGCGCTCCGGACGCGCCCGCCTCGCCCGCGCCGCGACCCCGAGTCGCACGCTACGCGGTTGCGGCGGTGCTGCTGGCGGCCGCGAGCGCTCTGGCCGTGATCGCTCGTCGACCGTCGCCGTCCCCGTCCGTAGCGCTACCTTCCAAGTCTCAGGCGCCGGTGGTTCAGAGCTTTGCCCGTGCGGAGCTCCTGCTCACTGCAGGACAAGTGCAGGTCCCCTCGCGGCACTCCAGTGTCGGGCGGAGCCCTCTCAACGAAGGAGAGAGCGTGACGACGGGTGAGGGCCGTGCCTGCCTGACGATCGATCCGGGCATCGACGTGTGCCTCGCCGCCCACACCGCGATCCAGCTCGAATCGCTGAAAGCTGCGAGCATACGGCTGCGCGTCGCGCGAGGAACTGCGCTCGCGACGCTCTCGCCAAGAGCTCCCGGAAGCTCTTTTTCCTTCGTTACGGCCGATGTTTCCGCCTTGGCGCGCGGTACGACCTACGCCGTGCGGCGCGAAACGGATGTGACTGACGTCATCGTCGTAGAAGGGACGGTCGAGGTCGCCCGCGGTCCGAGCCAACACGCGCTCGTGGACGCGCACTCACGTGTGGTCATCACTCCCGCCTCGGGCCCGTTGGTGCCGACCGCAGTAGGGCGCGGCGAAGAAGCGCGCTTGCTCGCCCTCGGCGCGCCTCGGCGACTTTGGTCGGGGGCGGCGCTCGGAGTGCTCGATCTGGCGGCGGCCACTTCGGGCGAGCTCCACGCAAGCATCGACGACGAAGAGCCGCTGCCTCTCCCTCTGCAAATCTTTGCGAGCGCCGGTACCCACCGCGTCGTCTGGCGACACCCGGGCGGCGCCGAAAGCGCGGCGTGGACTGAAATCGTCGCCGGCGAGACCCGGCGGCTCGCAGCGCCGCTCGGCGGAACCGCCGCCGCCGTCAGCGGTATGCCGAGGGAAAAGCCGAGCGCGACCTCGCTGCTCGAGCAGGCACGCCGGGAGCTTGCTCGCTCGAGGCCACGTCAGGCGCTGATGTTGTACGAGCAGCTCCGCACCACCTACCCGGCGAGCGCCGAGGCGCGCACCGTGCTCGTGACGATGGGCAAGCTGGAGTTGGACCTCGGCCAGGCGCAACGCGCGCTGGGCCGTTTTGAAGGCTACTTGCGTGACGGGGGTACGCTCGTGCCCGAAGCGCTGGCAGGGAAGGCGCGCGCGCTCCGGGCGCTCGGGAGGGGCGCGGAAGAGCGCCGCGCGATCCAGCAGTACCTCGCCGCTCACCCTGGAGCTTTCGACGCTCCGTTGTTCACGAAACGGCTGCGCGAGCTCGGCGGGCCATGAAGGCGCGCTGGCCGCACGCGACCACGGCCCTGGTATCATTCGCCGCTTCGGCCTGCGGTCCCCTGACGGACGAAGTGTTCACGACGGTCGGCCTCGTCTCGAGCTCGCGGCTGGTGATTGACGAAGGAGCGGGCCTCGTCGAGGTTCCGCTTCGGCTCGCGCAGCCTCGGGACCTCCGCTTCTCGCTCGCCTACCGCTTGGTCGGGGTGGACGCGCAAGACGACTGCCAGGCGCCAGATTTCGGGGCCGCGGATGGGCGGGTGGAATGGGCGGCCGGCGCGAGCGAGACGCACGTTCCCATCTACATCACGGACGACGAGCTCGCGGAGCGCGATGAACGTTTCGAGCTCCGCTTCGAGGACGCGACCGGCGGCGTCGAGTCCACGCTCGGTAGCATCGAAGTAACCATCGCCGACAACGATCGCTCGGCGCTGCTCGATTCGCGTGAGCAGGGCGTTCGACCCGACGTGGTCGGTGATCAGAGTGTCGCGCTGCAGGCCGTGCTGGATCAGGCGGGAAAGCTGGGGCGCGCCGTGGTCGTCATGGCCCCCGGCGACTACGACATCTCGAGCGTGACGATGAGCCCCGGAACCACCCTATCGGCTCACGGCGTGCGTTGGCGTCGGCCCGCGCTCTCGGCCCCGATCACGGTGACCTTGCGAGTCCAGCACTCAGGGGTGGAGGCGTCCGCGCCGACCCTCGTCGAAGGCCTCACCATCGACGGCCGGCGTGAGGAGCAGGGGCCATACCGCGATCACGAGATCGACGAGGCTCATCTGGTCGTGCTCAACCGGGAACCAAGCCAGGGCGCTTTGCGCGCGACCTTGGAGCGAGTCGCGCTAACCTCGGGGACGAGCAGTGGACTTTTCGTGGGGCCCGACTCGAACGTCACCGTGTGTCATTTGGGCGCGAGCGAGCTGTGGAGGGATGCCCTGACTCTTTACGGTGGCGCTTCGGTGCTCCGGGTTAGGGACCTGGACGCGACCGCCACGGAAGGGACCGGCTTGTGGCTTGGCGCTCGCATCCCTGCTTTCGACGGCAGCTATCGCATGGACGTCGAGGTCGAGGATGTGCACGCCGGCGCTGGCGACGTCGAAGTCGAAGCAACCGAAGGCTCGAGCGTGAGCCTGCGCCGACTCACGATGACCGAACCGACTCTTCGCCTGGACGCGCCCGGTGGCGTCGTGCGCATCGAAGACTCCGTGCTGGCGCTCGGACCCCCTGGTCTCCTCAGCTCGTGGGCGATCGCGCACGACGTCCAGATCAGTCGCTCCACCCTGCTGGCGTTTGCGGATGCCCCGGGCGCTGCGCCCGTCACGTCGACCATGGTCTCGCTGATCTCGTTCAGCTTCTCTCCGGGCCCGGCATCCCTCGGCAATGGGAGGCTCAGCTTCGCGGGGTGCCGCTTCGAGCGGGCCGGGACCTTGGCGCTGGGCGACACCGCGTATGCGATCAAGAACCCGCTCGCGGAAACTGCAGTCGCCGTTACCTCCAGCGCGCTCGGCGCCGGCTTCACGGATTGGTTTGCCCCCGAGTGTAGCGGCTGCACGCTCACCCCCTGACCCGAACGCGGCTTCACGACCGAGCGCGGTTTCCTGCCGTCGCCAAAGAAATTGCCGCCCGTTTCGGGCTCACCCTCCCATTAGAGGGGTGCTGCGCGACCTACACCGCGTTGCCCGCTGAATTCACTTCCTGGGTACGCGTACGTGGCGCGTCGTGTCCCACGCGCGTCGGCAACGCGCCGATTCCTGATCCGCTACGGAAAAGAGACCTCATGCAAAAGCACGCCTTGGCCCGGCTCGGGCTCGTCGTTTGGAGCTCCCTGGCACTGTCCTGCGCATCTGATTCGGGCTCGGACGGCCCGTATGGCATGGGGGGAACGACAGGCGCTGGTGGTAGCGATGCCGCGGGCAGTGGCGGCGGCAACTCGGACCCGTCGGCTGGTGCCGGCGCGGCAGGGACCGGCGGTAGCGGCGTCGCCGGAGCGAGCGGCGGCACGGCAGCGGGAACCGGCAGCGCCGAGGCAGGTTCCGCCGGTACAGGGCCGGCGGGGTCGGGGTCTGGCGGTGTTGGCCCCGGCGGCAATGGTGGCGGTGAGACTGGCGGTCAGTCGGGCGGTGGCAATGGCTCCACGGGCGGCGGGCTGAAGAACCCTCCGGTCAAGAGCGCCGGGTGCGGGAAGGCCCCCACGATTACGGCTGGCAAGAAGACCATCATGAGCGGCGGCAGAGAGCGCGCCTATATCATCGACATTCCTGCAAACTACGACCCCGAGAAGCCGTACCGGCTGTTCTACGCGTCGCACGGGTTGGGTGGCCGAGCCGAGGACGTGGCCGGTTGGAACTATTTCGGCCTTAAAACCCAGGCGACCGCCGCCAACGACCCCGCCATCTTCATCGCGCCGCAAGCTATCGAGCGGTGGGACGAGTCCGATCACGCCTTGTTCGATGACATCACCGGCCTAGCTAAGAATAGTCTGTGCATCGACACCACGCGCGTCTTCGTTACCGGCATGAGCTTCGGCGGGATGATTACCTACTCGCTCTCCACGAATCATCAGAAGCAATTCCGTGCCGGCGTCGCGTTGGCTCCCGCGAATTTCAATATCTGGCTTCCCGCGCCGAAGCTCAAGGATCCTATTCCATGGATGCAGACGACGGGCATGAGCGACACCACCTGCCCTTGGGATGGCGGAAACAATCGCGGCGCGAAGTACATCGCCTTGGAGAAGGCCGCCGACAACGGATGTGCGGTTCCGGCCAGCCTAAGGACGTGGAAACAGGGGGACCCCCGCCGGCATATCTGCGTTGATCTGGAGGGTTGCAAGGCTGGCTACCCCGTCAAGGTCTGCACCTTCGACGGTGGACATTGGCAATTTCCCTACGACGACGGGAACGGTGAAAACCTGTCGAAGACCTGGGTCCCGGTGGAGTCCTGGAAGTTCTTCACCCAGTTCTGATCGACGCACACGCTGCGTCCTGGAGTTCCCGGATTCTTCGAGAAGATCTGGGAACTCCAATCGCGGCGGCCTCGTCGTCGGAGCCAGGCTCGACCGGAGCTGAAGGCGGCTATCGGTACTTCCAACCCTTCCACAACCAGATCAGCCCCTCCGGAAAGGTCGTGTTGCCATTGAGCCCGCCGTGAGTGCCTTCAGTGGTGTCGAGCCACTGGTAAGCGTAGCCCTTCGCTTTGAGGGCTGCGGCCATCGCCGGGTGCTGCCTTCCGCCGCCGTTGCTATCTTTTCGGCCCCCCTCTAGGTGAAGGCGCAGCGGCTTCGCCTCCTCGGTCATGCGAATAATGTCGGGGTAACGGTCTCCGCCATTGCCCAGATTCACGAAGCTGCCGCTGTGGCTCATGACAAGGCGAAACCAATCTGGGCGCTGCCAAGCCACTGTGAATGCGGCGATGCCTCCGGAACTTTCCCCGATCACCGCGCGCAGGTTTGGATCGCTCGTAAATTTATAGCCATATCGCTTGCTGACTTCCGGCAGAACCCTTTCCACGAAGAAGCGGGCATTCTTGTCCGTCAACGGCCCGTATTCTGCCTGACGGTTGCCACCATCCCCATCATTGCCAATGAAGACGCCAATGAAAGGCGGGATCAGCTCCTCCGCCATCAGGTTGTCCAGGACGTGACGTGTCCGATAACTGCCGCCGTCCGCGTCATCGGTCAGGTACGCCCAGCTCGCCGTCCCGTCGCAGAACACGGCAAGTGCGACCTCTTGGCCTGCTTCGTATTGCGCCGGCTCGAACACCTTTATCCCTCGAGCGGGAGCACTGGGCCAGAAAGTATCGTCCTTATAGCTGAACTGCTTGACCGTGCCGTGAGGCACGTCATCCCGCTTTTTAGAGTAAGCACCGTACTCGTAAGGCGGTGGACGAACCACGTCTCCGATACCTTCGCGCAGCAGGGCGTCCAGCTCGGGGTTTGCGCCATCACCCGCACTTCCGCCGCTGCCGGACATACCCGCTCCCGCCGAGTGCGTCGCACCGCCCGTGCCCCCGGCCACCGCACCAGCCGTGCCGCCACTGCTGGGTGGCGCTCCGCCTCCAGCACCAGCTGCGCTCGTTGCCGTGCCGCCTGCGCCGGGTTCCATTGTCGCCGCGCCCCCCCCACCGCTCGGGGGCGTCGCGGCTCCGCCAGCCGCACCGCTCGAGCCCGCAACGACGGGGGTGCTCGCAGCATGATCGCCGTCCGACGAACAGGCGGCCAGGCTCAAAGAAAGCCACGCCACGAGCGCATTACTGCCGCTCAACCGCCGCGGCCCGTACATGTTCAAAGTCGCTTTCATACCTTTCTCGCTCACCTCTCAAATGCGGCACGGCCGCCCGGCTTACGCACAGATTCGCCTTGGGGCGCACACCGCGGCCGATACCCGAGGTTCCGCCCGCCGCCGATCTACGGGTGACCGCCGAGGAACAAGCACGAGCGGACGGGCGCCTCAAGTGCGCCCCGGGCCCGCCGCTCGATCATGCCATGATCCCTGGCAACGTCGCCGTTCCGTCGTCGCCGAACTTCGTCACGCTGGTGGCGCCCATAGCGTGGATGAGTGAGAGGAATAGTGAAGCGATGGGGCTCTTGTCGTAGCGGAGGTGTTGCCCGCTGTTCACGCCGAGGCTGCTTCCGCCCGCCAGCAGCACCGGCAGATCGTCATGATTGTGCCGGTTACCGTCCGAGATTTCGCTCGAGTACAAGACGAGCGTGTTGTCGAGCAGCGTCGCTCCTCCTTCGTCGATGGCGTCCAGCTTGCCTAGCAGGTACGCGAGCTGCTCGACCTCCCAGAGGTTGACCTTCATCAGCTTGGTAAAGTTGGCCTGCTGATTCTGATGGTGAGCGATGGCGTGATGGTGGTCAGAGATGCCGAGCCACGGGAAGCCGTTGATCGCGCCGTCGCCACCGTTGCCCAGCATATAGGTGATGACGCGCGTGGCATCACACTGAAGACCCAGCACCATCAGGTCGAGCATGGCTTTGACTTGATCTGGAACCGCCATCGGATTGCTCGGCTTGGTCGCGCCTGAGCATACCGCACCGCCCGCTCCTGAATCGTTTTGAAGTCGTTGCTCGAGCTCGCGCACGCTCGTCAAGTATTGGTCGAGCTTGAGGTTGTCGCTGCGACTAATGGTCGGGGATAGCGCCTTGGCTTGCTCGACCGAGAAGTCGAGCACGCTCGCCTTGAGCTTGCGGCGCCGCTCGACGTCGGCCTCGCTAGCGCTGGGATCGAACCCTTGGAACAGCGTGTCGAAGGCGCTGCCAACCTGCACGGTTTTAGGCTTGAATTTCCCGTTTTTGTCGAAGGAGATATTCTGGATGAACTCGGAGCCATAGCCTTGGTCGCGACCTTGGTTGGTGAGCCCCAGCTGAAGCGACGCGATGCGCGAGCTTTTGCCGACGGCGTCCGCGATCACCTGATCTAGCGAGATGCCGTTGGGCGGTGTGCCGGAGGAAATCTCCGAGGCGGTATGAATGTTCGAGCACGTGAAGAACGAGCCGGTTCCGCGCGCATGGTCGCCGCCGACTTGACGCATGGCCCCCTTATTTTGCAGCCCCGTGATCACCGAAAACTTCGCCTTGAGCGCACTGAGGGGCATCAAGCTGGGCGTAAGCGCGTAGTCGGCGCCGTCGGTGGCCGGCTTCCAGGCTGCCATGTGCTTGCCGTTCGCCACGTAGAACCCGATGAAGCGCGGAGTGCCGCTGGCGGCGCGTGCCAACTTCGGGTCGAACGCCTCGAATAGCGGCAGGCCAATCACGGCCGCGCCGCTAGCGCTGATGAACGCACGTCGCCCTAAACGCGAGGATCGATGATTCACGGCTCCACCTCTTGCTCTGCAAAAACTTGGCTCTGCGCCGTGTTCACGATCAAGTCGCGCAGAGATGGCTTGTCGCCCAGTGCGTGCGAGACCGCGCTTGCGGCAGCCTCATCGCCAGAGCTCAAAACTCGTCCGAGCCCAAAGGCGAGCAGCTTGTCCGTGACGCAGGTCACGAAGCGCGGATCTTCGGCGAGCAGGCTTGCCAGCTCGCTTGGCTTGTTGAATGTGCGCCCCCCAGGGTAGGTGCCGCTGGCGTCAATCGGCTCGCCATTCTCCGTTGTGCGGTAACGCCCAATCGCGTCGAAGTTTTCGAGACCCAAGCCTATGGGATCCATGAGGTTGTGACAGCCAGCGCAGCTGGGATTAGTGCGGTGGCTAGCCATGCGCTCGCGCAAAGTGCCTTTGGTGATATCCGGCTCCTCGATTTTCAAGTCTGGGGGCGCGGGGGGAGGCTCGGTGCACAGCAAGTTCTCGAGTACCCACATGCCGCGTCGCACGATAGAGGTGCGGTTCGGATACGAGGTCAACGTCAACAGCGATGCTTGACCCAGGACGCCTCGCCGTTCGGTCGCGCCCAGCTCGGCTCGCCCCCCTGTCACTGAAACGCCGTAGAACTTGGCGAGGGGCTCCTCGATGAAACCGTAGTTTGCCGTGAGAAGCTCGGTGACTGGCAAGCTGTCCGAGAGTACGTGGTCGAACAGGCTCAGCGTCTCCTTCGTCATCGAGCCCGCGAGAGCGGGAGTAAAGTCCGTGAACGCTGCGTCGACCGTGTGATCGCCGTCTAGACCGCGCAACGCCAGCCACTGCGCCGCAAAGTTCTTCGTCAGGCCCGAGGCCTTTTCGTCGTTCAGCATGCGCGAAACCTCGCGAGCGACATCCGCGGGGCTCGTCAACGTGCCGGCCGACGCGCTCTGTGTGAGCGCGTCGTCGGGCATGCTGCTCCAGAGGAAGTACGATAGACGCGTGGCGAGCTCGTGCGCGCTCACGCGGTACCGGCCGGCGGTACCCGCAGGCGGCAGTCTTTCGACGCGGAACAAGAATTGTGGGGCTAGCAATATGCCGCGTACTGCCAGCGCCACTTGCTCGTCGGGGGCAGCCCCGGCGTTCGCCCCGAGCGCCACCAGTTGATCGACCTCGGCCGGGGTCGTTGGGCGGCGCCAGGCCTTGTCGGCGAAGGCTTGCAAGACTTTGCGGCGACAGTCAGCGTCGGCCCAGTCCGCACAGACGGCAAGGCGCTGCCTGCCCGCCGAGCCGGGCGTCACGGCCCGCATGGCGAGAGCATCAGCGGCACGCTCGAACACGTCGAGCTGGTTGGTCGCGATGCCCAACGAGGCCGCGATGTTGTCGAATCCGTCGGTGCTGCGACCGTCGGCCGGAAAGCTCGCGGCGAGGCTGCTGACGTCTTCGTCAAGCAGATCGCGCACGGTGTAGGTAAACTCGGTTAGAGTGAGTCGCCGCATGGGCGTGCGGCCGGGCACGCTGCTCTCCGGGTCAACGCTGGAGCCACCGAACCCTGCGACGCCGTTGCCGCCAACGCCGTTACTGCCTGCGGTACCGCCGGCGCCGCTGGCAGCGTTTCCGATGGGGCCCGCGTCGCTACCAGGCCCCTCACCGATCGAGGCCGTGCAGGCGAGCGCGAGAGGCAGCACTAAAACCGCCATGGGGCGCCTCACGTCAATCCCTCACGGTCACCGTTCGAACTCATGCTTAGTAATGGCGCTGACGGTACTGATCGGTCGGACGAGAATCTCGTGGACTGCCACCATCCGTCCTCGAGGAACTTTCCAGCATGCCCCGACCTCGGCGGTGCCTCACTCACCCTACGCAGTTGGGTCAAGGCGCAGCGGGATTGCAGCCGATGCGCTTCGAGGTGACGGAGACGTCGTCGATCCAATAGTCCGCGGCTTCCGCGTCGTCCTGATAGCCGTCGAGACCCAGCATGAACACCT